>JABMNR010000019.1 GCA_013203465.1 Alphaproteobacteria bacterium
ATACATGACGCTGGAAACCATCGGCCGGATCAGCGACGATCCCCTCATCAGCCTGCCCGCCGTGGCGCGCTGATCATCCCGGCCTTGCCGGAGAGCGCGGCCATCAGCCGTCAGCTACACCACGCCAAGGGACACGACCCTCCCCTTTTGCCTACCTATCTGGAAAACGGCATGGAAGTGCTCGGATTATCGTGCGACGGGGTTTCGCGCGAACAAGCCTAAACCACCGGTGAATCAGCCTTTAATTTGTTTAGTCACGCCGAATGACGGTGCCGGTTGATCCGTTGAGGATATGGATCGCATCATCAAGCGCGCCGATACCTGCCATTCCGCCGGTTGCCTCGACGAAGTCGCAAGCGGCCTCGACCTTCGGCCCCATGGAACCGGCGGCAAATTCCCGATCCCTAAGCTGCGCCGGGCTGGCCGCTCGGATCAGCTGCTTCTCCGGTGTCCCCCAATTATTATAAACACCGTCGACATCGGTCAGCATCACCAGGGCATCGGCCCCTAGCTCGCGCGCCAAAAGACCGCTGGCCCGGTCCTTGTCGATCACCCCTTCGACGCCGAACAGCATCCCGTCAACGCAACGTACGACCGGTATACCGCCACCGCCGGCACAGATGACGATAACGCCCTGGTCGACGAGCCGTCGGATCACGCCGATCTCGATAATCCGCAGCGGGGTTGGGGACGGCACAACACGGCGAAATGATGCGCCGTCGGGCGCCATCGTCCAGCCGCGCTCGACGGCGAGGCGATCCGCCTCCGCTTTGTTGAAGACCGGCCCCACGGGTTTCGTCGGGTTGGTGAAGGCCAGATCGTTGGGATCGACCTCGATCTGGGTCAACAACGTTGCGTAGCCGGCATCCGCGGCATAGGCGTTCTCAAGCTCCTGCTCGATCAGATAGCCGATCATTCCTTCGGTCTCGGCGCCGAGCACATCGAGGGGAAACACTTCGCTTGGCTTGTACGCATGGCTCTGGAGCGCAAGCAGACCGACCTGTGGTCCGTTACCGTGGGTAATGACGGCTTGATGACCATGCTCAAGGACCGTCGCGATCGACCGAGCCGCGCGGCGCACATTGTCCCGCTGGTTTTCGGCCGTCAGCGGCTCGCCACGCCGCAAAAGCGCGTTACCGCCGAGCGCGATAACCACGCGCACCGATCAACGACCCATCGTCGCGACCAGCACCGCCTTGATTGTATGCATCCGATTCTCCGCCTGATCGAACACGATCGACGCGTTCGACTCGAACACCTCTTCGCTCACTTCCATCGCATCAAGGCCGAACGCCTCATGGATTTCGGCACCGACCGCCGTCTCGGCGTTGTGGAAGGCGGGCAGGCAATGCATGAATTTAGTATGCGGAACGCCGGTCTTGGCTATGGTTCCCGCATTCACCTGGTAGGGCCGGAGCAGCTCGATTCGCTCGCGCCATCGCTCCTTGGCCTCTCCCATGGAAACCCAGACATCGGTGTAGAGGAAGTCGCATCCGGCAACACCACGATCAACATCGTCTGTGATTAGCACCCGTGCGCCGGTCCGCTTGGCGGTGGTTTCGGCGTAAGCGACGACTTCGGCTGTCGGCCAACATGGCTTGGGCGCACATAGCCGGACGTCCATACCAAGCGTCGCCCCGCCGATCAGCAATGAGTCTCCCATGTTGTTCTCGGCGTCGCCGAGGAAACAGAAGGACATGTCGGTAAGCGGCTTTGTGCTGTGCTCCTGCATGGTCAGCACATCGGCGAGGATCTGGGTTGGATGAAACTCATCGGTGAGGCCGTTGAACACCGGAACGCCCGAATACTGGGCAAGCTGTTCCACGATCGCTTGACCAAAGCCACGGTACTCAATCCCATCGTAGAGCCGGCCCAGGACGCGGGCGGTATCCTTGATGGTCTCTTTGTGGCCGATATGCGAGCCCGACGGGCCAAGGTAAGTGACGTGCGCCCCTTGGTCATAGGCGGCCACCTCGAAACCGACCCGGGTTCGTGTGGAATCCTTCTCAAAGATGAGCGCGATGTTCTTGCCCTTGAGGTGTTGTTCTTCGGTTCCGGCTTTCTTCGCGGCCTTGAGATCGACGGCTAGGTTGAGCAGAAGCTCAATCTCGGCGGCCGTGAAATCCTTCAAGGTCAGGAAACTGCGGTTCTTGAGGGTGACGGACATGGTGGCTCTCCAGGGCGCAAGCGGTCAGTCGAGTGGATCGCGTTGGATGGGGCAGGTCATGCAGTGCCCGCCACCTCGGCCACGCCCCAACTCCGCGCCGCGAATGGTGATGACCTCGATCCCGGCCTTTCGCAGCAAGGTGTTCGTGTGCGTGTTGCGGTCGTAGCCGATCACCACGCTCGGCTCGATCGCGACAACGTTGTTGCCGTCATCCCACTGCTCACGAGCTTGTTCATAGCGGTCACCACCGGTGGCAATTACCCGTAACTTCTTAACTGCTAGACACTCCGCAACCACGTCGAACAATGGTTTTGTCTCGGCATGGATGTCGATCATCTCATCGCCATCACCGGGCCGAAGGCTGTAGCAGGTGATCTGTTCGGCAACCTCGACGAAGCTCGTGACTACGTCCTGATCGCAGAACGAGAAGACGGTGTCGAGGTGCATGGCGGCGCGCGATCGCGGCATCTGGCAGGCAACGACGCGGGTCGCCGCATTCTCCAAGAACAGAGCGCGCGCCACTTGCCCAACCGCTTGCGGGGTGGTGCGTTCACCCATTCCGATCAGCACACAACCCCGGCCGATCGGCATCACATCACCCCCTTCTAGGGTGGCAGGGCCATGATTGACGTCGGAATCACCCCACCAGATTTTCACTCTCGGGTCGGCGAAGCTTGGATGGAATGTGTAGATCGCCGCCATCAAGAGCGTTTCCTGACGGCGCGCCGGCCAGTGCATCGGGTTGAGTGTAACGCCACCATAAATCCAACAACTGGTGTCGCGGGTAAACAGCATATTGGGGAGGGGTGGCACCACGAACCCATCAGCCCCGAGGTAAGGGCCGAACATACCTGATGGCACGAAAGGCAGATCGCGCACCGCGACACCACCAATCAGGTATCGTGCGAGCGTATCAGAACGCAGCCCCAGCAACCAGTTGGACAGCTCGTCGAGCATGCCCACGCCGACGGTATCGAAGGTGATTTTGCGTCTCAGAATCCAATGCCGCGCTTCCTCGACGTCGAGCGTCTCCGCGAGCAGCCGGTGAACCTCGAACACCTCGACGCCGCGCTCTTCCATTTTCTCGCGGAAGTCGTGATGGTCGCGCCGCGCTTCATGTACCCAGAGCACATCATCGAACAGCAGCTCTTCGCAGTTCGACGGCGTCAGCCGCTCATGTGCGAGGCCAGGACTGCACACGATGACCTTGCGCAGTTTGCCCACCTCGGAATGAACGCCCAGCGTGTTCGCCATATCACGGTTCTCCATCCCAACGGTGTCATTCAGATGATCGCTCCGACGCTAAGCGTGACCAGACTCAACACGGTCAGCATCAGCAGGACAGGCCATACAAAACGAACCCACCGGTCGTAGGGCACGCGACCGATCGCTAACCCGCCTACAACCACGGCATAGGTTGGCGTGATGAGGTTCGTGACCCCGATGGCCGACTGAAAAGCGGTCACCGTTAGTTCGCGACCGACCCCGGCAAAATCCGACAGCGGCGCCAAGATCGGCATGCTGAGAACCGCAAGACCAGAAGTCGAGGGCACGAGAAAACTCATCAACGCCTCGAGTCCGTACATCGCGTTGATGAAGGCAATGGATGAATAGCCCTGAAGGGCTTGTTCCGACGCGTGCAGGATGGTGTCCGATATCTTGCCGGCATCCATGATCACCACGATCCCACGGGCGAGACCGATAACCAGGGCGACACCAAGCATGTCGCGTGAGCCATCGACAAAGGCGTTGGTAAACGGCTTCTCGCCCATCCAAGCGACAACACCGATTAGGATCGCGGATGCCAGGAACAAGCCGGACATTTCCGCCATCCACCAGCCTTGCGCCGCTACGCCCCACACCATCACCGAGAAGGTGGCGCCAAAGAACAGCAGGATGATTTGTTGACGCTTGGTAAGCGTCTCAACTCGGGTTTCTGGGCTGCTTTTTAGAAAGTGGGCTTCGTTGGCCGACTTCAAATCGGCCACGATGGAGCACGCGGGATTTCGGCGCACTTTGTCGGCATAGCGCATCACGTAGAGTACACAAATCAACCAGCCGGCGCCGAGAAGCGCCAACCGCCAATTCATTCCTTCTGTGAAGGCCACGCCAGCGGCGTTCGACGCAATCACCGTTGAGAACGGATTGATCGTGGAGCCAAAAACACCGACCCCGGCACCCAGCATAATGATCGCCACACCGGCAAGCGCATCATATCCGGCGGCAATCATGATGGGGACAAGAATAGCGTAGAACGCCAAGGTTTCCTCGGCCATGCCGTAAGTCGTCCCGCCGGCGGCGAAAAGCGCCATAAGGACGGGGATCATCCACTTCTCCCGGCCCTTCATGCCGGCCATCGCGCGTTTGATACCGGTGTCAATCGATCCCGTGGCGTTCACCACCCCAAGGAAGCCACCGATAACCAAGACGAAAAGCGATACGTCGATCGCGTTCGCCGTGTACTCGGCCACGTCATAGAATCCGTTGATCGGCGCGAGGATGACGTCAACGATGCCTTGTGGCGTGGCCTCGACGGTCGTGTAGGTGCCGGGAACAGCTGTTTCCTTGCCCAGCGCCTCGTTCATCGAACGCTCGTACTGGCCGGCCGGAAGAATCCATGTCAGCGCCGCCATGACGATGATCAAGGCGAACAAGATCGTATACGCGCTGGGAAAGCGGTCCTTTATGCTTACAACATCGGTAGGCCCACCCCCCGAATTGTGTGCCTGTTCTTCTGACATGACCGCACCCTCTTAAACTCGATAACCGTGAAGACAGCGCCCCCCTACACCTTAAAAAGTACACGCCATGTCAGCCGTATTCATTTATTCGGCATCTCAGAGTTCACAGTAAATCTTTGTCATCGAGGGGTCGTTCCGCATGTACCCAAGCCGAAGTTCCACAAACGTCTGTTCGGTCGCGTTGAACTTCGTAATCTCGTCGACGTGGAACAATTTCCAGCCTTGCTCTCGTGAACGGCTGAAGCCGGAGACCTGATAGGCGCGCAACAGAGGATGGCCACCGTCACCAACACCAAAGGCATAAGGCTCAACCAAGCGGAGCCCACCCCGGTACCAAAACTGCACGACCTGACGGTGGTGAATAGCGCCGCAAAGCTCATGCTCTTTCATGCACGCTTCTTTCAAATTGACGTTCAGAATACCGGAAGGACAGCGCGAGCATCCTTGAGCTGGATCAATATGGTTTAAAAGTATCGAGGATTAGAAGCTGGCTAAGCATGGCTGACCAAGCCATGAGGTTCACGATCAGGCCCCATGTAATGTTTCTACTGAGACCCTCCCCGGAAACCGGACAGTGACGTAAGCTATATTTTTGATGTCTGCTGATCTTCGACGGAGGAGATTAGCGATGACGAAATGCAAGGTTCACAAACCGGAGTTCAAGGCCCGGGTGCCGCTGACCGCCGAGTTGGGGATCGGCTTCGTGGCCTATTCGCCGCTCGGACGCGGGATGTTCGGCGGCGAGGTGATCGGGCCCGAAAGTCTGGCCGAGGGCGACCGGCGCCGGGACCATCCGCGGTTCCAGGACGCGGCACTGGCGCATAACCTTCGGCTGGTGGCACCGGTCCGGGCGCTGGCCGAGGCGAAGGGTGTGGCCACCGCTCAGGTCGCGCTCGCGTGGGTCCTGTCGCGTGGCGAGCATGTGGTGGCGATCCCCGGGACGCGCCGGATCGAGCATCTCGAAGCCAACGCCGCCGCCGCCGACATCACGCTAAGCCAAGAAGAGATCGCACGGCTGGACGCGGCGATTCCGCCCGGTGCCCCGAGGGAACCCGCTATCCGGCCGGACAGATGGCGGTGGTGCACCGCTGAGTCAGGGATGAGTCAGGGATGGATGGCGGCCCGCCGCCGCTGCCGCGCCAGACTTGCCTCGCGGTACCAGATGTAGAGGCCGCTACCGACCACCAGCGCCGAGCCGGCCCAGGTCCAACCATCGGGCACGTCACCCCAGACCAGCAGGCCGAGCAGCACCGCCCAGACCAGGCTGGTGTATTTGAACGGGCCGATCAGGCCGACTTCGCCGAAGCGGAAGGATTCGATCATCAGCGCCTGGGCCAGGGCGACCAGCACGGCGCTGCCGGCGAACAGCCACAGATGCTCGACTTGTATCGGTTCCCAGCCAAAAGGCAGGGTGAAGACACCGGCCAGGGTGACGATACTGGTGGAGATCACCAGCACCGCGACAGTCGACTCACCGCCGGTTCCCATCCGGCGGGTGACGACATCGCGAAACGCTCCGAGTAACGCCGCGATCAACGGCAACACCGCCGCCAAGCGGATCAGCTCCGGCGTCGGTCGCACCATGACGATCACGCCGGCGAAACCCACTCCGACCGCCGTCCAACGCCGCCAGCCGACCGGCTCGCTTAGCAGGACCGCCGCCAGTGCGGTGGCGAAAATCGGCCCGGCGAAGGAAATGGCAATGACGTCGGCGATGGGCAGCAACGAGAGGGCGGTGACAAACAGGAAGGTCGAGACCGTCATCAACCCGCCGCGCGTCAGCTGCAGGCGCCAGTTCCGCACGCTCAACAGATCCAGCCGCCGACGGGCCGTGACCCACATGATGGCCAGCACCACCACCAGTCCGCCGCGCATCGCGATGAACTCGCCCACCGGATAGCTCTGGGTCAGCCATTTCGCGATCGCGTCGTTCAGCGTCAGGATGCCGACCGAGCCCACCATCAGCAGGATCGCACGCGCGGGCGCGCTGCTGCCGACGATCGGCGTGATCCATGCGGTCTTGGCGTCAGACGGCGGCGTGACCGGGGGCGAGGAGGTAACCATCCCATTCTGCATACGCCGGAACGACCGGCGGCGGAAGTCAACGCGACGGCGTGCCGTGCCGACGGGTCGGCATGTTAGCTTTCGGCTTTGGTCGATCCCGCTTGGCCCGCGGACCGCGCCGGTGCTATCACCCGCGCCATGCTGTCGATCAGAAACATCACCGTCCGCGTAGCGGGCCGCGTCTTGCTGCAAGAGGCCTCCGCGACGATCCCGCCCGGGCACCGGGTCGGGTTGATCGGACGCAACGGCACCGGCAAATCGACCTTGCTGAAGGTCATCGCCGGTGTGCTGCAGGTCGACCAGGGCACGGTCGACATGGGCGGGGTGTTCTCTCGGCCGAACGCCATCGGTTGGGTCAAGCAGGAGGCGCCGGGCGGCGCCGCGCCGCCGATCGAGCATGTGCTGGCCGCCGATGTCGAGCGGGCGTCGCTGCTGGTCGAGGCGGAGACGGCGGACGACCCGCACCGCATCGCCGAGATTCAGACCCGGCTGGCCGACATCGGTGCCCATGCCGCCCCGGCCCGTGCCGCCCGCATCCTGGCCGGCCTCGGTTTCACCGAGGCGATGCAGAAGCGGCCGCTGTCATCCTATTCCGGCGGCTGGCGGATGCGCGTGGCGCTGGCCGGCGTGCTGTTTCAGGAGCCGGAACTGCTGCTGCTGGACGAGCCGACCAACCACCTGGATCTGGAAACCACCGTCTGGCTGGAAGGTCACCTGAAGGCCTATCCGAAGACCCTGATCGTGGTCAGCCATGATCGCGATCTGCTGAACGCGGTGTGCCAGGGCATGATCCATGTCGAGCTCCTGGGCCTGCATCAGTACACCGGCAATTACGACACCTTCGAGCGAATGCGCGAGGAGCGGTTGGCCCAAATCGAGGCCCAGCGCTCCAAGCAGGACGCCCAGCGCAAGCACCTGCAAGCCTTTGTCGACCGGTTCCGCTACAAGGCGTCGAAGGCACGGCAGGCGCAGTCACGCATCAAGATGTTGGAGAAGATGGTGGTGATCCCGACCGCAGCCGGTGACCCGGAAACCCGGTTCCGGTTTCCCGAGCCCGACAGTCTGGCGCCGCCACTGCTGGCGATGGACAAGGTGGCGGTCGGCTATGAACCGGGGCGGCCGGTGCTGCGGAATTTGGATCTGCGGCTCGACCCCGATGATCGCATCGGGCTGCTTGGCGCCAACGGCAACGGCAAGACCACGCTGGCCCGGGTGATCGCGGGCGAGTTGGCGATCGAGAGCGGTGAGGTGCATCGATCGGCCAAGCTGCGGGTCGGCTATGTGGCGCAGCACCACGCCGACGAGTTGGACCCTCGGGACACCGCCATCCACCATCTGCAACGCAAGCTCGCCGGCAAACCGGTGGATCGCGTGCGCGCCCGTCTCGGCGCGGTCGGCTTGACCCAGGACAAGCAAACGACACCGGTCGGAGCGTTGTCCGGCGGCGAGAAGGCGCGGCTCGCCTTGGCGCTGGTCATGGCGGACGACCCGCATGTGCTGGTGCTGGACGAGCCGACCAACCATTTGGACATCGACGCGCGTATCGCCCTGGTCCAGGCGATGAACGAGTTCGGCGGGGCGGTGGTGCTGATCAGCCATGACCGCCGGCTGATGGAGCTGACGGTCGACCGGTTGTGGCTGGTGGCCGATGGCACGGTGCTACCGTACGACGGCGACCTCACCACCTATCGCGACCGGGTGCGCGACGATCGCCGGGCCAGCGGCGACGGGCGCGCGGCCGGGAATGGTGACGGCAAAACGAATAAAAAGGATCAGCGCCGCAAGAACGCCGAGGCTCGGCGGCAGAGCGCCGAGATACGCAAGCTGGCCAAGGACGCGGAACGCAAGCTGGAAAAGCTAGTGGCCGAACGCGACGCCGTGGTCGTCAAGCTGGGCAACCCCGGCACCTATGGCGGTTCCACCGCCGATTTGCAGCGCTTGATCCAGCAAAAGGCGGCGTTGGATGCCGCTGTCGACAAGGCGGAGCAACAATGGCTTGCCGCCGCCGAGGCGCTGGAAACCGCCGACGCGTGACATTCAGGGAGGAAGGGACCCTCATGACCACCATGATCAAGACGATTGATGCCCGAACACTGAAAGGCTTGCTGGACGGCCCGGACGAGATCGCCTTGATCGACGTGCGGGAACAAGCGGCCTATGGCGCCTCGCACCCGATCCTGGCCGCCAACATCCCACTGGGAAAGTTGGAGTTACGGGTTGGCGAGGTCATTCCCCGTCGGTCGACACCGATCGTGGTCGAGGATGCGGGCGAAGGGCTGGCTCAGCGCGCGGCGCAGCGGCTTTGGGCTCTTGGCTATACGGATATCGCGGAGCTGGATGGTGGAACCCCGGCGTGGTCCGCCGCCGGATTGGAGCTGTTCAGCGGCATGCATGTGCCGTCAAAGGCGTTCGGCGAGTTCGTCGAGCACGCCTATGGCACGCCGTCGGTCTCGGCCGATGAGCTGAAGGGATTCATGGACCAGGGCCGCAAGATGGTGGTGCTGGACAGCCGGCCGATCGACGAATACCGGGTGATGAACATTCCGACCGGCGTCGACGCGCCGGGGGCCGAGCTGGTCTATCGCGTGGGCGAGGTGGCGCCCGATCCGGACACTCTGGTGGTGGTGAACTGCGCCGGTCGCACCCGGTCGATCATCGGCGCGCAGTCGTTGATCAACGCCGGGATTCCGAACCAGGTGGTGGCGCTGCGCAACGGCACCATGGGCTGGCACCTGTCGGGATACACGCTGGAACATGGCCGCGAGACCATGGCGCCGGAACCGTCGGCCGGGAGCTTGGCCCAGGCGCGAGCCCGCGCCGCCGCCGCCGCTACGCGGTTCGGGGTGAAGACGGTCGACGCGGCGACCCTGGACATCTGGCGGACCGAGGCCGACCGCCGGACGCTCGCCATTCTGGACGTTCGCACCATCGAGGAATTCGAGGCCTCGCGCATCGCCGATTCCCGCCATGCCCCGGGCGGGCAGCTGGTGCAGTCGACCGACGTCTATCTGCCGGTGCGCAACGCGCGGGTGGTGCTGGTCGACGACAAGCGGGTGCGCGCCGACATGACCGCGAGCTGGCTGGTGCAGCTTGGTTGGGAGACGGTGCATGTGCTGGACAGCGGGCTTGAGGGCCAACCGCTGACGTCGGGGCGGTATGCGCCGACCGTGCTTGGTGTCGATGAATTGGCCCCGGTCGATACGGTGTCCGCCGCCGAGGCCAAGGCGGCGATCGATTCCGGCAAGGCGATCCTGCTCGATCTGACCCGCGCCTTGGATTACCGCGACGAGCACGCCGAAGGCGCGTGGTGGGCCAGTCGCGTGGCGATCCCGGCCAACCTCGGCAAGATTCCGGCCGACACGCGGATTCTGCTGACGGCACCGAACCCGGCGCTGGCGCGACTTGTCGCCGCCGAGTTGGCCGCTTTGGGGCGGGCGGTGGCGCTGTTGGACGGGGGGATGACGGCGTGGAAGGCGGCTGGCTTGCCGCTGCAAAGCGGGATGACCGCCGTGCTGTCCGAGCCCGACGACAGCTATCTTCGACCCTACGACCGATCGAACAAGGCCGAGATCGAGAAGGCAATGAACGATTACCTGACGTGGGAAATCGAGTTGGTCGAGCAGATCAAGAAAGACGGCGGCATCGCCTTCCGGCATTTCCCGGCGCCTTGATCCACGGTTCTCGCGGACAGCCAAAACCACGAACGGGGCCGGTGGCAAGCCACCGACCCCGCCGGGGTTGGGAGTTTCTGCGGATTGGAGGGTCGCAGAGACAACAACGCCATCCTATCCCTCCGCGCCATGCGCGCATTGACATAAGTCAAACATCACCCTCATGCCTCGCCAGCCGGTGGCGGCGCCAGGCTGTGCCGGTCGATTGCCACGGTCTTGATCAGCGCGATCATCGGACGGCCGGGCGCGACACCCAACGCCGCCGCCGATTTACGGGTGATCCGCGCCCACAGCCACTGACCGTCACCAAGACGCAGCCGGACATCGATATGCGGGCCGTCGGCCTCCGATGTCTCAACGACGGTGGTCGGCAGGGCATTGAGCACGCTCATCCCCGTGGGTCGATCGAGGGCGAGGGTCACGTCGCGCGCCCGGATTCGGATGCGTACTTCGATGCCGGGCCGCATCGCCCGAGCCGGAACCGTCAGCGTGTCCTGTCCCACCGCCACGGTCGCGAGGTCCCACTCCGGCTCGATCCGGGAGACAACGCCGCGCAACACCGCGCCGGCTTCATGCCGTCCGGTCAGCGGCCGTAGGTCCAACCGGCTGGTCAGGTCCTCGACCGGGCCTGAGGCGACGATCCGTCCGTTATCCACCAGCGCCAGGGTGTCAGCGAGCCGCACCACCTCGTCCATCTGATGGCTGACATAGAGGATCGGCACACGGCGCAACGCCTGCAGGTCGGCCAGCATGGGCAGGATCTCGGCCTTGCGTTCAGCGTCGAGGGCGGCGAGGGGTTCGTCCATCAGCAGCGCACGCGGCTTCATCAGCAGCGCGCGGCCGATGGCGACCCGTTGCCGCTCACCGCCCGAGAGGGTCGTGGGGCGACGGTCTAGTAACGGGCCGAGACCAAGGCGTTCGACCACCGCGTCCAGGCTCGGCGGCTCGGCCGCCAATTCGGGCGAACCCGGCGCGCCGTAGAGCAGGTTGCGGCGGACCGACAGATGCGGGAATAGCCGGCCGTCCTGAAACACCATGCCCAGGCGGCGGCGGTCGACCGGCACGTCGACGCCCGCCTCGGTGTCGAGCAGGACGTCGTCGCGGAGGATGACCCGGCCTTGCCTGGGGCGCAGCAATCCCGCCATTGCCTTGAGGATCGAGGTCTTGCCCGAGCCGGAGCGGCCGAACAGCGCCGTCACCCCGTCGGCCGGTGCCTCCAGGTCGACGTCGAGCCGGAAGGCGCCGGGCTCGTGTCCCAGTATCGTGCGTGCCTGAACCCGGATCACACCGTCGCCTCCATGCGGGCCTTCAGGCGGCGAGCCAGGATTTCCGAGACGGCCAGGGCGGTGAAGGCGATGATCAAGGACAGGATCATCAGCCGGATGGCGGCGGCGTCACCGCCCGGCACCTGGGTGTAGGTATAGAGCGCGAGCGGCAGGGTTCGGGTCTCGCCGGGGATGTTCGACACGAAAGTAATTGTCGCGCCGAACTCGCCGAGCGAGCGCGCGAATCCGAGCATGGCGCCGACCAGCAAGCCGGGTGCCGCCAACGGCAAGGTGATGGTGGCGAACACCCGCGCTCGGCTGGCGCCGAGGGTGCGGGCGGCGGCTTCGAGACCCGGATCGATGGCCTCCAACGACAGCCGGATGGCGCGCACCATCAGCGGGAACGCCATAACGGTGCTGGCGATCACCGCGCCCTGCCAGGTGAAGGCAACGGTCACGCCGAGGACCTCATACAGCCAAGCTCCGATTGGCCCCTGACGGCCCAACAATACCAGCAGCAGATAACCGACCACCACCGGCGGCACGACCAACGGCACGTGCACCAACCCGTCCAGCACCGCCTTGCCGGGAAACCGCAAGCGCGCCAGCACCCAGGCTATCGTCACGGCCAAGGGCAAGCCGGTGACGACGCTCCAGAACCCCACCTTGAGACTAAGACCGATGGCGGTCCACTCCTCGACGGACAGAGAAGCGTCGGCGATCATGGCTGCACGGGCTCGAAGCCGTGGGCGGTGAAGACCGCGCGGCCCGAGGGCGCCAGAAACGCTTGCAACAGCCTGTGGGCGCGCCGGTCCGCGTCTCCGCGCTTGGTCAGCGCGATCGGATAGACGATCGGTGCGTGGCTATCTTGAGGAACCCGGCCGACCACCACGACATTGGCACTGGCCTTGGCGTCGGTCGCATAGACCAGGCCGAGCGGGGCGGCCCCCCGTTCGACCAACGCCAGGGCCGCCCGTACATTGGCCGCCGGCGCCAGATGACCGGCGATGCCATCCCATAACCCGAGGCTTTCCAAGGCTTGCCGTCCATAGACCCCAGCGGGCACGGCGTCGGGGTCGGCGATCGCCAGCCGGCCGCCCCCCAAGGCGGTGAACAGTGCGGCGCTCGACGTCAACAGGCCCTGCCGGATCAGAGATACCGTGGCGCGTGGCGCGATCAACACCAAACGGTTGCGCACCAGATCATGCCGAGTCTCGCCGGCGATCGCTTCAATGCTTTCCAACCGGTCCATCCAGGCGACGTCGGCGGAGAGATAGAGATGGGCCGGGGCACCGGCTTCGATCTGCCGGGCGAGAGCCGAGCTTGCGGCGAAGGAGGCGACGATCGGGATACCCAGCTCCCGAGACGCTTGCGTGGTGATGGCGAGAACGGCTTCCCGGGTACTGGCGGCGGCGAAGACCAGCAACCGCTCCGACCCATGCCCAAAATGGGCCGGAAGCAGCCCGACACACACGCAGAGGAAGAACACGACGGCACGAAAAGCGTTATGCATAGCCGTATATAACGCATACCGACGGTATGTTGTCCACAACGCCGCCGGAGGGCATTCAGCCGTCTGTGTCTGGGTTCGAAACCTGAGGTTTGAGCAGGGCCGTGAACCCGTCGAGATCGCTTTCCACGGCGGCCGAGGCACGCGCTTCCATAGTTCGATAGCGTTCGATCGCGTCGTGGCCGAGCGGGGTGACCACCGCGCCGCCACCGCCGCGCCCGCCCGCCGCGCGTTCGACCAGTGGCTTCGTGAAATCGGCGTTCATCGCCTGCACCAAACTCCAGGCCCGGCGGTAGGACATGCGCATGCGCCGGGCGGCCGAGGCGATCGAGCCGGTCTCCGCGATCGCTTCGAGCAGGGCGGCCTTGCCGGGACCGAGGGCGACCGTGTCACCGATCAGCAGGCGGATGCGCGGGCGGGTCACGGAGGTTAGGCCGCCGCCTTGGTGATCGCGTTCAGGCGGTCGAAACCGGCTTCCAGATCGGCGATCAGGTCGTCGATATCCTCCAGGCCGGCGTGGAACCGGATCAGCGGACCCTCATACGGCCACGGGGTCGCCGTGCGCTCGGCTCCCGGGTTGCCGGGCTTGACCAGGCTTTCGAAGCCGCCCCAGCTCGCGCCCATGCCGAACAGTTCCAATCCATCGACGAACGCCGCGTAGGCCACCTCGGGCAGTGGTTTGAGAACAATCGAGAACAACCCGGAGGCGCCGGAGAAATCGCGTTTCCACAGCGCGTGATCCGGGTGGCTCTCCAGGGCCGGATGCAGAACGGCGGCGACCTCGGGCCGGGCCTCCAACCATCGCGCCATGGCAATCCCGGTTTCTTCGTTCTGTTTGAGGCGGACACTGAGGGTGCGTAACCCGCGTTGCGCCAGATACAGCTCGTCCGGCGCGACGTAATGACCGTGCAGCCGGGCGGTGCTGCGAACGGCGCCGGCGTAGCGCTCGGTGCTGGCGATCACGCCCATCATGAGGTCGGAATGCCCGCCGATGTACTTGGTCACGGCCTCGTTGACGATATCCACGCCCAACGCGAACGGCCGGCAATACAGCGGCGTGCCCCAGGTGTTGTCCATCATGACGGCGGCGTCCCGGGCGTGCGCCGCCTCGGCGATGGCCGGGATGTCCTGAATCTCGAAAGTGAGGGAGCCGGGGCTCTCGGTATAGACCACCCGGGTGTTGTCGCGGATCAGCGTGGCGATAGCGCCGCCAATCCGAGGGTCGTAGTACGTGGTCTCGATCCCGTAATCGGCGAGTACCTGGTCGCAGAACTTGCGGGTCGGGAAATAGGCGGTGTCGGTCATCAGCAGATGGTCCCCAGCCTTGAGCACCGCCAGCAGGCCGACGGTGATGGCGGCAAGGCCGGACGGCACGGCGACCACGTCGTCGGCGTCGTAGAGCAGGGTTACCGCCTCCTCGAAAGCGTAGGTGGTCGGCGTGCCCGAGCGGCCATAGGTCGGCGTTGGCATCCGACCGTCCCGGTAGCTGTGCGGTGGAGCCGACTGACCGGCGGCACGGTCCGCCATCGTGGGTTTGAGAATTGTCGACGCGTGATAGACGGGCGGATTGACCACGCCATGGTTATCGGCGGGGTGGCGGCCAGCGTGCACCACGCGGGTGCGGAGCTTAGTCGAACGGGAAGCGGACATGGTGCAAAACCTCGGATGTTTAGGCGCGAGCGGGTGCCTTGCGGCGTCCGAGAGTAGTCGGAATATCGACCGTTGATCCAGGCATCGGCCAGGAAAGCTTGCTTTCTCGCTTTCGGGCGTGTTGGAATGGCGCAGTTCCGAGCGGATGCTCTCTTTCGCGTCATCGGACCACAAGATGCCTCAGTAAGAGGCACCAGGAAGGCGCGCGGGGAGCGGTTTGCAAGGGATTCGGACGATAGGGGGCTGGCATGATCCTTGTGTATAGGGACGCCGTAAGCCGCTTCGTCCGGTCTTCGTCACAACGATAACTGGGTGGGTTTCACATGAAGAAGGTCAGCCTTTTCGGTCTGGGCGCGGGGCTTTTGGCCGCTCTCGCACTCTCGCCGGAGCCGGTATCTGCGCAAGAGAGCACGCTGGACATCGTTAAGAGCCGCGGGCATCTCCGCTGTCAGCTTGGCACCCCGGCGCCGGGCTTCTATTCACTGTCCGACGCTGGCAAGTGGTCGGGTTTCGACGTCGAGACCTGCCGAGCGGTTTCGGCCTCGATTTTCGGCGATCCGGACAAGATCGAATATCAGTCAGTAACCTCGGCTGTTCGCTTTACGGCGATGGCCAACGGTGAGTCCGACGTTCTGTCCCGGACCACCACCTGGACCCTGTTCCGCGAAACGCAGCTGGGTCTCGACTTCACGACGGTGAACTTCTACGACGGCCAGGGTTTCATGGTCACCAACGACTCCGGCGTCAAAAGCGCGCTGGAGCTCAAGGGGGCCACGGTGTGCGTGCTGACCGGCACGACGACCGAGCTGAACCTGACCGATTACGGCCGGACTAACGGGCTGGACATTCAACCGGTGGTGTTCGAGGACAGCAACGTCCGCGACAGCACGTTCTTCTCCGGTGGTTGCGACGCGATCACCAACGACAAGTCGGGTCTGGCCTCGATCCGCGCCAAGGCGCCGGATCGGTCCATCTTCACGATCCTGCCGGAGACCATCTCCAAGGAGCCGCTTGGCCCCGTCGTCCGTCAGAACGACAGCCAGTGGAACGACATCGTGATGTGGGCGGTGTTCACCATGGTCGCGGCCGAGGAGCTGGGCATCAACTCGGGTAACGTCGACAAGATGCGCGCCGAGAGCGGCAATCCGGAGATCAGGCGTATGCTTGGTGTCGAGGGCGACCTGAATACCGGTCTCGGCCTCGGCAAGGATTGGGCCTACAACATCATCAAGATGGTGGGCAACTACGGCGAAAACTACGAAGAGTACATGGGTTCGAAGACCGTGATGAACATTCCGCGGGCGGGGTCGGTGAACGACCTTTGGACCCGTGGCGGTCTGATGTACTCGCCGCCGTTCCGGTAAGTACCTGATGGGTGGGTGCTCGGCCGACTGTCGGCCGGGCACCCCTCATTTCCGTCAAAGTATTTTTTGGGCGTGAGAGGGCTGACCGATGGCCGTTGTCGATAAAGCGGGCCCGCACCGGGATTCCAGATCGTTTTCAGAAATCGTCAACGACGAGAAGTACCGCTCGGTCTTCTATCAGATTGTTGTCGCCATCGCCGTGATTTGGGCGGCGAATTATCTGTTCACGAACACCAGTGCCAACCTGGAGGCGCGCGGCATGTCCGCGGGCTTCGGTTTTCTGAGCTCGACGGCGGGCTTCTCGATCGCTTGGTCAATCATCGACTATCAGGCCGGCGATACGTATTTCGATGTGTTCATCGTCGGTATCGCGAACACCTTGCTTGTCTCCTTGGTCGCGGTCGTCGCGTCGACATTTTTTGGCTTTGTCGTTGGCGTCATGCGGTTATCCAAGAACTTCCTGGTCGCCAAGCTGGCCTCCACCTACGTCGAGATCATGCGGAATGTGCCGCTTCTGCTGCACATTCTGTTTTGGTACACGGTGTCGGCGGCGTTGCCACGGCCGAATACAAGCCTTGAACTGTTTGACGCATTCTTCCTGAACAACCGTGGCCTCTACATGCCGGCGCCGGTTCCAGGCGACGGCTTCAGTCTGGCGGTGATCGCCGCCGTGCTCGGGATCATTATCGCCTACGTCATCGCCGTGTGGGCCAAGAAGCGGCAGCTTGCCACCGGCGAGAGGTTCCCGGCGTTCTGGGTCGGTATGGCGGTGATTTTTGGCCTGCCGATCGTGGTGTTCGTGATTATGGGCTCGCCGCTGAGTTTTGATTTCGCCGAATTGAAGGGCTTCAACTATCAGGGCGGCGCCAGCGTTCCCCGTGCCTTCTGTGCCCTGTTGTTCGCGTTGTCGGTCTACCACACGGTGTTCATGGCCGAGGCGGTGCGGGCCGGCATCCTGTCGGTCAGCCACGGTCAGACCGAGGCCTCCTACGCCCTTGGTCTGAAGCCGAGTTGGACATTGCGGCTGGTGGTCATCCCGCAGGCGATGCGCGCCGTCGTGCCGCCGATGATCAGCAACTGGATGAACGTGGTGAAGAACTCGTCGCTGGCGATCGCCATCGGCTATCCGGATCTGGTGGCGGTGTTCATGCAGACCTCGCTCAATCAGTCCGGACACGCGATCGAGATCGTGGCCATGGTCATGCTGTTCTACATGACGGTCAGCCTGACGATTTCGGCGGCGCTGAACTACTACAACAAGCTCGTCCAGATTAAGGAGAGATGAGCCATGACGGACACCATGCAAACGGATGCCGTCTTTCACCCCAAGCCGAGCATGCCGCCGCCGCCGAACACGGTCGGTGTCGTCGGCTGGATGCGGAAGAACCTGTTCGGCAGTCTGGTTGACGGGATTCTGACGATCGGGTGTTTGGCGCTTGTTCTCTATGTCTTGAATAGCGTGCTGCAATACACCTTGATCAACGCCGTGTGGACGGCCAACAGTTATCGCGAATGCCTGGACATCAACAAGGGCGAAGGGGCCTGCTGGGCCGGGATCAGCGTCTGGTTCAACAGCATGATGTACGGTCGGTACCCCGACCCCGAGCAGTGGCGCATCAATCTCGCCTTCGTCACCCTGTTCGCCTGGATGGCGCCGTTTTGGTTCCCCAAGGTATCCGGCAAGATGCTGGTCGGCGCCTCGGCCGTGCTGACCTTCCCGTTCCTGGCCGCACAGCTCTTCCTCGGTGGTGAGACCAGCCTGTTCCATCAGGCCATGGTGTCGGTGGCCCTGGTGCTGTTCATCACCGTCTGGCTGCATGTCGGTACGTCCTACCTGATGGGGCGGTCGATCGGCGACGTGCTGGTCGGCATCACCGGTTTCGCCGACAAGGACGACCGGTTGCACAAATGGGTGCATATGGGCTTTTTTGGCGTCGGCTTCGTGCTGGCCTTTCTGTACCAGTCGAGCTGGGAGTTCGTGGAAGTTCCGATAACGGTCTGGGGCGGGCTGTTCCTGACCTTGGTGATCTCTGGGATCGGTATTGCCTCGGCGTTGCCCAACGGCATCCTGCTGGCCTTGGGCCGACGGTCGAAAATGCCGGTGATCCGGGTGTTCTGCACCTCGTTCATCGAGCTGTTCCGCTCGGTGCCGCTGATCACCATCCTGTTCATGGCGGTGACCATGATGCCGCTGTTCCTGCCGGTGGAGATCAACCCGCCGAAATTGATCATGGTGATCGTCGCGGTCTGCTTGTTCTCCGCTGCCTATATGGCGGAGACGGTGCGCGCCGGCCTGCAGGCGATCAACAAGGGGCAATACGAAGCCGCTCAGGCCATGGGCCTTAATTTCTGGAAGATGATGGCGTTGATTGTCATGCCCCAGGCGTTGAAGCTGATGATCCCGAACATCGTCGGCAGTTTCATCGGCCTGATGAAGGATACGACGCTGGTGTCGATCATCGGCCTCTATGACATCCTGCTGATGGCGAAGGCCGCCGGGCAGAACCCGACATGGCTGGGTTTCCATACCGAGCCGCTGTTGTTCACGGCCAGCTTCTTCTTCGTCATCTGCTTCTGCATGTCGAAGTATAGCCAACATCTCGAGCGCACGATCGGTGGCGGCTACGGCCGTCGGTAATCGAACCCGTGTGCTGAAAAACGATTGAGAACAGGGACGATACGATCATGAGCCTCGATACAGCTGCCCCTGACAACACCCCGCATGTCGCCTCCGTCGTTTCCGACGAGGTGGTGATCGAGTTGAGCAAGGTGAACAAGTGGTTCGGCGAGTTCCACGTCCTCAAGGACATCGATCTCACCGTCTACAAGGGTGAACGCATCGTGGTCTGCGGCCCCTCCGGGTCGGGCAAGTCCACCGCCATCCGCTGCATCAACCGACTGGAGGAGCACCAGGAGGGCGATATCATCGTCAACGGCACGGTGATGGGCACTAACCTGAAGAACATCGACGCCATCCGTCGCAACGTCGGCATGGTGTTTCAGTCGTTTAATCTGTTCCCGCATCTGACCGTGCTGGAGAACTGCACCCTGGCGCCGATATGGGTGAGGAACCTGTCCAAGGTCGAGGCGGAAAGAATCGCCATGGAGTATCTGGAGCGGGTGAAAATCCCGGAGCAGGCGGAAAAATACCCGGGCCAGCTCTCGGGTGGCCAGCAGCAGCGCGTGGCGATCGCCCGCTCGCTCTGCATGAGCCCGACCATCATGCTGTTCGACGAGCCGACCTCGGCCCTGGATCCGGAGATGATCTCCGAGGTGCTGGACGTGATGGTCGGCCTGGCCGAAAGCGGGATGACGATGATCGTGGTCACCCACGAGATGGGCTTCGCCAAGCGGGTCGCTGACCGGGTCATCTTCATGGACCAGGGTGAGATTGTCGAACAGAACACCCCGGAAGAATTCTTCAACAATCCAAAATCCGACCGCACCAAGCTGTTCTTGAGCCAGATTCTGGCGCACTAGCGCGGTCGGAAGTCGGTTTGGCCGATCTCGCGGGGGGGCGGGGAGGTCATCGGGAGGCGTGCGGGGCAACCTGCGCGCCTCTCGTGCTTTAAGCGGCCAAACAAAAGAGAGCGGACCATGACTGACGCCACGAACAAGGTCGCCGTGATCGCGGGGGCGTCCGGCATCGTCGGACGCGCCGCCGCCGAGCGGTTGATCGACCTCGGTTGGCGGGTCATCGGTGTGTCGCGCCGACCGCCCGAGCCGGCGCTTGCCGGGATCGAGCATATCGCGGCCGATCTTGCCGACGCCGAGGCGGTACGGGCGGCGCTGTCTCCGGTCGCGTCGTCGGTCACCCACCTGTTCTACGCCGGCCGGGCGCCGGATCCGGACCCGGCGGCCGAGGCACGGCGCAACCTGGCGATGTTGGTGCATGTGGTCGAGGGGCTGGAAGCCGGAGGGGCGCCGTTGCAGCATGTGCAGCTGATTCACGGCTGCAAATGGTATGGCAGCCAGCTTGGCCCCTACCGCACGCCGGCGGCTGAGGATGATCCCCGCGCGCCCATGGCGAACTTCTACTACGACCAGCAGGACTGGACGGCGGCGCGGGCGGCGCGGTCGAGTTGGACGTGGACGGCCCTGCGCCCGCACATCCTGGCGGGGTTCTCGCTCGGCTATCCGCACAACTCCATGGGGGTGATGGCGGCCTACGCAACGCTGTCCAAGGCGCGGGGGCTGCCGCTGCGCTTTCCCGGCACCATCGGTGCGTGGGAGTCCCTGACCCAGGTGACCGATCTGCGGCTGTTGGTCGACGCGATGGTCTGGACCGCCACCACGCCCGAGGCGGCGGGGGAGGCGTTCAACGTGATCGACGCCGATTATTTCCGCTGGTGTGATGTGTGGGGCGAACTGGCGGCGTTCTTCGGGATGGAGCCGGGGCCGGTCGAGACGGTTGCGTTGGTGGACACGATGAAGGGTGCCGACGCGGAGTGGGCGCGTTTGGCTGGCCAACACGGCTTGTCGGAGCCCGATCTCGGCCGGATAGCCAATTGGGGTTATGGCGATTTCATGTGGCGGGTGTGGTGGGACGACATGGCTTCGACCGCCAAGATCCGCCGGCTCGGCTTCGATCCGGTCTACACCAGCCGCGACAGCCTACTCGACGCGCTTACCGCGTATCGGCGTCACCGTGTGATCCCCTGAAGGGCTTACGTCACCCTCCTCGGGTTGACCGTGGCGCGGTTGGGGCAGGGGAAGGCCGAGCAATCGCGGGTCCGGCAGTGTCTCGTCGTACTGCTCGAAGGGCTGAAAACCGACACGCTGATACAGACTTAGCGCGCGTGGGTGATCCAGGTCGCAGGTGTGGACCCACAAGCGTTCGCACGGCCCGCTCCAGGCCAGATCGATCACGGTGTTCAGCAGCCACCAGCCAACCCCGAGGCCGATGAACTCCGACATCAGTCCGAAATAGGTCAATTCGGTCTTGGCCGGTCCCTCGCGTCGGTCGATCTCGCCATAGCCGGCCGGTGTGCCGTTCACGTGCAGCACGTAAATCTCAACCGCCGGATCGGTAATAATCGTGGTCAAGGCATCGTCGGTCATCCACCGTCGCCCAACCCAGGTCCACGGGGTGCCGACCCGGTCAAAGAGGAACCGGTAGAACGCAACGGTCGGCGGTTCCGCCCGAATCAGCGCGATCTTGTGGTTGGCCGGCGGGTGCAGGGCCGGGCGCACCGGCCGCTCCAGCATTTCCAGCGACGTCACCTTGGTGTCGACCGTGCCGAGGCCGATCGGCGGCGCACCCTCGATCCGGCGGCTCATGACGATGCGCGGCTCCTCGATCCAGCCGAGGGCGGCGTAGAAATCCCGCACGGCGGTGTTGGTGTCGCGGATCATCAACTGCATCTTCGGCACGCCGCGCACGGCCAGCCATTCTTCGGCGGCGGCCACCACGGCGCGACCAAGGCCTCGGCCCTGATGTTCCAGGTCGACGGCGACGTAGTACAACCAGCCGCGATGGCCGTCGTGGCCGACCATGACGGTAGCGACCAACCGGTCGAGCAACTCACCCACCAGCACCTCGGCGTTCTCAACGGCGCGGGCGAACGCCAGATCACGGCGGGGATCGTTATGCGGCACCACGAGACCGCAACGCTCCCACAAGGCGATGACGGCGTCCTCGTCACCAGCGCGGATCGGGCGGACAGCGGAGATCATGCGGCGGGACCCGTCTCGATCGGTGTGTCGTCACGGCCGCCCCATTCCGACCAGGAGCCGTCGTAGACCGCGATCCCGGGCTTGCCGAGCACATGGGCGGCGAGCGCGATCACGCAGGCGGTGACCCCCGACCCGCAACTCGCCACCATCGGTTTGTCCAGGTCCAGCCCGGCGGCGTCGAACGCGGCGTGCAGTTGATCCGGCGGGGCGATCTCGCGGTGCTCGCCACTCAGTAGGGTGGTGAACGGCAGCGACCGCGAACCGGGAATATGTCCCGAGCGCATGCCGGCACGGGGTTCCGGCTCCTCGCCGGTGAACCGTCCGGCCGCCCGCGCATCGACCACCTGTTCCTCGGCGCCGTCGATGTTGCGCAACAGATCGTCCCGCACACGCACCAGTTCGGGCCGCAGCCGGGCTTCGAAGCTAGCGGGCGAAGGCGTGGGCGCGCCGGCTTCGGTTGGCCGTCCCTCGGCGGTCCATTTCGGCAAGCCACCGTTCAGCACCGACACCCGGTCATGGCCGAACAGCCGGAACATCCACCAAGCGCGGGCGGCACTCTGCATGCCGTAGACGTCGTAGACCACGACATGATCGCCGCTGGCCACGCCCAGGGCGCCGACCTTGTTGGCGAACAGCGCGGTCGAGGGGATCATGTGCGGCAGCGGGTTTCCGGGCTCGCACACGGCGTCGATGTCGAACCGCACCGCACCAGGAATGTGGGTGGCACGAAATTCGGCGTCAGCATCGCGCTTGACCGTCGGCAGGTGGTAGCTGGCGTCGAGCACCTTGACGTCGCCGTCGCCCAGATGATCGGTGAGCCACGCGGTGGTGACCAACGGCGGGGCGGTATCACTCATGATGAGGCTCCGCCGTCCAGCCAGCTCGGGACCGGCAATCCCTTCTCGCGCAGGAAGGTTGGGTTGAACATCTTCGATTGATAGCGGGTTCCGCCGTCGCACAGGATGGTGACGATGGTATGGCCCGGGCCGAGTTGTTCGGCCAGCTTGATCGCCCCCATCACGTTAATGCCGCTGGAGCCGCCCAGGCACAGCCCCTCGTGCTGCAACAGGTCGAACACCACCGGCAGCATTTCCTCGTCGGTCACCTGGAACGGCGCGTCGACCGGCGCCCCTTCTAGGTTCTTGGTGACCCGACCCTGGCCGATGCCTTCGGTGATCGAGCTGCCCTCGGCTTTCAATTTACCGTGGGCGTAGTGGCTGAAGATCGCCGATCCCATCGGATCGGCCACCCCGATCACCACGTCCGAGTTGCGTTCCTTCAATGCCATGCCGACCCCGGCCAGCGTGCCGCCGGTGCCGACAGAACAGATGAAGCCGTCGATCGTGCCGTCGGTCTGTTCCCAAATTTCCGGGCCGGTGGTGCGGTAGTGGCCGTCGCGGTTAGCGGTGTTGTCGAACTGGTTGGCCCAGATGGCGC
>JABMNR010000020.1 GCA_013203465.1 Alphaproteobacteria bacterium
ATACATGACGCTGGAAACCATCGGCCGGATCAGCGACGATCCCCTCATCAGCCTGCCCGCCGTGGCGCGCTGATCATCCCGGCCTTGCCGGAGAGCGCGGCCATCAGCCGTCAGCTACACCACGCCAAGGGACACGACCCTATCGAATGACCCCCAATGCCATATAATGGTTCGCAAGTTTGGCGGTTGATCGGACGAATCGATGTTTCGCAAACTACTTCTCAAGGTGCTGTCGCTGGTTTTTCGCAGAAAAGATTCCAAAAAGAACCGAGAGGACCTGTACCCAATGTGGTAGGGGCGCCCGGTTCTCGGCCGTGCCTTTCGGGCCGCCGATGTTGGAACTCGCGAAGGGCTTTCGCCATCGGTTCGAGCTTGACTAAGCCTTCGTGGCCCGCTTCGCCAATCCCCACATCCGGCCCAGTTCGATCGCCACCGCCTCGGCGATCAGCCGATACCCCTCGCTTTCTCCGGTTTGACGATCGAGCGCGCAGTGCGGCCAGTCCGAGTAGATTGTTTCGGTCTGGTCCTGGAAGACATTGATGAGACTGGCGGTGGGTATCCTCTCCTTGGCCGCCATATCGGCCAGCGCCCGCTCCATCTTCGTGAACAACCCGGCCGCGCCCTCTCCCAAGGGATTAGGGTAGCTCTTTTCTTGTTCCGTTAATGTTTTACCCAGGCCGGGTATCGGTTGCAGAAAATGAGCGCTCAACATTCCGACCTGCTTACAGGCGCCGTGAAGGAACCGGATATAGTCCGTGTAGCGACGGGTGGCCCATTCCGAACGCCGGTCATCCCCCAATTTGGGCATTTCAAAAATACTGATCAGGTAAGATTTCTCGTTGCCCGCATCGAGCATACCGGAGATGGCCTGACGAAGTTTTTGGCTGACCATGCAGTAGTAGTTCGAGTTTCGAAACCACCAGTACCGACGTGATTTCTCATAGATCCACGCGCTGATCCAATCACCGATCATGCGCTCATAGCCATTGTCCAGACCCGGGTTAGCCAGCATGAACTTGCTGCCGGGATGCTCCAACAGCACTCCGTCACGCAGCATCGTCGAAGCTTCGTTATAGCCATCGAGCGTAACCACGGCATCCATGGCTGACGCGGTCATTGCTGAAATGGAAACTTGTTGAGGATACCGCCACCCGCCGAGCGCGCCATTAAAAACCAGGAATTGTTTGCCCTTTGGAGGCCGATAAAGCCGGTTGAGCGCTTCCTCGAGATAACGTGGGCCGAACCGGTTCATTTGCGCGAACTGCGTGGCGACCGATCCGCCAGTCACGAGAACATGGAAACTGTCGGGATCGCGTTCATAGGGATACGATCGATTGAACAGGCCATAATTGTTCGGATAATAGGGATGGTCGCGATTTTCTGGAGGTTTGTTGACATATGAGAGAAACGGATGCGGCGTCAACGCGGCGGCGAATGAACGGCGGCGAAAGGACTTTCCATCGCCGCCGTCTTCTTCGGTGATTTGCCCGATGTAGCTGTTCGACTCTTGCTGAAGACGGCGGGCCGGAGCTTTAAGCTGCCCGCTTTCCCCGGTCAGGCGAGCAAAGGCATATGCTTCCAATAGAATGATCGGGAGAAACAGGCCCGCCAATACAGCCCCCACCTTCCACCACAAAGGTTGGCCGACCGTCGAAATATAGCCTGCCACGAGGCTCAAAAATACCAAGAGAACCGGCAGGAAAGCCGCCAGGAGCCAGCGGTTTACGCCGCCATCCACGCCTTCCGACTGTTCCGTGCGCGTTGACGTGGGTTCCGCCGAGGCCGGATCCCGCAATGCCGCATCCAACATCGATCGGATGACTTGGGAAGACGGGCTGATCGCGAGAGCTTTATACAAGAGTGTTGGATTGGGCCTTTTGGGCGTCCGGTCGCGATGGACCTTGTAAAGGAAGCGATAGCCGTTACCGCCGGGATCCAAGCAGATTTGGCGCTTATAGAAATGTTCCGCGGTATCCAGGTCGCCCAATTCGTAGGCGGCAATCCCGCCGTGATAAAACAAGGCCGGTTCGTCAACGCCGGCGGCCGGGTTCTGCTCCACTAAAGCAACGACCGCCGCATGGTTCTTGTTCCGTACAAGATCCCGTATGCGGTCAGCCACGCTTGGCGCCGCCGTGGTACTCGCATTGTTAACGGCGGCCGCCATTTCAGTTTCCACGGTCCGTAACGGTCGTTACCTAAATGTTTGCCGTGAGTAGAACTTGGATGATTTCTCGTTCACCCGACTCAAAAATTGCTCCCCGATGAATTCCGTTGTTGTCGAACAAAAGCACATCGCCATCCTCGCTTGTCATTTTCCGCTCGCGTTCTAGAATTTTCTTCAAGCTGGGATGCGTCTCCAACAAATCATTACCAAAATTCGCTTTTTTCTGAAGAAACGGCGGGAGTTTTGCGAACTGTCCGCGAGACTCAGGATAGCAAGAATCAAAGCCGCTTTTGTCGGAGGCCTTGCGAAGGCAGAACTCGAACGGGGACATACCAATCCGATTGCTACCCATTACATAACGAAATGCACCCGATGCCGCGTCGGTTCGTGAGCGATAGAAAATGACCTTCATCGTGGCAATGGTCGAATCCATATGCATATAGTATGCTTGGGAAAGTGGAACATTGCCCACCGTGCAAGATTCGATGATAGAGGTGTCATCAGCCGCGTTGATTTGAAGGTTGGCTAATTTGATCTCCATCGGCAAACCAAGATAAGCGGAAGCCATCTCAACTACACCGTGCGCATCGAACACTTTTTTCAGAAAGTGTCCGAATTCCGTCTGATGCGTTCTGAAATGATACAGAATGGCGGATGATCTGACGCCTCTGTTGCGAGCCGGTAGGTTTTCCCTTTTCCGCCGAATGTCATGCGCGGCTGTTTCGGTGAGTTCCAGCATCGTGGCCCGTTCTTCCGAACTTAATCGCAGGGCGACAACACCATCACGTTCGAGCGCCTCGAACTGCGTGGTATGCTCGGTCGGTAAGGGTTGATTTCCGGCAACCGCCTTGACGGAGAGATAATAGTTCCAGATTGGTGCGAAACCCTCGCACAGGGTTCGCACAGGATCTTTGCCCTTTGGCGTCACGAGGTCGGATGCGGCGCCGTATCCTGGATGTGTTTCATAGTCGATCGTGGGACAACCGTAGTCCGTGAAGTCGAATGATGACCGTACGAACCGGCCTGATATCCTTTCGTGGTCGAAACGGCGGGCAAGATCCGAAAAAACCGAAAGTGGGTCTCCCGCTTTCGCGAAAACCTTGTTCGGAGAATCTAATTCGGAGGCCGCGTTTCCTGGCGGCGAATTGGCTTCGGTATCCAGATTCTTGACCGAAAAAGCAAGGCGCCTCGCCGATTTCTGGTCACCTGGATTTGATATCACCGCATGGCTAAGATGTCGCGCGGCCTCCCCGTAACGCTGCATCTTGTATAGGGCGGCGCCAAGATCGGCCGCGATCAGCGGATCATCGCCCACCACGCCGTGAGCATCCTTCAAGATCTTGCTGGCCTCGTGCCATTGACCGGCTTTGGTGAACTCGCGGCTGCGGACGAGAAACTCTTCAACGACGGCCTTGCGCCGACTGACATCCATGGGGGCGTCTCCGTCCATGGTCAGCATTCACCGAAAAGCCGAATTCGCTTAACCAATGCGGCACTCCCATCAACCTATTGCGAGTTGCTTGTATAGTACGGCGGAGGCTGGGAGGGGGGCAAGGGGCGCGGCCGAAACGATGGCCGGGCAGAACGTCACCGTCCCCGGTTCACCCGCTCGCGCCAGGCCAGCACGATCGCGCCGGTGACGATGACGCTGGCGCCGATCAGGCTCGACCCGGCCGGCACCACGTCGAACAGCACTAGATCGTACAGTGCGGCGAACACCAGCGCGGCGTAGAAGAACGGCATGACGAAACTGGCGTCGGCCCGCTTCATGGCTTGGATGAAACAGGTTTGAGCGATTACCATCGTGGTGCCCAACGCCGCCAGCAGGCCCCATTGCCCGGGCGTCGGCCAGACCCATACCGTCGAGGCGGCGATCAGCGCGATGGTGGCGCCGATCGAGTTGTTGATGAACAGGATGCGGAGCGGCGGCTCGCCGGACACCTTGTGGCCGCCGGTCAGCTTCTTGATGAAGATCACCTCGAAGGCGCCAAAGACCGCGGCGGCCAGCGCGATCAAGGCGGCGGGCTGGAACGCCTCCATCCCGGGCCGGATCAGAATCAGCGCCCCGATCAAGGCCGCCCCGGCCGCGCCCCAGCGCCAAGGCCCGATCCGCTCGCCCAGCAGCGGGATCGCCAACACCATGGCGATCATCGGGTTGAGAAAACTGATCGCCGTCGCCTCGGCCAGCGGCATCAGCGCGGCGGCGGCGAAGATACAACTGACCGTCGCCCAGCCGAAGAACGCCCGGGCGCCATGCAGTGCCCAGCGCGCGCCCTTGACGCTCGGCCGCAGGATCGCGACCATCGGCAGCAGAGCCAACCAGGCGAAGACGAACCGTCCGGCGCTGACCATGAACGGCGGCAGCGGCTCGCCCCCGAACGCCGTGCCGAACCCGGTGCCCAGCGCCTTCGCCATCAGCGTCGCCGCCGCCACCAGGGAGGCGGCCCCCAGCATGATCAGCGCGGCCGCCGTCGGTGACGGCCCGGTCCCGGGCAGAGGGTCAGACGGCACCCTTGGCCTTCTCGGCGGCGATGTCCTCGGCGTTCATGCCCAGCACTTCGGCCAGCACCTCGTCGGTGTGCTGGCCCAAGGTCGGTGGGGCGTGACGGTAATGGATCGGGGTGCCCGACAGTTTCACCGGGTTGGCGATCAGCGGCACCGTGCCGTCGCCGGCCAGCGGATGCGGCAGGTCGACGCGCATGCCGCGCGCCCGCACCTGCGGGTCGGCGAACACCCGGTCGATGGTGTTGACCGGCCCACACGGCACACCGGCGGCTTCCAACTCCGTGATCCAGGCATCGGTGGTTTTCTGCGCCATGTAGGGCGGGATCAGCGCGTACAGCGCCTCCCGGTTCTTCAGCCGCAGCGGGTTGGTGGCGAAACGTGGGTCGGTCTTCAGTTCCTCGGCGCCGGCCACGTCGCACCAGCGCCGGTATTGGCCGTCATTGCCGCAGGCCAGGATGACGTGGCCGTCCTGGCTGGGAAACACCGCGTAGGGCACGATGTTCGGGTGCTCGTTGCCCAGCGGCTTCGGCACCGCGCCGCCCACCAGATAGTTGGTGCCCTCGTTGACCAGCCAGGCGACCTGGCAGTCGAGCAGGCAGACGTCGATCTGCTGGCCCTCGCCGGTGCGGTCGCGGTGGCGCAAGGCGGCGAGGATGTTGGTCGAGGCGTACATGCCGGTCATCACGTCGGCGATGCCGACCCCGACCTTGACCGGCTCCACCCCCGGGGTGCCGGTGATCGACATGATCCCGCCCATGCCCTGGGCCAGGAAGTCGTAGCCGGCGCGTTTGGCGTAGGGGCCGGTCTGGCCGAAGCCGGTGACCGAGCAGTAGATCAGTGCGGGGAATTCGTCCTTAAGCTGTTCGTAGCCGAGGCCGAGCTTAGCCAGGGAGCCGACCTTGAAATTCTCCACCAGCACGTCGCATTCGGCGATCAGCTTCTTAGCCAGCGCGATGCCGTCCGGGCTGGCCAGATCGAGGGTGATCGAGCGTTTCGAGCGGTTGGCGCACAGGTAATACGCGCTCTCGGTGGTGTCCTCGCCGTCCGGGCCCTTGACGTAGGGCGGCCCCCAGCTGCGGGTGTCGTCACCCTGATCCGGCCGTTCGACCTTGATCACGTCGGCGCCGAGATCGCCCAGCAGCTGGGTGCAGGTCGGCCCGGCCAGGATGCGGGTGAGATCGAAGATGCGCACGCCGTCGAGCGGCAGAGGAGAGGCGGTGGTCATCACGGGGCTCCAGACGCTGATCGTTAGGATTTTACCGCATCCCCGGCCGTCGTGCCGGGGTGGGTCCAGAAGCACAGTAGCTGGATCCCCCCGGGTCGAGCCCGGGGCACGCTTACATCGCTGCGCGTCCGGGAATGCGAAAAGAGCTTTGTACTTCATTGGAATCGAGTCACCGCGTCAACGGGATCAGCGCGTCCTGGCTGGGGGCGGTGTCGGCGATCGCGGGCACCGCGTCATAGGCGTCCGACCACGCCGCCACGGTCGGATAGGCGGCGCGCCAACCCGGGATCAGATCGTAGAACCGCATCATGCCGAGGGCGGCGACCAGACACAGGGTGTTGAAGTTCAACGGCGGCGCGGCGGCCGGCACGACGAGCGTGCTGTCCAAGTGGGCGAGGTAGCGTTCGGCGCGTTCGGCCTCGGCCGCCAGCATGAAGGCCGAGCGGTCTTCCTCCGACCGCCGGGTCTCGCGCGACCACACGGTGATGGCGTCGAGAAAGGCGAGCGAATGGCCCTCGGCGGCGACCGCCGGCCAGTCGCCATAGGCCGCGACCGTCGGGCCGGTTCCGGCCTTCTGGTGAAGATAGGCGCAGATGTGCCGGGCCTCGCTCAGCGCCAGATCGCCATCGACCAGCAGCGGTATCCGGCCGAGCGTGGCGTGCGGGATCACCGGGCTGTCCGGGGTGCGCAGCGGCACCCAATCGAGCTCGATCCGGTCCATCAGCCCGGCGGCCATGGCGGTGATCCGGCAGATCCGGGCATAGGGCGAGTTGGGGGTGTAGAACAGTTTCATGATGGCTCCGGGCGTTGTGGTGTCGCGGCCGACGGTTGGTTATACGGCTGGTTATTCCGCCGCTTCGAGGCTGGCGTGCTCGCGCTCGAAGCGCCAGACATCCTCGAAGCCCATGGCCTTGGAGAAGGGCATGAAATCCGCCAACGGAGCGGTCACGCCGGTCGATGCCCCGGTCTGCTTCAAGGTGCCGTAGACCGATTCCAGCGCCGCCCCCATGGCCAGGAAGCCGAGGGCCGGGAAGATCGCGATCTGATAGCCGAGCGCCGCGTACTCCGCGGCCGACAGCACCGGGGTCTTGCCGCCCTCGACCACGTTGACCAGCAGCGGCTGGTCGAACGCCTTGCCGATCCGCTCCATCTCCTCGACCGTTTCCGGCGCCTCGACGAACAAAATGTCGGCCCCGGCTTCGGCGAACGCCTCGGCCCGGCGCAGCGCCTCGTCCAAGCCGTAATCGGTGCGGGCGTCGGTGCGGGCGATGATCAGGAAATCGCGGCTGTCGCGGGCCTCGGCGGCGACCCGGATCTTGGCGGCGGCTTGCTCGATCGGAATCACCCGGCGGCCGGGGGTG
>JABMNR010000021.1 GCA_013203465.1 Alphaproteobacteria bacterium
GGCAGCGCCCCGGCCCGAAACTCGTTAAGGCAGCTTCCTTCCGGACCTGACCGGGTTGGCGAGGCGCCCGTCCGCGCCAGCCTTCCAACACCGGATATAGGATGCCCCGGAGGGTAAGCGCAAGAGGTGGGCCGTTTCGCAACGGTGTCTTGTTCGATCGACACGCCGCGTCTAGCTTACCGTTACTCAAACGCACCAGGAGGCTGAGGCGATGGCAAACCCGATTCCTGACGGTATGAAAGGCGCGTTACCCTACATCTTCGTCAATGATGGCCCTGCGGCAATGGCATGGTATTGCGAGAACTTGGGCGGATCCGAGATGTTCCGAATGCCGGGGCCGGGGGGAGAGGGTCTCATGCACGGCGAGATAAACATCGCCGGCCAATCCCTGATGCTCAGCCAGGCGAACACAGAATGGGGAACGCGCGCGCCCAATCCGGATGAACCTTACAGCGTAAAACTCATGGTCTATGTGAAGGACGTAGACTCGGTCATAAAGAAATGCCGAGCCAATGGCGCTGCGGTCGTTAAACAACCCGATGATATGTTCTGGGGTGACCGGATGGGCGAGATACGCGACCCTTTCGGCCACGCTTGGATGATCGCGACTCACAAAGAAGATGTTGCCGAAGATGAGATGCAGCGCCGGGCCAAGCAGATGTTTGGCGCATGAGTATGCCTGTACGCGACGTGCTGAATGCCGGGCCGGTGATCCCGGTCGTCACCATCGACGATGCCACCCAAGGCCCCGGCCTCGCGCGGGCGCTGTTGGCTGGCGGCATCCGCGTGGTCGAGGTGACTCTGCGCACCGCGGCCGCGCTTGAGGCGGTGCGGCGCATGGCCGACGACGTGCCGGACATGACGGTCGGCGTCGGCACCCTGCTGGACCGGGCGCAGCTCGCGGCGGCGGTCGAGGCGGGGGCTCAGTTCGCGGTCTCACCAGGCTTCGACCCGGAGATGGTCACCTTCGTCGCCGAGGCGGGCATCGGCTATCTGCCGGGGGTGCAGACCACCTCCGAGGTGATGGCGGCACGCCGGGCCGGGCTCGACACCCTGAAGTTTTTCCCCGCCAAGGCGGCGGGCGGGGTTTACGCCCTCGACCAATTCCGGCCGCTGTTCCCCGATATCCGGTTCTGCCCGACCGGGGGCATCGGTATCGACGACGCGCCGGAGTATCTAGCCCTGTCGAATGTGTTGTGCGTCGGCGGCAGTTTCCCCGCACCGGCCGACGCGATCCGCGCCGGCGACTGGGCGCGGATCACCGAGTTGGCGCGCATGGCCGCGGCACTCGCGACGTGACCGGCTGACCTTGACGGGGACACGTCACAGAGACGCAGAAACAACCTCGCTCGTCGCCTCGATACGTGCGGGGAACAACACGGTCACGGTGGTACCCTCGCCGACACGGCTGTCGATGCTCACCGTGCCGCCGTGCAGTTCCATGAACCGCCGGACCAACGGCAGGCCCAGCCCGACGCCCCCGTGCTTGCGCGTGTGCCCGGAATCGAGTTGGGAAAACGGCTCGAACGTCTTGTCGATTTTATCCGGCGCGATGCCGATTCCCTGGTCGACGACGCACAGGCCGCGTGTGTCGTCGGTCTCAACATACCGGACCGACACGGCGGTGCCCGCCTCGGAAAACTTGATGGCGTTGCCGACGAGATTCAGCATGATCTGGCGTAGGCGTTGGTGGTCGGCGCGGATCGGCGCCGTTCCATTCGGCACCTCGTTCTTGATCGTGACACCGGCTTCCAAGGCGTGATTTTTCAAGAGATGCAGGCATCGCTCGACCAGGGCATGCGTGTCGACCAGCTCCATCGTCAGGTCGATTTTCCCGGCCTCGATCCTGGTGAGATCGAGAATGTCGTTGATGATCTCCAGCAAATGCTCACCGCCGCGACGAATATCCCGCGCGTACTCGTCATGGGGTGACGACAGCGCGTCGACGAGCAAGTCGGCAAAGCCGATAATGACATTCAGCGGAGTGCGCAACTCGTGACTCATGGTCGCCATGAAGGCGCTCTTGGCGCGGTTCGCCGCTTCGGCGGCGTCCTTGGCGGTCGTCAACTCGCGTTCGGCGTGATGGCGTTCGGCGACATCGGTATAGGTCGTCACGAAGCCGCCATCTGGCAGCGGTCGACCGTGAATTTCCAAAACCGATCCGCCAATATGGATGAATTCGAACGCGCGCGGCTCGAATCGACGCGCTTGGGCGATTCGCGCCGCGACATGGGCTTTTGAATCGCCATCGCCGTAATCACCGCGTTTGGCTCGATAATGAACGAACCGATCCAAGGGGTCTCCCGGCTTGAACATGCCGGATGGGAAACGAAGCAAGTCCAGGAACCTCTGGTTGAATTCGACGACCCTGAGGTCGCTATCGAAAACGATGATCCCCTGAGCCATGTGCTCGAAGGTGGTCTGCAGCAGGGCCTGCTTCTCTTGGACCTCACGCCGCGCGAGCACCTGTATCGTGATGTCGGTGCCTGTTCCCCGGTACCCATGGAACCCGCCTTTGTCGTCAAACACCGGCTTGGCGTTCAAGCGCATGTGACGAACGCGGCCATCGGGATGACGGAATACGTACTCGAAGTTCTGGAACGGCCGGCGAGCCTCGACGTCGGCCACGTACTGACGCCAGGCGGGCGTGTCTTCGATGTTGGCCACCTCCTGCCGGGTTTTCCCAAGCAAGGCAGTCGTCGGAATTCCAAGAACCTGCTCCAAGCGCGGGGAAAAATACGAAAACCGCTGCTGTTCGTCGGTCTCCCAAATCCAGTCACCCGCGACCTCCGCGATATCGCGAAATCGCTGTTCGCGGTCTTGAATCGCCCGTTGCGCCTGGTCCAGCCGCGCCTGCATCCGATAGCCCAAGACGACCACCAAGGCCGCGAGCGCGGCCGCCAGCATGCCGAGGCTCCAGAACATGATCTTGGTGACGGTTCGGGCAACATCGCTGAGCTGCCAGGCGAAACGATCCTCAAGCTCGATCAGGCGCCGGTCGAAGGCGTCGATCTCACGCAACAACGCGTCGCGCTGGTCCCGGTTCAAGGGGCCGGCACGCATATCCTGATGTACTTGATCGGCGAAGGCGTCCAACCGCTCGATTTCGCGATCCGCCGCGCGCCATATCTCGATGGCCGGCGCGAACAATGCTGTGTCCTCGAACGCCCGGAACATCCAGGCGATCCCGGGTGCGTCCTCGGGATGGATCTTACCGCCAATGAGAAAGGAGTAGCTGTTGGCGCGATCGAGATCCGGTTCCTCAAGAATTTCCCGGGCGATCCGATCGCTGACCGCGACATACAACCGGTAGCGGTATTGAAGGAAATCCTCCTCCGTGCCGAACTGAACGAACTGCCGCAGCGCGCCCGTAGCGCCCAAATGGCTCTTGGTGTAGTGCATCGAGCCGCTGGCATAGCTGCGGATCACGTCGATCGTCATGATCCCAGCAATCCCGGCCGCGATAATGACGCCAAGAATGACGAGCATCGCGCCAATGAACGTCGCCATTGTCCGGGACGGCGCACCGGTCATGGTCCGAAGCACTCCAGATTTGCATACAACATGACATGATTATCCGTTAAAAAAGGTAAATCCCACAATCCTCTAGCAAAGCACCACCGGTTGGTGGTATCGGTCCAAGGTAATGTTCAAGGAATGCGCGATGGCTCCGGCCGTAAATACAGTGGCCGTAAGCAGAGTGGAGCGACGACGACAGACGCGACGACGCGTCTGATCCCGCCCGGCTGGCCGCCATCGAATGGATTTCGCCGGTACGGGTTTCGTCCACGCCCCATGCCCCGGCAGGTTCCTCATGTTTCAAATTCGCTTGCAGACCCCGGCTGATGCCATTGCCGTTGAAACTCTCAATGACCTTGGTTTCGGCTCGAATCGGCATGGACGGACCGTGTGGCGCTTCCGTCAGGGACCGGTCGCGGACGGCCTCGCCCTGGTGGCGGCCGGGTTGGAGGCCGACACTCCGCTCGCCACCCTCCGGTTCTGGCCGGTGACGATCGGCGGCATCGCGCCCGCTCTGTTGCTCGGCCCGTTGGCCGTGTGTCCAACCCGCCGGGGCCAGGGTATGGGCCGTGCCTTGGTCGGCCACGGGCTGTCGAAAGCCCGCGACCTCGGCTGGACCCTCTGTCTGGTCTCCGGCGATCCCAGGTATTACCAGCCCTATGGTTTCTCCTCGGCGGACCCGCATGGAATCACGCTTCCGGGTCCGATCGAGGCGGGGCGATTTCAAGTCGTCGAACTGACGCCCGGCGCGCTGGCCGCGCTCGATGGTCTTGCTGATCGCACTCTCCAGCCATGGAGGTGGGTTCGCGCGGATAGCACGTCAGCCTTGAGCGCCGCTTGATGCTGCTTGGCTGGGACGCAAGCCTGTGGGCCTTCGTCGCGGGAGCCTGCGTCGTGGCCGGCGTCGTCCGAGGGTTCACCGGGTTCGGCTTTCCGCTCATCGTCGTCACCGCGTCGAGCCTTGTCATCGCCCCCGCCGAGATCGTGCCGATCGCGTTGCTCCTCGACATCCTTGCCGGCCTCCGGCTGCTGCCGCATGTCCGCGCCGATGTCGACCGGCGGGGTGCGACGCTTTTGATTCTCTCGGCGGCGCCGATGATTCCGATCGGCGCCTATCTGCTCGCCTCGATCGACCCGGATGTCATGCGGCTCGCCATCGGGATCATGGTGCTGATCGCGGTCATCGCCCTTGCCCGGGGTCTCGCGCTCAGCCGGCCCCCGAACGCGCCGCTGCTGAGCCTGACCGGGGTCGTCGCCGGCTTCCTGTCGGGGGTTGCCGGCATGCCAGGGCCGCCGGTGATCCTGCTCTATCTGTCATCGCCCTTGCCGGTGGCGACCCTGCGGGCGACGGCGATCGCGTTCTTCCTGTTCACCGATGTCGTCGCGCTGCTGGCGATGAGCTATTACGGCCTGATCGGCGTCGAGCTTCTGTGGCGGGCTGCGGTGCTCGCACCCCTGGTCGAGGTCGCGGTGTTCGCCGGGAGGAAACTCTATGGTGTCGCAGAACCGTCGATGGTCAAGCAGGCGGCGCTGGTGCTGCTGGCGCTGCTGGCGGCCTCGGCGATCGCGAGGTCGATGTTCTGAACAATGAAAAGACCGACCCACATACTGGATCGGCCTTTTCGGATTCGCGATGCACCTTGGTATTATGCAATAGCACTGCCTTCGCGCACGATGGTGAAGCGGGCGTTGCAGATGCTGCGGGTTTCGACCGCCAGGGTTTCCCATGCTTGTTTGGCGGCGTCGTGTTGCAGGAACGGGCCGATCACACGCGCGGTCCCGTCCAGCAAACGGTCGAAGGCGGTGCTCTCGTATTCCCCGCCGATCACCCAATAGCGTTCCGGCATAACATCCTCCATGGTCTCGATCTGTAGGGGTTGGCTAGACAAGCCAAGTCGATTATTCCGCCGCCGTCTGCAGCGGCGCTTGCGTTTTGAACTGCGCCGTCTCGGTCGACCCGCCCAGCGCCGTGGTTGACGACGCCCCGCCCTTGATCGCCACCGAGACCGCGTCGAAGTAGCCGGTGCCGACCTCGCGCTGGTGGCGGGTGGCGGTGTAGCCGTTGGCCTCGCTGTCGAATTCGGCGTTCTGCAGCTCGGAATAGGCGGCCATGCCGCGCTCCTTGTAGCCGCGAGCCAACTCGAACATGCCGTGGTTCAGGCTGTGGAAGCCGGCCAGGGTGACGAACTGGAACTTGTAGCCCATGGCGCCGATCTCACGCTGGAACCGGGCAATGTCGTCCTTATCCAGATTGGCCGACCAGTTGAACGACGGCGAACAGTTGTACGCCAGCATTTGGTCCGGAAACTCGCCGCGGATCGCCTCGGCGAACCGCTTGGCCTGCTCCAGGTCCGGGGTCGAGGTCTCCATCCAAAGCAAGTCGGAATACGGCGCATAGGCCAGACCACGGGCGACACACCGCTCGAAGCTGGTGCCGTCCTTCAGGCGATGAAAACCCTCGGCCGTGCGCTCGCCGCTGAGGAACGGATGATCGCGCTGATCGACATCGGAGGTGATGAGCTTGGCGCTCTCCGCGTCGGTGCGGCACCTGCCCGCGTCTGGTGGTGCATGACGTGTTCCGTACCCCGGGACAATTCCAGACCCAAATCGTTCAACTGCCGGACGACGCCGCTTTCTTCATTCTGGCCCGTACCCTCGATCCGATCGGCGGCGGCCGCGATCCTTTGCAGCCGCGCTACGCCATCGCCCTCGGTTGCGACCTGAAGGACGCCAAGCATCTGGTCTATGGCGACGGACTCGACCTCCGCCGCGGGGCCATCCGGCCAACGCCGGCGGGGGTGAGCTGCCGGGTTTGCGAGCGGCTGAACTGTACCCAGCGCGCGCATCCGCCGGTGAACCACAGGATCAAGGTCGACCTCACCATGCGGCGGGCGCAACCGTTCGACTTCGTTCGGTGAACACGGCCAGACACCGGTTCGCACCGGCTGTTCGCCCTGCCCGGTTCCTGATAGGATTCCCTGGTCGTTTCGCCCAACAAGCCCGCCATGCGCACGCTCTATCATCTCGCTCTGTCGCCGCAGTCGCGTCTGATCCGCCTCGTCCTTGGCGAGAAGCGGTTGGAGGTTCATCTCCGCGCCGAGCCGGTGTGGGAGCGGCGCGAGGAATTCCTGGCGATCAACCCGGCGGGCGAGGTGCCGGTTCTGGTTGAGGACGACGGCACGACGATCGCCGGCGCCACGGCGATAGCCGAATATCTCGAAGAGACCGCCACGGACCCGGCGCTCATCTCCGGGGAGCCGGCGGAACGGGCGGAAATTCGGCGCTTGGTGTCCTGGTTCGACCGCAAGTTCGACCGCGAGGTCACCGAGTTTCTGATCGGCGAGAAGGTAATGAAGCGGTTCCTCGGCATCGGCGAGCCATCGAGCGAGGCGATCCGTGCGGGTCACGCTAATATATTGATTCACCTAGATTACATCGGATGGCTGGCCGAACGTCGCACGTGGCTGGCCGGCGACCGGTTTTCGCTGGCCGACGTCGCGGCGGCGGCGCATCTGTCCTGTGTCGACTACCTGGGTGATGTGCCGTGGGACCGCAGCGTCGAAGCACGAAATTGGTACGCCCGGGTGAAATCCCGGCCGGCCTTCCGTGCGTTGTTGGCAGACCATGTATCCGGGCTGAAACCAGCCCCGCACTACGCCGATCTGGATTTCTGAACCAGCGTCGGGGTCACTTTCGCCGCACGTCCATCGCTTCCAGTCGGGATCGGGCGGCCGACGCGACCGACCCATCCGGCATCAGACGCAACACCTCCAACCAAGCCGCTCGCGCGCCCGCTCGATCCGCCGCCAATTCCCGCAAGATGCCCCATTCGAGCCACGCCTCCGGCCGTGACGGATCCAATTCGAGCGCGCGTGCCACGTCATCGCCGGCCAAGTCCAATACGTCGAGATAGCGATAGGCCGAGGCGCGGTAGAGCCGGGTTTCCGGGTCCAATGGATCGAGCTCGATCGCCACGTCCAGATCGTCAACCGCCTCCCAGTAGCGGCCCAGGGTCAGACGGGTGACCGCGCGATCGACCCGCAGCTGCGAATCATCCGGCACCACCGCGATAGCCCGGGTCTGAAGCGCCTCCGCCCGCTCCGCCCGGCCGGACAACAACCAAGCCTGCGCGGCTTGCGCCAACAGGCCCAGATGGAGGTCGAACCGATCCGCCGTTACCTCACCCGCCAACACCTCCAGCCGTGCCGCCGCTTCCTCGTAAGCGCGCATGCCGACCAGCGATACCGCCACGCAGTGGCGCGCCGGTATGCCGCCACCGGCCTCGAACCAGGTAAGCCCTTCGGCATAGGCGGCTTCCGGGTCGATCGCGGCCTTGGCCAGACAACGGTCGTACACCGCCGCCTTCGCGCCTTCGTTGGTCCGTTCCTGCCCATTTGCCGGCCCACTTGCCGGCAGCGTTAACAGGGTCAACGCGGCCAACACGGCCCATGTTGGAGCGTTAACCAGCCGGTAACGTTGATCGCCTAAAATAACACTCCCAGTAAGGAGGATACCGGCCATGGCCGAACCAGGGCGGCCTATCTCTATCGCATCCCGACGGCTTACGCCGGAGGCGTCGGCGCAGCTGCGCGAAATCGCCCACGAGCTGCGTAACCCGCTGAACGCGCTGTCGGCGATTGCCCAGATTCTGCGTGACGAGCGCTTTGGGCCGTTGGGTGGGGATCGATACCGCGAATACGCGGCACTGGCCCATGATGCAACCGAGCGCATGGTGCATCTCTGCAACCGCCTGGTGATGGAGGAGGCAGCGAACACCGCGGTACCAGCCGCACCCGTGACCGAAACTCTGTCCAGTGTGGTGCGCTTGTTCGAGCCGATGGCAACGGAACGTGGCGTGAGTTTGCAACTGGACATTGCCGATGACTTACCCGCGCTGTTGGTGGATCCCGAGCACTTGGCCTCGGTGATGAACAATCTGATAGCCAACGCCATCAAGTTCACCCCGTCCGGCGGGCGCGTCACCGTATCGGCGCGCTCGGAACCGTTGGAGAACGTGGCCATCCTTGTGGTGTCGGATACCGGTGTGGGCATGGAACCGATGGATCTCGCCAAGACCATGGACCCGGTGTCACCGCGTGAGCGACCGACCACGGGCGTGCATGGCGATCTCGGCAGTGGCTTGGGTCTCACTTTAGTTCGCAAGAATGTCCAGCTCATGGGCGGCACGATCGAGTTGCGGTCGCGTAAGGGGGTGGGGACTTGCGCCATCGTAAGGATCCCGCTTGCGCGATGAATGGCGCCGATGGCTGGTTTCAGTGTGGAAGCAGCGAGTCGAGCGTGCGGCACAGAATCGCTAAATCCTGGTCGGTCGACAGCCGGTGATCGCCGTTCTTGATCAATTGGATCTGGACATCCTCGGCCTCAAGCCGTTCGGCCAGTAGCAGGGCGTGCCTGTAGGGCACGTCGGAATCCCGCATACCCTGCAGCAACCGGACCGGTGCCGAGATCGGGATCGGCGTCTGCAACAGCAGATGCCGCCGCCCCTCCTCGATCAAATCCATGGTGATGGTGTAGGGCTCGTCCGAATAGTCCGAGGGCTGACGGAGGATACGTTCGGTTTTTAGCGTCTCGCGTTCGGCCGCGTCGAACTGAGCCCACATCAGATCCTCGGTGAAATCCGGGGCGGCGGCGATGCCGACCAACCCGGCGATCCGCTCCGGCCGCTCCCGGGCCAGCAGCAACGCGATCCAACCGCCCATCGACGAGCCGACCAAGATCTGCGGTCCCTCGGTCAGCGCATCGAACACCGCCAACGCGTCGTCCTTCCAGGCGCCGATGGTGCCCTCGACGAACCGGCCGGAGGATTGCCCGTGCCCGCGGTAATCGAACCGCAGAAACGCCTTGCCGCGCCGCTTGGCGTACGCTTCCAGGGCCAGCGCCTTGGTGCCGGTCATGTCGGACATGAAACCACCGCAGAACACAAGGCCCGGACCCCGCCCCTCGGTCCGGTGATAGGCGATTCTCCCGCCATCCACGGTGTCCAGGAACGCCGGGCCGGCGGCGGTGGGTTGGGCGGGCTGTGACGCGTCGATCATTGTGTTAGGGTCTCGCTGGTTGGACCACCGTTTTCAACTGGAACCGCCGGTGACCGAGCCGCTTGAGGCCGACGCGACGACAGCGTCCGATCGTACCAGTTTTGCCGAGGATTTCGAGGCGTTCCACCCGCGCAGCGGCGAGGGCAGGCCGACCGTTCTGCAATTGCTCCCGGCGTTGGTGTCCGGCGGGGTCGAGCGCGGAACGATCGATGTCGCCTCGGCGTTGGTCGAGTCCGGCTGGCGGGCGCTGGTGGTGTCCAATGGCGGACCGATGGTGCACGAGCTGGAGCGGGCCGGCGCCGAGCACATTATGCTTCCCGTACATTCCAAGAACCCGCTGCTATGGCGGGCCAATTTCGACGCCTTGGTCAACCTGATCCACCGCGAGGGCGTGGATTTGGTGCACGCGGCTTCACGTATTCCGGCATGGCTCGGGTGGCGTGCGGCACGGCGAAACAACTGCGCCTTCGTCACCAGCTTTCATCAGCGTCCCGTCGCCGGCACGGCGCTCAAGCGCTTGTACAACTCGGTCATGGTGCGCGGCGACCGGGTCATCGCGATCTCGCACTACGTGGCCGAGCGGCTTCTCGTGGACTACCAATTCGAGACCAGCCGTCTGCGGGTGATCCCACGTGGCGTGGACCTGTCGTTTTTCGACCCCGATTCGGTCCCGGCCGAGCGGCTGATCCGATTGACCAACAAATGGCGGTTACCCGACGGTGTGCCGATCGTGATGCTGCCGGGCCGGATCACCAAGTGGAAAGGGCATGCGTTGCTGATCGACGCGCTTGCTCTGCTGGAAAAGGGATCGTTCCATTGTCTGATGGTCGGCGAAGACACCGCCAAACCGGCGCTCAAGGCGCGGCTGGAATCCCGCATCGCCTCGGCCGGATTGACCCCGTACGTGCATATCGTCGGCCGCACCGATGATATGCCCGCCGCCTACAAGCTGGCGGACGTGGTGGTCTCCGCCAGTCTCGACCCGGAGCCGTTCGGCCGGGTGATGATCGAGGCCCAGGCCATGGGCCGGCCGATCGTCGCGGCCGATCACGGCGGTGCCCGCGAATCAGTGATCGAGGGCATCACCGGATGGCTGGTCAGGCCGAACGATCCGGCCGCCTTGGCCGAGGGCATCCGCAGCGCCCTGACCCTGGACGCCGCGGCGCGCGCGCGGCTGTCCGGCACCGCCATCGCCCATGTCCGGGAGAATTTCTCGCGCTGGCAGATGTGCGCCCGCACCATGGCGGTCTACCGGGAAGCGCTCGAGGAGCGCGCCGCCGCCGCCGTATGAGTCGAAGCCGCCCCGATGCCTGCCCGATGCCTGACAGAATCCTGGTGATCAAACTCGGCGCGTTGGGCGATTTTCTGCTGGCGCTCGGCCCGATGCAGGCGATCCGCCGACACCACGCGGGTGCCAAAATCACGCTGCTGACCCGCCCCGCCTATCACGCCTTGGCGGCGGCGAGCGGCCTGTTCGACGCGATCCATCTCGATCCAACGCCTCGGCTCAATCCTTTTGCTTGGCTGGCCTTGCGACGTTGGCTGCTTGGCACCGGGTTCCGCCGGGTCTACGACCTGCAGACCTCGGACCGCACGGCCGGGTACTTCCGCCTGTTCTGGCCGGGGCCATGGCCGGAATGGTCGGGCAAGGTCGCGGGTTGCAGCCACCGCCACCTCTATGCCGAGCCCAACACCCTGCACACCGTCGACCGTCAGCGGGCGCAGCTCGCCCTCGCCGGGATCGAAGATGTGCCCTTGGCCGATCTCGGGTTCCTCGACGCCCCGGTTGAGCATCTGGTTCCGAACGGCCGTCTTGCCTTGCTGATCCCGGGCGCCTCGGCGACCCGCCCGGTGAAACGCTGGCCGGCCGAGCGCTATGGTGCGCTTGCCCAGCGACTGGCGGCGGAGGGGCTTACGCCGCTGGTGATCGGCGGGCCGGACGCGGCGGCGGCGGCGGCGGTCATCACTCGGATCGAACCCTCGGCGGTGGACCTTATCGGCCGCACCGATCACGGCCAGCTCGCCGCGCTCACCCGGCGCGCCACGATGGCGATCGGCAACGATACCGGGCCTACGCACCTCGCCGCCCTGGCCGGTTGTCCGACCCTGGCGTTGTTCTCGGCCGACAGCGACCCCGAGCGAACGGCGCCACGGGGTCCATCGGTCGCGCTGCTGCAACGAGACGACCTGGCCGACCTCACCGTCGACACCGTGATGGAGGCCCTGCCACACAGTGATTGACCCAGCGACATCTCCGCGCTCCGATGGGGCCGTCAAAAAAGGGAGGACTGTGTCATGGCAACCACGAGCCCACTCGATCCGACTACTGTTCCCAATCTTGGAATCCCGACATTTACCCAAGGCCTGGTGGTTCAAGGGGCGAAAGACTGGCTTGTGCTGTCCGGCCAGGTCGGCCTCAAGCCCGATGGCAGCATTGCCGGCGACGCCGCCGCGCAGATCGACCAGTGCTTCACCAACATCGTCAATATGCTGGAGGCGGGAGGCTTCAGCCTCGACGACCTTGTCTTTCTGCGCCTCTATCTGGTCGATCCGGCGGATATCGATGCCCTACGAGCGGCGCGGAACCGGGTCCTTGGGGCACGCAAGGTGCCGAGCACGCTGCTGGTGATCTCGGCGCTGGCCCGGCCCGAGTTCAAGGTCGAGATCGAGGCGGTCGCCGCACGGTAACGGAGCGCCTCAATTCTCCCCGAACAGGAAGGCTAGCAGCGCGTAACGCGAGCCCGAGCGCATGCCCATCACCTCGTGCAGCAGCGAGCATGAGAACACGATGGCCGCCCCGCTGGGTGGTTTGTACAGCCCGTCGCCGAATTCCGGGAACCGCAACTCGGCACCCTCGTAGGCGTCGCTGTTGAGGTTGAGGGTCACCGCGAACCGGCGGTGGGCGACGAACGGCAGGGTGTTGTCCCGGTGGCCATGCTCCGAGCCGCCGCGCGCGCCCTCGTAGCAGGCGATACGGTAGCGCTCGTGCCGGGTGACCTTGTAGTTGAACGCTTTCTCGATCTCCGGCACCAGCCGCGGCACCAACCGCTGGTCGATATAGCCGTTGGTCTCGGCGGCACAGACCCAATGATCGACCCGGTCGCTGCGGCCGTATTCCGGAATCCGCATCTTCACATCGGTGGTGCGGCCCTGCAGTTGGTTGTGGCCGGGGTCGACGAACTCCTTGCCGGTGGTTCGGTAGATCTCCATCAGGCGCTGGCACTCGTCGGCCCCGAACACATCGGGCACGATCAATACCGGCGGGTGGATGGCGGTGATCAACCCCGCCTTGCGCCGTTCGAACAGTGGCACCGCGCGGCGAAGCACCGCCTCGGCCGGATCGCCTCGATCGCCCGGCGCCACCCGCGCCAGTACATGCAGGTTCGGCGCGATCGCCAGAACGGCCGCATGATCCTGCAGCACCCGGCCATAGGTCACCCCGATGCCGACCGCCTTGAACGCCGCCCCGGTCTTGTCCGCCAACACCGGAAACGGCAAGGAGACACCGGATGTCGCGGCATCCGCCGCCTCGGCGTCGGTCAGCACGATTTGCACCTCGGCGCCCAACTCGGCGAAGGCGTCGCGTTTCGCCTCGAACGCCCGCAGTGCCGCATCGGACGCCGGTTTGCCCGGTCCGGCGAGGAAGATCAGCACGTGCAGCTTGCCGGCCTGCTCATCGGCCTGATGGTCGAACGCCGCCCCCGACCGGCGCACCAGCGGCAGCGATGGGGCGATGTCGCCGACCTCCAACGGTTTCGCCGGTGGCGTTCGGCCTCGGAATGGACCGGAACCCGGTGTCTGGCCCGGCATCTGAATAGTCATCGTCAACCCCGTCATGACTGCGTGCGTGGAGAGTGAAACGCGCGCTCGGCCAGGATGCAAGTCGTGGACGCGCGTCGTCCACGGCTCTTGAACCGCAACGGCCGTCACTGTACATAGCCTGTCCCACTTACCATGGCAGGCAGGCATGATGCGCCGCTCGCAGGAACTGACTAGAGGGCCGTCTCGGACGGCCACGACCGTCTGAGGCGGCTCGACGCCTAATCCCGGTTGCCGCCGTGTGCCGGGATCTCCGCCCTGTCAGTTCATTTCGAGTAAAGCGAACCCATATGCCCGCCATCACGCTGCCCGACGGTTCCGTCCGCTCCTATGACGCGCCCGTCACACCCGCGCAGGTCGCCGCCGATATCGGCCCCGGTTTGGCCAAGGCCGCCTTTGTCGCCGAGGTCGACGGCAAACCGGTCGATCTCGCCCACGTTATCGAGCATGACGCCGCCCTCGCCTTGGTCACCCGCAAGGACGACAAGGCGCTGGCGCATATCCGCCACGATTGCGCCCATGTGCTGGCCGAGGCGGTGCTGGAGCTTTATCCCGAGACCCAGGTGACGATCGGCCCGTCGATCGAGAACGGCTTCTATTACGATTTCCATCGTGGGGTGCCGTTCACGCCGGACGATTTGGAGACGATCGAACGGCGGATGCACGAGATCGTCGACCGGGACGAGGCGATCAGCCGCGAGGAGTGGAGCCGCGACGAGGCGGTGCTGCACTACAAGAAGACCCACGAGCCGTTCAAGGTCGAGCTGGCCGAGGCGATCCCCGAAGGCGAGATCATCAGCTTCTACCGCCAGGGCGAGTTCCTCGACCTATGTCGCGGGCCGCACGGCGCGTCGACCAAGGGGATCGGCCACGCCTTCAAGCTAATGAAGCTGGCGGGGGCGTATTGGCGCGGCGACAGCAACCGGCCGATGCTTCAACGCATCTACGGCACCGCCTTCGCCGACGAGAAACAGCTCGCGGCGTATCTGACGATGCTGGAGGAGGCCGAGAAGCGCGACCACCGTCGGTTGGGCCGTGAGCTGAATTTGTTCCACATCCAGGAGGAAGCGGTCGGCTCGGTGTTCTGGCACCCGCACGGCTGGACCCTGTATCGCGCGATCGAGCGCTATATTCGCGGCCGACTGGAAGAGGCCGGCTATCAGGAGATCAAGACCCCTCAACTGATCGATCGGGCGCTGTGGGAAGCCTCGGGCCATTGGGAGAAGTTCCGCGAGCACATGTTCACGGCCAACGCCGACGACGACAAGGTGCTGGCACTCAAACCGATGAACTGTCCAGGCCACGTCCAGGTCTACAAGCAGGGGGTCAAATCCTACCGCGACCTGCCGTTGCGGTTCGCCGAGTTCGGCTCCTGCC
>JABMNR010000022.1 GCA_013203465.1 Alphaproteobacteria bacterium
ATGCAACAGCGGTTGCAGATCGCCCGCAATCTGGTGACCAAACCGCGTCTGGTGTTCATGGACGAGCCGACCAGCGGCCTCGACGTCTCGGTCCAAGCCCGCCTGCTGGATTTGATCCGGGGATTGGTCGGCACGCTCGGCATCGCCTGCGTCGTGGTGACCCACGATCTCGGCGTGGTGCGCCTGCTGTCGCACCGGTTGATGGTGATGCGCGGCGGCCGGGTGGTGGAGCATGGGTTGACCGATCAGGTGCTTGACGACCCGCAACACCCCTACAGCCAACTCCTCGTCTCCTCGATCCTGCCGGTGTGACATCATGAACCACGACGACGACAACCGCATGATCTCCGCCAAGGGCCTGGGCAAACGCTTTGTCCTGCACAACCAGGGCGGCGTCACCATCAATGTGTTCGATGGTCTCGATCTCGACGTCGGGCGCGGCGAGTGCCTGATCCTCACCGGCCCATCGGGTGCCGGGAAATCCAGCCTGCTGCGCTCGCTCTACGCCAACTACAAGGCCCAGTCCGGCTCGGTCGGTATTCGTCACCGCGACACTTGGGTCGATCTGTGCGCGGCCGAGCCGTTCGAGGTCTTGGAGGTACGGCGCGACACCGTCGGCTATGTCAGCCAGTTCCTGCGGGTGATCCCGCGCGTGCCGACCATGGATCTGGTCACCGAGCCGTTGATCGCGCGCGGCGAGGAAGCCGAAGCGGCGCGGGACAAGGCCGCGATCCTGCTGACCCGGCTGCGTATCCCCGAGGAACTGTGGGGCTTGCCACCCGCCACCTTCTCCGGCGGCGAGCAGCAGCGGGTGAACATCGCCATGACCTTCGTGCAGGATTATCCGATCCTGCTGCTGGACGAACCCACCGCCTCGCTCGACCCGGATAACCGGCAGACCGTGGTCGAGCTGATCCGCGAGGCGCTCGATCGCGGGGCGGCGATCGTCGGCATTTTCCACGACGCCGACGTACGCGGCGCCGTCGGCACCCGTGAATACCCGATGGAACGCCCGAGGAACGCGGCATGAACCTTACCGCCACCCTGACCAACGCGCGGCTGGTTTTGGCCGACGAGGTGGTCGTCGGCACCGTGCGGATCGAGAATGGCCGCATCGCCGATGTCACACCCGGCGCCACCGGGATCACCGGCGCCGAGGATTTGGACGGTGACTATCTGATGCCGGGCCTGATCGAGCTGCACACCGACAATTTGGAGAAGCACGCCCAACCACGGCCGAAGGTGCGCTGGCCGACCTCCTCCGCCCTGCTTGCCCATGACGCGCAGGTGGTGGCCGCCGGCATCACCACGGTGCTGGACGCGATCGCGGTCGGCGGCACCTTGTCGGACGACATTCGCGAACATCTGATGCGCGAATCCTCCGAGGCGATCCATGCCTTCCGGGCCGATGGCCTGCTGCGCGCCGACCACCACCTGCACATGCGCTGCGAGGTGGCGAACCGCGACGTGTTGCGGCTGTTCGAGCCGTTCAAGAACGATCCTCTGGTCCGGCTCGTCTCGCTGATGGACCACACACCGGGCCAGCGGCAGTTCGTCAATCTCGACAAGCTGCGGGTCTATTACAAGGGCAAGCACGGGATCGACGAAGACGCTTTCCAGACGATGATCGTCGATCGCAAGGAGGCCCAGGGGCTCTATTCCGACAAGCACCGCCGCGCCCTCGCCGAGATGGCGCGCGCCGCCGGTCATGTCCTGGCCAGCCATGACGACGCGACCGAGGCGCATGTCGAGGAAGCGGTGGAACTGGGCCTGACCATCAGCGAATTTCCAACCACCATCGAGGCCGCCAAGGCGGCTCACACGCACGGCCTGCGCACCGTCATGGGCGGGCCGAACGTGGTGCGCGGCGGCTCCCACTCCGGCAATGTCTCGGCCGGTGAGTTGACCGAAGTTGGCGTGCTGGACGCCCTGTCGTCGGATTATGTGCCCTCCAGCCTGCTGCACGGCGCCTTGCTGCTGCACGACCAGCATGGCCTGTCCCTGCCAGCCGCTATCGCGACGGTGACCCGAAACCCGGCCGACATGATCGGCATGACCGATCGCGGCCGCATCGACGCCGACGCCCGCGCCGACCTGATCCGGGTGAAACGCCTGAACGACGGCGTGCCGGTGGTCCGCCGGGTATGGCGCGAAGGCATGCGCGTGCTCTGATGGCGGGCAAGCAGCTTCGTGCCGACGGGCCGTGGATTCACCCCGAGGCCAGGGTCGACGACAGCAGCTTCGGCGGCTGGACCGAGGTCGGCGCCCGCTGCAGCGTGGTCGAGACCACCATGGGCGATTACAGCTACGTGGTGTCCGACTCGCAAATCATCTACGCCACCATCGGCAAGTTCGCCAACATCGCCTCCCACGTCCGGATCAACCCGGGCAACCACCCGATCTGGCGCGCCTCGCTGCATCATTTCATGTACCGCGCCAACGATTATGGGTTGGGCGAACCCGAGGAGGGCTTCTTCGACTGGCGCCGCTCGACCCCGGTGAGCGTCGGCCACGATACCTGGATCGGCCACGGGGCGGTGATCATGCCCGGCGTCTCGATCGGCCACGGGGCGGTCATCGGCTCCTCCGCCGTGGTGACCAAGGACGTGCCGAACTACACCCTCGTCGTCGGCGTGCCCGGCGCGCCGCTGCGCCGCCGGGTGTCCGAGGCAACCGAGGAAAAACTGCTGCGCCTGGCCTGGTGGGATTGGCCGCACGACCTGTTGCGCGAGCGCATGGCCGATTTTCGCGCCCTCGACGCCGAGGCTTTCGCCGCCAAATACGATCCAAGCGGATAGACCAGCATGGCGCGCGGCACGCTGTTCCTGGTGGTCGGGCCGTCCGGGTCGGGCAAGGACACCTTGATCGACGCCGCGCGGGCGGCCTTGTCCGGCGATCCCATGGTGGCGTTCCCGCGCCGCGAGATTACGCGCTCGGCCGAGGCCGGGGGCGAGGATCATATCGCGGTCGACGCCGACACCTTCGACGCCCGACAGGCCGCCGGAGCCTATGCCTTGTCCTGGACCGCCCACGGCCAAGGCTACGGCATCCCCGTGTCCATCGAGGACCAGTTGTCGTCGGGGCGCGGGGTCGTGGTCAACGTCTCCCGGGGGGTGTTGGACACCGCGCGCCGACGGTTCAATCCGGTCCGTATTCTCAGCTTAGTGGTCCCGGAGGCGGTCTTGCGTGAGCGCTTGATCACGCGCGGCCGTGAAACACCAGAGGCGGTCGACCAGCGCGTCGCCCGCGCCGGAGCGTTTACCGTCTCCGGCGACGACGTATCGGTGGTGATGAATGACGGTCCCCTGGAACAGACGATCGAGCGGTTTCTCGCCGCGCTTCGTGCTTGCACCGCCGGGGGAAGCCGTTAAGGTCCCGGCCCCATGAAAAGCACAGTGGATTACGTTCTCGGCGAGACCCTGCCCGAGCCCGGCACGGCGATCGAGGTGGCGAACGGCGTGCGGTGGATTCGCATGCCCCTGCCGTTCGCCCTCAACCATGTGAACCTCTATCTGATCGACGACGACGAAGGCTGGGTGCTGATCGACACCGGCATCGCCACCGATCAGACCAAAGCGCTGTGGGAGCGCGTGCTGGAAACCCAGCTCGACGGCAAACCGATCAGCCAGATCGTGGTGACCCACTTCCATCCCGACCATATGGGATGCGCCGGGTGGATGCTGGATCGCACCCCGGCACAGTTCTGGATGACCCGCTCGGAATGGCTGTCGGCGCGGGCGATCCGGCTCGACGACAGCGACGAGTTGTTGGACGGCATCGCCGCGTTCTACCGCCGTACCGGTTTGGGTGACGACACCGTTTTCGACCTGCGCGCCATGGGCAACACCTACCGCCGTCAGGTCTCGCCGATCCCGCTGATCTATCAGCGGATCGCCGCCGACACCTGCCTGGAAATCGGCGGTCGGCGCTGGATGGCGGTGATCGGCGCCGGCCATTCGCCGGAGCACGCCTGCCTATACTGTCCGGAAGCCGGTCTGATGATCGGCGGCGATTTCCTGCTGCCGCGGATCTCGCCGAACATCTCGGTCTGGTGGAACGAGCCGGACGGCAACCCGCTCAACGACTATCTGCGGTTTCTCGACCGCTTGGACGTGATCGCCGACGAGACCCTGATCCTGCCGTCGCATGATCGGCCGTTCCGTGGTGTGAAGCCCCGCGCCGTCGACCTGTCGACGCACCACGACCAACGCTGCGACCTGGCTTTGGATATCTGCCGCAAGCCGGCGACCGCCGCCGAGGTGATGACGGCGATGTTCAAGCGCACGCTGGACACCCATCAGACCCGGTTCGCCATCGGTGAGGCGTTGGCGCATCTCAATTTCATGCTCGATCAAGGCCGGTTGGCGCGGCATCTGTCGAGCGACGGCGCCTGGCGTTTCGTCGCGGCTTGAGGGCCTCGGGTCAGTCCTCGGCCGATCCGACCACGCCGCTGACCAGGTTCTCCCGATACAACGCCGCCTCGTCGAGCCAGGCTCTGGCGGGCTCGAACCGTTCGATCACCCGCGCGATCCGCTGTTCCAGAACGCGGCGCAACGCCTCGGCCTCGGCGACCGTAATCCGCTCGAACCGCAGCGCATCGCCCGGACGCAGCCGACCGAGGCGCGGCACGTCGGCGGAGATCACGGTGCCGAGCTTGGGATAGCCGCCGGTGGTCTGGTGATCGGCCAACAGCACGATCGGCCGGCCGTTGCCCGGCACCTGGATCGCCCCCGTCGCAATGCCGTCGGAAACGATGTCGTGCCCCCGCGCGTGCTCAAGCACCGGGCCGTCGAGCCGAATGCCCATGCGGTCGGCCTCGCGTGACGCGGCGTAACCTTCGGCAAAAAACCTTTTGATCGAGGCCTCGGTGATGTAATCGTCCTGCGGTCCAAGCACGACCCGGAACGGCCCCACCTCGTCCAACCAAGACAGGTCGGCGCAGCGCCGCTCCTCACGCTCCGGCACGGTGTCGAGCGCCAGCGGAAGCGCGTCACCGCCGGCAACCGGGCGGCCGTCGACACCGCCGATGCGGGCCCGGGCGTAGGTTGATCGGCTGCCATAGACCGCCGGCACATCGATTCCGCCCTCAACCGCCAGATAGGCGACCCCGGTGTCGGACAGCCCGCCAATGCGAAACCGCTGGCCGCGTTCGAGCCGCGCGGACTCATACGCTGGAATGCGGGCCGGGCGATCCGCCAGCAACTCGATCGGCGCGGCCGTGCCGACCAGGGCGATGCGGATCGCCTCCGCCGTTACCTCCAACGTCGGCCCCATCACCCGCAGCTCCAACGCCGCCGCATCCGGCGGATTGCCGACCAACGCGTTGGCGATGCGTAAGGCGACCGGGTCCAACGCGCCGGATGGCGGCACACCGAGGTTCTGGACGTGGGGCCGGCCAAGATCCTGAACTGTGGGCGCGAAACCGGCGCTCATGACGCGAAGCCCGCTCACGATACCGCCACCTCGGGTTCGACGCCGGTTTCGCCAGCCGCAACCCGTGTCCACAACTCATCGTAGGCCGCTTGGCCGACCGGCTCGAACCGGATGCGATCACCGGCCGCCAGCAGGATAGGCACCGCGCGGCGCAGATCGAACAACTCGATCGGCGTGCGTCCCAGAATGTGCCAACCGCCCGGCGACTCACTTGGATAGACATTGGTGAGATTGGTGGCGATCGCCACCGATCCGGCCGGCACCCGTACCCGCGGTTCGGCCCGGCGCGGCAGCTCAAGTTCCTTGGCCAGAATGCCGAGATAGGGCAATCCCGGCAGGAACCCCATCATGTAGACGTCGTAGGTCGTCTCGCTGTGCAACGCGATCACCCGATCGGGCGACAGCCCGGTGCGCTCCGCGACCTCGTCGAGATCGGGGCCGACCGCGCCACCGTACAGCGTCGGCAGACGCCACAGCCGGCCACGCGACATGTCGCCCGGCGGATGGGAGAGGACATCGCGCAGCGCCGCTTGCAGTGCCTGCGCCGAGGTGACGAGCGGATCGTAGTGCACCATCAGCGAACGGAAGGTCGGCACCAGGTCGACGATGCCGTCGATCGCCGCCTCGCGCGCCGCGGCGGCCAACCGGGTCACACGGTGGTTGACCGCCGGATCGACGACATCACCGAACTCGACCACCAGCGCGGTATCGCCGGCGGCAAGAAAGCGTGGACTGACGGAGGCGGATTGGACCTCGGCGCCCATGGACCTGACCCTTGGCTGTGGTGTTAACTGCCAACCGTCCGCAATTCGGCGGCCGCATTTCCCTAGGATGGGCACGGCATGACACGCAAGGTCAATCTCAACGCCGACATGGGCGAAGGCTTCGGCGCCTACGACATCGGCAACGATATCGGCATGTTGGAGATCATCAATTCAGCCAACGTGGCGTGCGGCTTTCACGCCGGTGATCCGAACGTGATGAGCAGGGTCTGCCGTGATGCCAAGGCCAAGGGCGTCTCGATCGGCGCCCATCCGGGGTTCAACGATCTCTGGGGCTTCGGGCGCCGTTCGATCACGATGCCGGTCGCGGATGTCGAAACCATGGTGATCTATCAGATCGGCGCGCTGCAGGCGATCGCCCGGGCTAACGGCACCACGGTCAGCCATGTGAAGATTCACGGCGCGCTCAACAACATGGGAGCGGTCGATCCGGATCTGGCGTTGAGCCTCGCCCGCGCCGTCAAGGCGGCCGATCCGTCGCTGATCTTCCTGGTGCCGACCGGCTCGGAACTGATCGCGGCGTCGGAGACACTCGGTTTGGCGTACGCCTCCGAGGTGTTCGCCGACCGCACCTATGACGACAATGGCGATCTCACCCCGCGCAGCCAGCCCAACGCCATGATCCACGACCCAAAAGAGGCGGTGGACCGGGTTCTGCACATGATCGAGCACCAGGAAGTCATCTCCACCTCGGGCAAGGCCATCCCCGCCAAGGTCCATAGCATCTGCGTGCATGGCGACGAGCCGACGGCGGTCGCCGTGTCGACGGCGGTGCGCGACGGCATCCGCGCCGCCGGGGTTGAGCTGGCCGCCCTGCCCGACATCGATCTGCGCTAGACCCGAACGTGAAACCCGCTTTTGCCAAGACCGAATACGACGCACGCCTGGCCAAGGCCAAGACCCGCATGGCCGATGCCGGGGTCGATGTGCTGGTCGTCACCGAACCGGCCAACATGGGCTGGCTCACCGGCTACGACGGCTGGTCGTTCTACACGCCGCAATGCTTGCTGGTGGCGCTGACGCTGGACCAGCCGGTGTTGATCGTGCGCGGCATGGACGCCAACGCCGGCAAGGTCACCACCTATCTCGATCACGGCAACATCCTGGGATACCCGGACCATTACGTGCAGCAGCCCGACCGCCATCCGATGGATTGGGTGGCCCAGGAGATGGCACGGCGCAACATCGCCACGGGTCGGGTCGGGCTGGAGATGGATAGCTACTATTTCTCGCCCATGGCCTACGAGCATCTGAAGGCCGGTCTGCCAAACGCGACCGCCGTGAACGCCAACAGCCTGGTGAATTGGGCTCGCGTGGTGAAATCCCCGGCCGAGATCGCCTACATGCGCGAAGCGGCCCGGATCGTCGAGGCGACGATGGCCGTCGGCATCGAGCATGTCCGCCCCGGCACCCGCCAATGCGACGCGGTGGCGGCGATCTACCAGGCCCAGATCCGCGGCACCGATGGGGTCGGCGGCGACTATCCATCGCTGGTGCCGATGCTGCCGACCGGAGTCGGCGCCTCGACCCCGCATCTGACATGGTCGGACGAGGTGTTTCGCGAGGACGAGGCAACGATCCTGGAGCTGGCCGGCGTGCGGCGGCGCTACCATTGCCCGATGGCGCGTACGGTCTCGTTGGGCAAACCGCCGCAGAAATTGGCCGATGCGTCGGCCGTGATCTGCGACGGCATCGCCGCCGCGCTCGACGCCGCCAAGCCCGGCGCCACCTGCGAGGAGGTTGAGCGGGCGTGGCGCGGCGTGCTGGCGCGATCCGGGTTCGAAAAAGAAAGCCGGATCGGCTATTCGGTGGGGCTCAACTACCCACCCGATTGGGGCGAGCACACCATGAGCCTGCGCCCCGGCGACACCACGGTGATCAAGCCGAACATGACCTTTCACATGATCCCCGGCCTGATGCTCGACGATTGCGGCATTGAGATTTCCGAGTGTTTCCTGATCACCGAAACCGGCGCCGAATGCCTGTGCGATTTCCCCCGCCCGCTGGTGGTGAAGCAATAATGCGGGCGATTCTTGCATCGCAGAGCGGTTAGAAGGATGAAACGTGCTGCTGAGCGAGCCCCGCCTTTGGCTACCCTCACTCTTCGTACAACACCATCCGTTTCGGATAGTGCGGAGCCAATCCATCTCACACGGAGTCACATAACCCCATGATCGATAGCGCGACTTACGACGCTGCGGAGCAACGCGCGCGTGAAGCTGTCTCGTCCTGGGTATGGCAAAGCATGCTCACGACGTCAGCGTTCGATGTGAGCGGCTTTCCAAAACGCATCAGTACAATCCACGAATTACGCGGTTTGGTGGATGCGATGGACCACCGGCGCTTTCATTTGTTCATGAGGGAATTAAATGGTCTGGCGCCCGATGAACAGCAACACCTTCTTCGCGTACTGGCCACGTTCTGCCGTTTTTCAGCGGAAACATTTCACGACGATACCGTGATCCTGCCGCTCAATACAATCATGGCTAGCTTTTTAAGTTACCTGAAACTATCCGGGTTACCAAAACAGGCCACGATACTCGAGATTGGCGCAGGGACCGGTTATCTTCCATTTTTCACTGAGTCGGACACGCGATTTCAACGCCGCATCCAGGTTGAAGTCACTCAAAGCCTATACATCCTTCAATCGCGGGTGAACGCCTACCTGTTCCGCGATAGCTTTCATGATGCCGCCATGGCTCCCCCACCTGCTGCCAAGGTCGGTGCGCTGGTGGAGCGTATGAGGTCTCGAGGGCGCCTGCACGAGCAACCCATGACCTTACAAGTGCCGCGCCAATCACGAACTGTTCAGTATCCTTGGTGGTTGGTCGACCAAGCATTTGATAGGACATGGCGGTACGACGTCGTGGTGTCGAACGGTAATATTGCCGAAATGACTTTCGGCGCCTTCGACTATTACTTTGAGAATTTACGGCATTGCTTGCAGCCTGATGGGGTCATTCTCATAGACGATCTCGGCGCCCCGGGCGACACCGGATATCCACCGCGCCTCCGACGTTTTCTGGAAATCGGGTTTCGGCCGCTTGTTTATGTCTTGCCTACGTTTGAATTCAAACCGTTCACGCGGGTGAATCTGCTTCTGGTCGCAGAGGAGCATCCGCACTGGAACGACGCCGCGACCGACTTCTCGAAGCAGCATTTTCCCAGTGACCTTCCTATCACTCGCGCTGTCTATGGGCTCGATCGACCACGAGGCGCGTTGCTTACCCGGGAAGAACTAGTCGAATGTTTCCTTGCCTTCAACGCACGCGCGGCTTGAACACTTGGCATTGCGTGCTGCCTTGTCCTCCCCCCGACGGAGCCCGATCCTGCGATGATCGATATCACCGCCTATGACGTAATTGAACGCCGCAGGCGTTTGGATTTTGGCACCGGCGTCAACATGGCTTTCGCACCAGTCACGTTCCGCGAGCGCGGATTCCCCGACCGGATCGACGATTACGCCGAGTTGCCGCAGTTCACCGAGAACATGAACCTGCTCGCCGGTCCCAATCCATGGCTCGAGGCAATGCGCGTCACCATGCTGGAGGCGGCGATCTTGAACAACGTCAACGCCGCGGTGCTTGATTTCAACGCCCGCGCCTGCGGAAAGCGGATCGCCCCCTTGAGCTCGTCGGCGACGATGTTGCCGTTGCTGCGGTTTCTGACCGCCTTCGCCGATCGGTTCCACGATGGCCGGCTCAACGTTCTGGAGATCGGCCCCGGTGCCGGCTATTTGGGCCTCATGCTCGCCCAGGCGGGTCATCGCTATGTCGCCACCGACGCGACGCAAAGTTTCTACATCTGGCAGAATGCGTTGTGGGAGCACGTCATGCCCGGCGCAGTCACCGAAACCGCGTTCGATGACGCGCCTCCCACCACCCTAAAGACGCACATCACCCACCTACCTTGGTGGCACTTCGCGAAGCTGCGCGACGGTTTCGACTGGAACATCGACGTGGTCGTCTCGAAAGCCGTCCTCGCCGAGACCCATTCTTTTTTTCAACGGTTCCTGTTCCGGCTATCCGAGTTGCTGCTGCGCGGCGACCGTCCGAAGGCCTTCGTGTTCGACGGTGTTGGCGCTCAAACCCATGGTAACCGCGCGGACATTCACCGCCTCCTGCTCGACTATGGATACCACGCCCTCAATGCTCCCGAACTGGTAACGAAGGGACTCGATCGCCGCTTGAACTCGCGGATTGACGTCTATGCCCCCCGGGGATCCCTTTTACACGCGCACGGTTCGGCGGAAATCGAACGTGAACGACTTCCCGACATACTGCAGGGCATCACACCCAACACTCCGCTATCGGATGGTGACGATACCGTGCATTCCATTGGCCAGGTGCTGGACATCGATCCGGACGTCGCCTACCCGGACTATGAATTCTTCGAGTTTCTCGGAACCCGGACCGCATATTCAGGTCGCAAGTAGCGGCAGTAAGCACCATCTCTTGCGCTGCAGCAAAACACGCGTATTGTCCGCGCCCTCCGCTTTCCTATTCGGTGAACCCAAATGACACTTCGCAACATCGCGATTATCGCGCACGTCGATCACGGCAAGACCACGCTGGTCGATGTCCTGTTGCGACAATCCGGCACCTTCCGCGTCAACGAGAAGGTGGCCGAACGCGCGATGGACTCCAACGACATCGAGCGCGAGCGTGGCATCACCATCTTGGCCAAATGCACCTCGGTCATGTGGGATGACACCCGCATCAACATCGTCGACACCCCAGGGCACGCCGATTTCGGCGGCGAGGTCGAGCGCATCCTGTCGATGGTCGATGGCGCGTTGCTGCTGGTCGACGCGTCCGAAGGCCCGATGCCGCAAACCAAGTTCGTCCTGGGCAAGGCCCTGGCCTTGGGATTGCGGCCGATCGTGGTGATCAACAAGGTCGATAAGGTGGAGCAGCGTGCCTACGAAGTCCAGAATGAGGTGTTCGACCTGTTCGCGGCCCTTGGCGCCAACGAAAAGCAGCTCGACTTTCCCACTGTCTTCGCGTCGGCCAAGCAGGGATGGGCCGCCGAAACCCCGGACGAACCAGGACCCGACATGGCTCCGCTGTTCGAACGTATCGTCGCCCACGTCGCCGAACCGACCGTCCAACCCGACCAGCCGTTCCGCATGCTGACCACCACGATGGAGTTCGATCCCTATCTCGGTCGGCTGTTGACCGGACGTATCGAGAGCGGCTCGATCCGACCGAATGCCCAGATCAAGGCCATGCACCGCGACGGCACGGATATCGAACGTGCGCGAGTCAGCAAGGTTCTGGCGTACCGGGGATTGGATCGTACCCCGTTGGAGGTCGCGTACGCCGGCGACATCGTGGCCATCGCCGGCTTCTCCGTGGCAACGGTCGCCGACACGATCTGCGCGCCCGAGGTGACCGAGGCGATCGACTCAACACCCATCGACCCGTCGACCATCGCCGTCACCTTCTCGGTGAACGACAGCCCGCTGGCGGGGCGCGAAGGGAGCAAGGTGACCTCGCGGATGATCCGCGACCGGCTGTTCCGCGAGGCTGAGGGCAACGTCGCCATCCGCGTGCGGGAGACCGAGGACAAGGATGCCTACGAAGTCGCCGGACGCGGTGAATTGCAGCTCGCGGTGCTGATCGAGACCCTGCGTCGCGAAGGCTTCGAGATGTCGATCAGCCGCCCCCGCGTGCTCATGCGTTCCGACCCCGATACCGGGCAGCGGCAGGAACCGATCGATGAGGTGGTGGTCGACGTCGACGAGGAGTTCTCCGGCGCGGTCATCGAAGCCGTTACCCAGCGCAAGGGCGAGTTGCTGGAGATGCGACCGGCCGGCGCCGGCAAGACCCGGCTGGTGTTCCACGCCCCGGCGCGCGGCCTGATCGGCTACCATGGTGATTTCATGACCGCGACCCGCGGCACCGGCATCATGAATCGGGTGTTTCACGGCTACGCCCCCTACAAGGGACCGATTCCCGGCCGCCGGGTGGGGGTGCTGGTCTCCATGGAACAGGGCGAGGCCATGGCCTACGCGCTGCAGAACCTGGAGGATCGCGGCCCCTTGATGGTTGGGCCCGGCGACAAGGTCTACTCCGGCATGATCCTGGGTGAGCACAACAAGGGCCGCGATCTGGAGGTCAACCCGCTCAAGGCCAAGCAGCTCACCAACTTCCGCGCGTCGGGCAAGGACGATGCGATCGACCTGACGCCGCCAATCAGAATGACCTTGGAACGGGCCATCCCCTACATCGAGGATGACGAGCTGGTCGAGGTGACGCCGAAGTCGATCCGGCTGCGCAAACGCTACCTCGACCCGCACGAGCGCAAACGGATGTCGCGGCGCGCGGCGGCCGAGAGCGCCTGATCCCGCGCTCTGCTCTGTTCCATGCCCGTCTCTCGCTGAGTCGGGCCGGGAACAGCACATTTCGGCCAGCACTGCCACGGTTTCCACGTCGTATATCGACGGAGGAGGCTCGCCATGCTCGACGATACCGCTCTCTCCCAAGCCCTGCGGCCGGTTTTCGCGGAACCGCACACGGCGCGTGGCCTGCCGAACCTCTGTTACACCGATGCGGATTATCACCGGCTTGAAGCCAACCGGCTGTTCGCCCGGGACTGGATGTGCGTCGGCGTCGGCGCCGATATTCCCCGGCGCGGCGACGCGGTCGCGGTCGACGCCGCCGGCCAGCCGATCCTGCTGGTGCGCGGCAAGGACAACGCGGTCCGCGCCTTCCACAATGTCTGCCGCCACCGCGGCGCGCTGCTGGTGGAGGAGCGGCATACCGGGCCGGTGATCGTCTGCCCGTATCATTCCTGGAGCTATGGGCTCGACGGCGCGCTGGTGCGTACCCCGGAAGTCGGCGGCCTCGGTGTCCACACTTGTCCCAGCGTCGACAAAAGCACGCTCGGCCTGCTGCCGGTACGCGCCGCGATGTGGCTTGATTTCGTGTTCGTGAACCTGTCGGGCACCGCGCCGCCGCTGGACGAGGTGGTCGCCCCCCTGGCCGACGCATGGCGCGACTACGCCACCGACCGGCTGGTGCATGGGGCGTCGTGGGGGTTGGAGCTTCAGGCCAACTGGAAGCTGGCGATCGAAAACTATCTTGAGTGCTACCACCTGCCCTGGGTCCACCCGACGCTGAACAGCTACTCGCCGCTCGACCTGCATGAGCTTGAGTTCTTCGGCGACCGGTTCTTCGGGCCGATCACCAAAGCCTACCGCGCCGACCTGCCGCCCGAGTTGACCCTGCCGACCTTTCCCGGGCTGTCCGAGGCGCGGTGGCTCAAGGGCGAGTACCCGGTCGCCTTCCCCAATCTGCTGCTCGGCATTCAACGGGATCAGCTGTTCGGCATCATCGTCGATCCGCTGGCGACCGACCGCACCCGCGAGCGCGTGCATTTGTATTTCGTCGACGATGGTGCGGCCCGATCGGAGGTGGAGCAGGCCCGGATCGAGACCGCCAAGACGGCCATGATCGCGGATTGGAAATCGGTGTTCGAGGAGGACGTGCACATCGTCGAGCGGATGCAGCGCGGCCGTGCCAACAGCCAGTTCGACGGCGGCAAGCTGACCGCCCTGCACGACCGCTGCACCCGGCGCTTCATGCAGTTGGTGGCCGACGGGCTGGCGCCGCACCCCGAACCGTCGGTGCAAGCCGCCGAGTAACGAGAAGCGTTATCAGCCGGCGATCGCGTCGCGCCCTTCGATCGGATACTGCGGATCGTTGTAGCCCGGCGTCGACGGATGCCCCGGCGCCACCAGCCGGTCGATCAACGCCTCGTCCTCGGCGGTAAAGCTGTAGTCCAACGCCCGGGCATAGCTGTCCCACTGCGCCATGGTGCGCGGCCCGACGATGGATGCGGTGACGATGCGGTTGTTCAGCACCCAGCCGACCGCCAGATCGATCGGGCTGGCGCCCTTGGCCTCGGCGTGGCGCTTGATCTCCTGGGCGATCTCCAGGCTCTCGTGCCGCCATTCGGTTTGCATCATGCGGGTGTCCTGCCGGGCCGCCCGGCTGCCCTCCTCCGGGGTCACGTTCGGCGCGTATTTTCCGGTCAGCACGCCGCGCGCCAAGGGACTGTACGGCACCACCCCGAGTCCGTAATGGCGGCAGGCCGGCAGGTGCTCGACCTCCGGCATGCGGTTCATGGCGTTGTAATACGGCTGGCTGACGATCGGCCGGTCGATGCCGATGTCGTCGCAAATCCGGCAGATCTCGGCGACCCGCCAGGAGCGGTAGTTCGACACCCCGAAATATCGGATTTTTCCGGCCCGCATCAGATCGGCGATCGCCATCACCGTCTCCGACAGGGCGGTCGCGTGGTCTTCCTTGTGCAGGTAGTAGATATCGATCACCTCGGTGCCGAGCCGCTGCAAGCTGGCGTCGCAGGCCATCTGCACCCAGCGCCGCGACAGCCCGCCGCTGTTCGGATCGTCACCCAGCTTATTGGCCAGCTTGGTCGCCAGCACCCAGCGGTCGCGCTCGGCGGCGATGGCGCGGCCGACCACCCGCTCGGACTCGCCCTTGTTATAGGCGTCGGCGGTGTCGATGAAGTTCACCCCGTGGTCGCGCGCGGCGGCGATGATCGCCGCGCTGTCGGCCTCCGAGGCCGGGCCGCCGAACATCATCGCCCCCAGGCAATAGCGCGACACCTTCAACCCCGAGCGGCCCAGCGTCCGGTACTCCATGACGATCCCCCGCCAGTTAAAACCGCAGCCGATCATGGTCGCGGTGGGTGGAAATGTCGATTGATTTGTTTTTTCTTATTGAAAGTTAAAAATAAATCGTCTGTAAGTTTTTTCCTATAATTTTGGAGAACGACATGACCGAATATGCAGCCCCGGCACACGTCATCGAATTGGATGACGATGATGAAGATTTAAAGAAAGCAATTGGGTTTGATTTTCCATCCGCGGTAACCGCAGGAACGGAAGCCGCTCTTGCGGCCAGAGTCGCTCGAGCAATCGGGTGGCGAGGAAAGTCTCTTTATAAAAAGGATAAGACGGGCAGGAAACACGTTATTCTTTACGGATCTCGAGATCAAAGACCCAATCTTCCCGGTACTCGATACAGTGCGAATAACGCAAAAATTATCGCCGCTGGAATTGGACCTGTCGCAGCCCGCCGAGCGGCTTTCACTGTAGGCATAGTCGGCATTGTCGTATACACGGGTTACGATATCTTTCGTTTCCTTAAGGAAGATAAGATAACCATGACCGAGCTGTTCGGAAAAATAGGCGCCGATATCGCGAAAGTCACAGTGGGCGCGGCGGCGGGCTATGCAATTGGGGTAACTGCTTCTGCAATCGCAGCAACGGCAGGGCTCACGATCGCAATCCCCGTAGCCGGGACTGTCGTGATCGGAATTGTCGTTTCGATCGGCGTGGGATTGGCATTGGATGCCCTTGATAAACAATTCAAGATTACCGAAAAACTTCAGGCAGTCGCCGAGGAGTTGTACATTACCGGGAAAAGCGCTCCAGGGTCATTGGCGAATTTGACCACCCGCCAACAAAAGGAAATCATCAATCGGGCGTATCTTCGGGCCGGCTTCGAGCCGACGGCTCCATAAACTCGACATGAGGGGATAGCAGAAAATTTCGAGCCACCCCCTTCCATAGTGGCTGCTATCTAAGTATGCGCGCTGAACCATCGGCTTCGTGTTTAACGCAACAGAACGGACCCTTGACGTGAATAGCATTGGCAATAAACAGTAAAAAGTAACCATAATGTCTTTATTCACACGATATGGAAAATGCATTATATGGGCTTCGCACCAAAATGCAAATATAAAAATTATTGCATTAAGGTTTATTTTATCATTCCCGTTTTTAATTTTATTAGTATGGTCAATTTTTATTTTATACGAAATTTTTCAATACTATACAATAACATTAGTACAAATAAAAAACATTGATGTAATTTTAAATTTTAGTATGACTTTTTTCTATTTTTCTTGTGGAATAACATTATTTACAGTGTTCTTTGTATTAACGGTCGCCATAATTGTTGGAAGATTAGTCTCGAATCCCTTCGTGTATTTTTATTTCATAATTGCGAGCAGCCTGGTACTCGGTCTCTATCTCGACTACAGAGTCTACAACACCCTCCGCGATAATGGTTACGTTCCATGCGAAGACCTCGTTGGCTTCGATCCTCTTGAGCCCGGTACAACATACGGACGCTCGATCGAGGCGTGCCTCTCGGCAGCCACGCCCTCGAACGCCAGCCCCCACACCGGCCAACTCAACTCTCCGGTAACAGATACGGTCGATTAAGATGCCCGCGACCACATGCCAGAAACATATGCGGCGGATACGGCGAGCCCTTCGGAGAGAAGGCGTTGTCGCGTTTCCGGCCGAGTTCCGGTTGCTTCTTCTTGTACCAATTTTTCTGCTCTCGTTGATCCCCATGTATTTTATCATTTTACCGTTAGTTGATTATTTTATTATCATAAAACACATTGAATCACTTGATCCGAAAAGCATTAAATTTGAGTCTAGCTATTCATATTTTGTATATTCTTCTTTACCGTTGCTCCTTTTTTCCGAGATGGCCATTGCCAATGTTTTCATGCAACCTATGAAACTTCGTTTTTGGTGGATTATCCTGACAGTTATTCTCTTCGCATCCCTGGGAATATATCGAGACCTTCTGGTCCACGACGCCCTACGCGATGGCGGATACACATCCTGCCGCGAGCTGCTGACCGGTGTGAAAGGTGGTTTATTGAACTCGCGCTACGCCCGCTCGCCCGAGGCGTGCCTGTCGGCTACGGTGCCGCCGGCACAACCACCCGCTCCCGACCCGAAGAAGGACCAGCCATGACCGCTCCCCTCTCCGCCGACACCCGTGAGACGCTCGCCACGGTCAGCACCGCGACGCTGACCACCCAGATGTTCAAGCGCGGCTTCCGCAACGTGTTCATCCAGGGGGTCGGACGGCTGACCACGGCGCACGATCGCAACATGGTCGGCCCGGCTTTCACCCTGCGCTACATCCCGGCGCGCGAGGATCTGGACGATCTCTCGGTGTTCCAGGACTACGACCATCCGCAGCGCAAGGCGATCGAGACCTGTCCCGAGGGCCATGTGCTGGTGATCGACAGCCGCGGCGACGCCAGCGCCGCCTCGGCCGGCAACATCCTGGTCACCCGGTTGATGAAGCGCGGCGGCGCCGGCGTGGTGACCGACGGCGGCCTGCGCGACAGCCCGGAGATCGCCGACTACGACATCCCCTGCTACATGGCGGCACCCTCGGCGCCGACCAACCTGATCCGGCACCATGCCGTTGAAACCCTGAACGAGCCGATTGCCTGCGGCGGGGTGGCGGTCTATCCCGGCGACATCCTGGTCGGTGATCTTGAGGGCGTGGCGGTGATCCCGCGTCATCTGGCCGAGGAGGTCGCCGCCGACGCCGCCGAGCAGGAGGTGCTGGAGCGATTCATCCACCAGGAGATCGCCTCGGGCAAGGCGCTGCGCGGGGTCTACCCGCCGGACGCGGCGACCAAGGCGCGGTTCGAGGACTGGAAAAAGAGCAACACGTAGGATGCGCGGGCGGCGCGTTAGAGCCGCCACTCGCACCACGCGGGAGCACCGCACACCGGGCTGACGGTGCGCTCCTGCCGATCGGGCACCTCGGTATCGGGGTTGGGCACGCCTCGCCGGTCCCAGGAATGCAGCGTCGCGCCCAGGATTCGAGCGGAGCGTCCGGTGTCGGGATCGGCGAACGGCAAGATGAGGCGCTCGCCGCTGGCCGGTCGATCGGCCTCGGAATAGATCCGCCCAATCATGTGCACCACGGCCGGCAGATCGACGACGTAGCTGAAATACTCGCGTATGCGGGGCCATGCGGCCGGCGGTGTCAGTTCGGAAAGCCGCCGGCCGGTCATATTCTGGTCGTGGGCCGAGCGGACGTGCTCCCCGGCCAGCCGGTAGCGAAAATCACGCGGCTCATCCTCCACGTCGCAGAGCCAGACGGCGTCCAACACGTCGCGAAACGCCATCGGATCGACCGCCGTGACCGGCGGCACCGCCGCGCCGTCGCGCGCCTCCAACCACCATTGCAGCAATCCGCGCAGGCGCGCATCGCGAACGTGCTCGAAGTCGGTTAGGCTGACGGGCATGAAAGTGAACTCTGGTGGCGGGCGAAAGAAGAATACCTAGAATGCAATATTTTTGCTCTCACGGATAGCGCGAAGAATGATCGATCATCCCTCGGCACCGACGCCAACTATCGAGTCCGCCATCGCCGCCTATGACCAACTGGCCGACACACTGGCGCCTTGCTATGCGCAGGGTAGTTCGGGCGAGCGGCTGCTGGCCTATCACGCCGATCTGCTGCCCTCACCGCCGGCCGCCGTGCTCGATGTGGGCGCCGGCAGCGGCGTGCACGCGGTGGCGTTCGCGGCCCGTGGCTATCGGGTGGTCGCGGTCGAGCCGTCCGCCGGCATGCGCGCGCAGGCCGCCCAGCTGTTCCCCGATGCCGATATCGCCTGGGTCGACGACCGCCTGCCCGACCTGCGGGTCGTTCGCGAGCGCGGCGGACGTTTCGCCGTTCTGCTGGTGAACGCGGTGTGGATGCATGTGCCGCCCGACCTACGCGACCGGGCGATGGCGGGCCTGGCAGCGCTGGCCGAGCCGGCGGCGTTGCTGTCCGTGGCGCTGCGCATCGGCCCGGCACCACCTCACCGGCCGATGCACCCGGTCGACCCCGACACCGTAGTCGCCGAGGCCGCCGCCCACGGGTTCCGCGAAATCCGCCGCTCCGAGCATCCGGGACCGCCGGACGCGCCGGGCGTCCATTTCGTCCGTCTCTGCCTGCGCGCACCATCGTGAGCGCGGCTTGCCGGGTGCGCCGGCCCTGCTAAGCTCCCGAGGCTGTTCCACCATCGCATTGGACCAACCCCATGACCCTTGAGACCCTGCGCGTCGACCGCATCGGCGCCGTCGCCCGCATCGCCCTCAACCGTCCCGAGAAGCGCAACGCCGCCAACGATCAGATGCATGAGGATTTTCGCCAGGCGTTGAGCGCGATCGAAGCCGACAAAACGGTCAAGGCGCTGATCCTGACCGGTACCGGCGACCGGGCGTTCTGCTCCGGCCAGGACCTGTCGGCCCGCACGCCGCCCGCCGACGGCCCGCCGACCCGGGATCTCGGCGCCGGGCTGGAGATGAAATACAACGCCCTGATCCGGCGGCTGCACGCCCTGCCGATCCCGATCGTCACGGCACTGAACGGGGTGGCGGCGGGCGCCGGTGTGGGGGTGGCGTTGGCCGGCGATGTGATCCTGGCGGCGCGCTCGGCCTCGTTCGTGGTGTCGTTCGCCCGTATCGGCCTGATCCCCGACGCCGGAGTCACCCATCACCTGCCGCGCCTGATCGGCGAAGGCCGCGCCTTGGCGGCGGCGCTGACCACCGATCCGATCGACGCCGAGACCGCCCAGCGCTGGGGCATGGTGTGGAAGGTGGTCGACGATGCCGCGCTTGCGGATGACAGCGTGGCGCTGGCCGACCGGCTCGGCAAACTGCCGCCCAAGGCGATCAAACTCACCCGCCAGGCGATCCGCGCCGCGATGGGCAACGACCTCGACACCCAGCTCGCCCTCGAACGCGACCTGCAGCGCGAGTGCGGCTTCTCCAACGATTACGGCGAGGGGGTGCGGGCGTTCCTGGAGAAACGGGCACCTCAGTTCACCGGAACCTGATCACCCGGCGTTGGACCACGCCGCCGCTGGCAGCCGGTACAGCACATGCCGGCACAGCGGATGATCCGACGCCAAGGCCGGATGCTCGAAGTCCTCGGCCGGATTGCGGCTCATGCCGAGACGCTCCATCACCCGGCGGGAGCGGGCGTTGCCCAATGCGGTGAACGACACGACCTCGCTCAGACCGAGCGGGCCGAACGCGTGATCCAGCCACGCCGTGGCGGCTTCCGTGGCGTAACCCTGGCCCCATGCCGCGCGCGCCAGCCGCCAGCCGATCTCGACGCAAGGTTGGCATGGAAGGTCATAACCCGGCACGCTCAGGCCAACGAAGCCGGCGAAGCGTGGCCCGCCCTTGATCTCAAGCGCGGTAAGACCAAAGCCCAACTCCGCCATCCGTGCCTCGATCCGATCGGCCAGCGTGTCGCTCTCCGCCCGGGTCATCGGTGCCGGAAACCAGCGCATAACCTCAGGGTCGGCGTTCAAGGCGGCGAACGGCTCGCGATCCTCGGGGCGCCAGGCGCGCAGAAGCAAACGCTCGGTTTCGATGTGGAGGCGGTCCGGCATGGCGTCGAAGTCGTAGGTGATGCTGATCAGGCTTGCTAGTGTTTCAATGTTGCCCACAAGGAGTAAGGCGATGGCGGTCAAGATTTACCACAATCCGCGCTGCTCGAAATCGCGCCAAACACTGCAATTGCTGCACGATCGCGGGATCGAGCCGGAAGTGATCGACTATCTCACCGCACCGCCCAGCACCGCCGAATTGGACCGTATCCTCAAGCAGCTCGGCCGCGAGCCGCGTGACCTGATGCGCCGCAAGGACGGCGTCTACCGGGAGTTGAAGCTCGACGATTCCACCCTCGATCGGGCGGCGTTGATCCGGGCCATGGTGGAGAACCCGATCCTGATCGAGCGCCCCATCGTGATCGCCGGCTGCAAAGCGGCGCTCGGCCGGCCGCCAGAGGATGTGCTGGCGATATTATAGGGCCACCCTACTCCGCCGCGCGGATGTTCGGTCGAGCAAAGCGGGCTTCCATCTCGCGCCGCACCCGGACGGCTTGGGTAGTTTCGTCGATCTTGACGTCGGACCAGCGCAGCCGCTCTCCTTCGCCGATATCCCGGGTCAGGGTGAAGTCGCTGGCCAGGCCGAGCGGCAGGTAACCCTCGCGCAACGACACATCGGCCGGGGCCTGCTTGCCCCAGACGCAGAACCCGCCCTCGCCGTCCAGCACCTCGCCGGCCTTCATGGGTCGCTTGGCGGTCGCCACCACGTCGGCGTTGAAACCGATCGCCGCGCCAGTCGGCTCACCCCGCAGCGCCGCCGAGGCGACCGAGATGCCGAGCTCCAACCCGATCATGTGGGTCGGCCGATACAGCGCCGCGTATTTGAACGAGCTGTCGTGGAGCATGCTGTACTCCTCGAAGCAGTAGGTGGCGTAGTCGGTTTCGGCCTCGATCACCACGTAGGTGCCGTATTGCAGATGCACCGGCACCTCCGTGCCATCCCGGTTCAACGACGAGACCACCTCGGTCGTGCCGGCGAAATCGACCTGACCACCCGCGCTTCTCGGCTTGCACACCTCCGCCAACTCAAGCCGGGAGGCCGGCGGGAAGCTCAACCCGTCGGGTTGCGGGCTGAGCCCGGTGGCGTTGCACACCGCCGTCATCTCGATCCCCGACTTGGTGCCGTCGATGAAGCTGTTGAACATTTTCGGGTTCAGGCGGCCGCGCTCCACCACCTCACGGTCCCAGCCGAAATGATCCCACACGGTATCCGGCGTCGAGCGGTGGAAGCTCGGCAAGTAGCGGGTACCCTTGCCGGCGCACACCACCTTGAAGCCGCAGGCTCGCGCCCAGTCCACATGCTCGCAGATCAACGCCGGCTGATCGCCCCAGGCCATCGAATACACCACACCGGCGTCCCGCGCCTTGGCGGCCAGCAGCGGCCCCGCCACCACATCGGCCTCGACATTGACCATGATCACGTGCCGGCCGTTTTCGATCGCCAGCAGGCAATGCTTGATCCCGGCCGCCGGATCGCCGGTGGCCTCGATCAGCACTTCCAGCCCGTCGGCCTTGATCAGCGCCTCCGCGCTATCGGTGATGAAGGTGGACCCGCTCGCCCGCGCGTCGTCGAACGAGGTGGCGGCGAACCGTTCCTCCTCCCAACCAATATGGCGCAGTTGATCGCGCGCCCCCTCGACATTCAGGTCGGCGATGCCGAGCACATGGGTGCCGACCGTCAACCGCGCTTGCGACAAGTACATCGCCCCGAACTTGCCGGCGCCGATGATGCCGACCTTGACCGGGTTGCCCGCTTCGGCGCGGGCCGCGAGCATGCGTGCGAGGTTCATGGATATCTCCCAGGAAATCGGTTGTTCCGCCGTTTGCAGGCCAGCCTACAACACCACCGGACAAAAGAAAGCGGGGCCATCCAAGGACAGCCCCGCCCACAATCGTGCCCGTACTCGTGAAGAAGGGATTCGTTACTCCGCCGCCTTGGCCGGCACCGGGGCTTGGAGGGCGGCCCTTACGCCGGCACCATACGCCGGGTCGGCTTGGTCGAAATGCACGAGCTGCCGCTCGACGATCTCCCGCGGCACGCCTTGCATCGCGGCGGCGATGTTGGCGAACAAGCGTCGCTTTTGGCCGTCGTCGAACAGATTGAACAGCGCCCGAGGTTGAACATAGTCGTCGTTGCCATCGCGGTGATCATACCGGTCCGCGTCGCCGGAAATCGTCAGCGGCGGCTCGCGAAAGCCCGCATCCTCCGCCGGTCCGCCCAGGCTGTTCGGCTCATAGTAGGCGTCCGGATTGCCGGTGTCGTTGCGGAAGAACCGCATCGAGCCGTCCTTGTGATAATGGTGCACCGGACAGCGCGGCATGTTGACCGGCAGCGCCTCGTAGTGGGTGCCGAGCCGGTAGCGGTGGGCGTCGGCATAGGCGAAAATCCGCGCCTGCAAAACCTTGTCGGGCGAGAAGCCGATGCCCGGCACGATGTTCGACGGGCTGAACGCCGCCTGCTCGATCTCGGCGAAGTAGTTATCCGGATTGCGGTTCAGCTCCAGCTCGCCGACCTCGATCAGCGGATAGTCGGCGTGCGGCCACACCTTGGTCAGGTCGAACGGGTTGTACGGGGTGTTCTCGGCGTCACGCTCCGACATCACCTGGATGTACATCGTCCATTTAGGATACTCACCCTGCTCGATCGACCCGAACAGATCCTCCTGATAGCTCTCGCGGCTGTGGCCGACGACCACCGCCGCCTCGTCATTGGTCAGATGCTTGTGGCCCTGCTTGGTCTTGAAGTGGAACTTCACCCAAAACCGCTCGCTGCCGGCGTTGATGAAGCTGAAGGTGTGGCTACCGTAGCCGTTCATGAAGCGCGGGCTCGACGGCAGGCCACGATCGGACATCAGGATGGTCACCTGATGCAGTGACTCCGGGCTCAACGACCAGAAATCCCACATCGCCGTCGGCGAGCGCAGATTGCTGCGGGGATGGCGCTTCTGGGTGCGGATGAAGTCCGGAAATTTGAGCGGGTCGCGGATGAAGAAGACCGGCGTGTTGTTACCGACCAGATCCCAGTTGCCCTCCTCGGTGTAGAACTTCAGCGAAAAGCCCCGCACATCGCGCTCGGCGTCGGCGGCGCCCTGTTCACCGGCGACGGTGGAGAACCGCGCGATCAGCTCGGTCTGCTTGCCAACATCGGCGAACAGCCGGGCGCGGGTGTACTCGGTGATGTCCCGGGTCACGGTGAGCGTACCGTATGCCCCCCACCCCTTGGCGTGGACCACGCGCTCCGGAATCCGCTCCCGGTTCTGATGCGCCAGCTTCTCGATCAGCTGGTAGTCCTGAAGCAGCAGCGGGCCGCGCGGGCCGGCGCTCAGGCTGTTCTGGTTGTCGCCGATCGGCGCGCCGGCGGTGGTGGTCAGTATCGGACATTTGGACATGAGTATCTCCCTTCTGGCGGCGACGGAGGCCGCCGTTCGATGGGGACACTGAAGCAAGCATCAACAAATTAGTCCAATCGATTGATCCAAACAGAACGATAGGTAAAATCTATGATCAGGCGCGCGCCGACCCAACCGTCAGCCCGCCGCAGACATACAACACCTGGCCGGTGGTGAAGCCGGCGCGGGCGTCGAGAAAGAAGCTGACGGCGTGGGCGATATCGGCCGGCCCACCCAGACGGCCGACCGGAATGCCGTCGATGATCTTCTGGGTGCGCGGATCGTCGGCCGGGTTCGCCGAGTGCCACAACGGGGTCTCGATGCTGCCGGGGCCGATGGCATTGACGGTAATGCCGTCACCCGCCAGCTCCAGCGCCCAGGTCCGGGTCATGCCGTGGATCGCCGCCTTGGACGCGGCGTAGCTGGTCCGCAGCTCCTTGCCGAGCGCGGCGCGGGAGGAGATCGAGACGATCCGGCCGAACCCCGCCGCCCGCATGCCCGGCAGCAGCGCCTGGGTGATCGGGATCGACGCCCGAACGTTCAGCGCCATCACCGCGTCGAAATCCTCGACCGTGGTGTCGTCCAGCGACGTCGGCAGAACATGGCCGACATTGTGCACCAACCGGGTAATCGGCCCATCGGCCAACACATCCTCCAGCGCGGTTCTGGTCGCCGTCAGGTCCATCAGATCGACCTCAACCCAGCGGGTCTGTACCGGCGGATCCGGCTCGACCCGATCGAGGATCACCACATCGTAGCCATCCTCGATCAGCCGCTCGACGATGCCGCGTCCGATCGAGCGCGATCCACCGGTTACCAAGGCGCGATCCGTCATGATTCTCCCCCTATCGCCGTGCGTTGATCGCCGCCGGACGGGCCCGCCACTCGTGCGGGACGGGTGTGCCCGTTGACGGGCTCGTAGTGTCCTTACGCCGCGATTTCACGGACCGGCGCACCGGCCGCCCAGGCGATGATGTTCTCGACCATCTGGCCATAGAAAACCCGGTAGCTTTCCTCGGTCACGTAGCCGACATGCGGCGTGGTCAGCAGGTTCTCGATCCGCCGGTAGGGGTGATCGGCGGGCAACGGCTCCACGTCGTACACATCGACCGCCGCCGCCCGGATCGTGCCGCCGGTCAGCGCCGCGATCAGCGCGGCTTCCGTGACAATCGGCCCGCGCGAGGTGTTGACCAGCACCGCCGTCGGCTTCATCCAACCGAGTTCCGTTGCCCCGACCAGCCCCCGCGAGCGGTCGGACAGCACCATGTGGATCGACACCACATCGGCGCGGCGGAACAGCGCTTCCTTGGTGACCTTCTCGACCCCGGCTTCGTCGCAGCGTTCTTGGGTCAAGTTCGGCGACCAGGCGATGACATTCATGCCAAAGTGCGGGGCGATCGCCGCCACCATGCCGCCCAACCGGCCGAGCCCGACGAGACCCAAGGTCTTACCCTCCAGGCCCTGGCCGGTCCGGGCCTGCCAGCCGCCATCCTTCATCGTTCTATGATCGAAGGCCACATTCCGCATGACCCCAAGGATCAGCGCCCAGGTAAGCTCGGTCGTCGTGCCGCCCGGACTCTCGGTGCCGCAGCACACCACGCCATTGGCGCGCAGAGTGGTGAAATCCACCGCGTTGTTGCGCATACCCGAGGTGATGAACAGCTTCAGATTCGGCAACCGGCTCACCACGCCGGTCGGAAACGGCGTGCGCTCCCGCATCGCACAGACGATCTCGAACTCCTGCAGCCGCGCCACCAATCCGTCGTGCTCGACCAGGTTGTCGGTGAACACCACCGGCTCGAAGCCATCGGGTAGGTTGGACCAGTCGGCGCTGCTGAGCGCGGCGTTGGCGTAATCGTCGAGAATGGCGATCTTGGGCACAGGGCTATCCTTTATGTATCAGTTCAAGATGCTTCTTGATCGCGTTGTTTTTCCTGTAATATCAAACTTGCCGAGTTCATGCAGTAGCGCTGACCGGTCGGTGCCGGACCGTCCGGGAACACATGGCCCAGATGCGCCTCGCAGCGTGCGCAGTGCACTTCGTTGCGGGTCATGAAGAACGACCGGTCGGTGTGAATGCCGACCGCGTTCTCGTCGAGCGGCGCGTAGAAACTCGGCCAACCGGTGCCGCTGTCGAATTTCGTGTCGCTGTCGAACAGCGGTTGGCCACAGCAGATGCAGGCGTAGACCCCCGGTGCCTTGCTGTCGTGGTAGGCGTTGGCGAACGGCCGCTCGGTCCCATGCTTGCGGGCCACCCGATACTGCTCGGGGGTAAGCTGGGTCTTCCACTCGGCGTCGGTTTTGGTGATCTTGTCGGTCATCGGCGTCGCTCCGTCACTGATTGCCTAACACTATATGGGCGGCGCGCGCCTGACATCAGCCCTTGCGCCGCGTCTCCAGCACCACACCCGCCTCGATCAACGCCGCGATCGCCTCGTCGGATACACCGTGCTCGCGCAATATATCGCGACCGTGTTCGGCGAAGCGCGGCGGGCGGCGTTTGATCGACCCCGGCGTGCGGCTGAATTTGATGGGAATGCCCCAGTTGCGATAGTCGCCCATCTCGACCGCCATCTCGCGGTGCACGGTGTGCGGATGCGCCATCACCTCGGCGGTGTCGCGCATCGGACCGACCGGCAGGCCCGCCGCCAGCAACCGGTCGCAGAGTGCGTTGCCGTCCACGTCGATCAGCAACGCCTGCAACTCCGCGTTCAGCTCCGTCTGGTTGACCAGCCGATCGCCGTTGGTGGCGAAACGCGGATCCTCACCCATCTCAGGCTTGCCCAGCTCGACACAGATTTTCTTGAACGCCCGGTCGTTACCGCCGGCGACGAAGATGTCGACCGTCTTGGTCTTGAACAGATCATAAGGTGCTATGTTCGGGTGCTGGTTGCCGGTGCGTCCCGGCACCTTGCCCGACAGCACGAAGTTCGGCACATGCGGATGCATCAGCGCCAGCCCGCAATCGTACAGCGTCATGTCGATGTACTGGCCCCGCCCGGAACGCTCGCGCTCCAGCAACGCCATCAGAACGGCGTTCGACGCGTACAACCCGGTGCCGATATCGACCATCGGCAGGCCGATCCGGGTCGGGCCGCTGTCCCGGGTGCCGTTGATCGAGAAATGCCCGACCATCGCCTGGATGATGCCGTCATAGCCCGGATACCCGCCATAAGGACCGGTGGCGCCGAAGCCGGAAATCCGGCAGTGCACCAATTTGGGAAACCGCGCCTTCAGCACATCCTCATAGCCGAGGCCCCATTTCTCCATCGCGCCGGGTTTGTAATTCTCGATCAGGACATCCGCGCCCTCCAGCAGGGTCAGCAAAACCTCCTTGCCCTTGTCGGTCGAGAGATCGAGGCCGAGGGAGCGCTTGTTGCGGTTCACGCCGAGGAAATAGCTGGCGTCCCCGCCCTCGTCGAACGGCGGCCCCCAATCCCGCACCTCGTCGCCCTGGGGCGGTTCGACCTTGATGATTTCGGCCCCATGATCGCCCAGCAGTTGGGTGCAATACGGCCCGCCCAGCACACGGGTGCAATCGATCACCTTGATGCCCGCCAAGGCACCGCCGGTCGTTGTGGTCTCGGCCACTGAGTCCTCCGTCGTGTCGGTCGTGGATAGCGGTCTTACGCCGCCTTGCCCACGCCGAACACCCGTTCGGCGAAGGCGGGATAGATCTCGGCAATCTGTTCGGCCACCGGGCCACGGATCAACGCCAAGGTCTCGGCGTCAGGCGTTGGTGTCTCCGGCACCACCTCCGGGATGTCGTAGGCGAAGCCGGTCTGCTCGGCGATCTCGTTCGTGGTGTGGCCGGGATGGACGCTGCGCAGGGTGAACCGCGCGCGCGCCTTGTCGAAATCGAACAGACACCGGTCGGTGATCAGCGCGTATGGCCCGCCGGGGCGGTAGACGTTGGCGTCGCTGATCCCCGGCGAGGAGATGAAATCCACCCGCTCGACCAGGGTACGCGGCGTGTGCTCCAGGCGGAACAGGATCACGCGCGGGACGACAAAATACAGATAGCCCGAGCCGAACGAGCCGGGAAACCGCGCCTTGGGCCGGTCCGGATCGCCGATCGACACCAGGTTGATGTTCGCCTGGCCGTCGATCTGCGCGCCCGACAGGAAGAACGCGTCGATCCGGCCTTGCCCGGCGCAATCGAACAGCTCCTTGCCGCCGTCGGTGAAGAAATTGTGCCGCTCGGAGCCGAGCACCGACACCCGCATCGCCCCGCCGGAACGCTGCTTGGCCAGCAATGCGGCCGCCCCCGGCACCGGCGAGCTGGCGCCGACCGCCACGTGGCGCAAACCGGCCAACATCCCGGCGATGGTGGCGATCAGGATTTCTTCCGAGCGCGCGTCGCTCATTCCGCCGCCTCGCGCCCGCTCACGACTTCGGACAGATAGGCGGCGAACCCCTCCTCGGTCCGCGCCATCTCGGCGTAGCGCGCCAGGTGGTCGTTGTCGTTGCCGTAGCGGGTGTACAGCCCCTGCGGCCACGCGCCCTGTTTCGCCTCGGCCACGGCGGAGACGTACAGCCCTGGGATGGTACCGGCCTTGGTCGAGGGATCGGCCATCAGGTCGTCGTCGACGATCTCCTCGACCGTGACTAGGGTATCGCGGGCCGCATGGGCCATGACCATGCATTCGCGCCGTACGCCGATCCAGACATTGCCCTGGCGGTCGGCCTTGGGCGCGTGGAACACCGCGAGATCGGGGGTGATCGCCGGGATCGCCACGATCGGGTCACCCTCGGCGAACGGGTTGTCGATGATCCGCCAATCCGCTCGCCGGTCCAGGATGTCGGAGCCGATGAGCCCGCGCATCACGCTGAACGGCGCCCCGCGCTCGGCCGCCTGCAAGCCCGCATGAATAGCCGGGCACGTCGCATCCAGCACCCGGATCGAGCCGGCCTTCACCGCCGCCGTGAAGCGCGGTGCCAGCCCATGCTCCCCCATGGTCACCGCCGAGGTCTCGACCGTCGCCACGCAGCCGGCGCCGATCAGCAGATCACCGTGATAGCCGAACACCGGCACACCGACGAGATGCAAATCCTTCACGCCACGCCGGATCACCGCCCGCCACAGCGCGTTGGCGCAACCGGAATAATCCGGCGGCAGCGTGATCACCACGCCGTCGGTCACCTTGGCGGCGAGCGGGTCGATGGAACTCAGGATGTCGGTCAAAACGTCACCTCCTATCCCTCTTGGCACAAACGGTCGAACATCTTCGGTGCCAGCGCGGGACGGCGCAGCATACCGTTTTCCGCCCGCCAACCGGCCACGCGCTCAAGAATAGGAGCCTTTCCAACGCCGACCAAGCCCTCCAAACGGGCCCGAAAGCCCTCACCAACCCCGACACGCCATCCGTCGGGTTCGATCCGCAAGCCGCATGGCCGGTCACCCGCCCGCCATGCGGCGACTTCCAGACGCCAATCCGGGCCTGGTCCGCCAAGCCGATCCCTGGGAGCGTGAAACGCGAGCACGCCCAGAAACACCACCGGCGCTATCAGCGCTATCCGCGGCGGCGGTACGCGCGCGAACACGCCGGCAACCGCGCTTAGCAACACCAGATTGACGAGCAAGGTGTAGCGCCCGCCGTCCCCCACCGGTAAGGCGTCAACCGCGTCATGCGGATAGGAGAACAGCGAGCCGGCAACCACGCCGGAAATCGCGACCAGCGCCACCACGACATGCGGGAGAGAACGGGTTCGACGGATCGCGGCCAGGATCACCAGCAACACGCCGTAGAAAGCCGCCGCGCCGATGTACAGCCATATCGACGGCAGCCCCGAGACGGCACGCGCCACGGCATCCGCCACCTCGAAACCGGCCGCGATCAGCGCGACACTGCCGACCAGCAGTTCCCAAGGCAGGATCAACATCGCCTGCATCAGGATATCGAGGATCGCCCGGTCGGGACCACCGCCCCAATAGGCCCGGTAGGCCGCCATCGACACCAGGTGGGCAACAAGCACGAGGAACAGCGTTAGCGCCCGGCCGCGATCCACGGGCGCGCGCGAAAGCATCGCCTTTACCAGCATCGCCGGAAACAGCACGGCCACGGGCGGCCCGATCAAGCCGGCGATTCCGATGAAGGCGGCATCGCCCCATAGCCGGGACGTCGGATGCTCGGCCGCGTCATCGAACAGCATGCAGATCACAGGCATCGCGGCCCAGAAGTGCATGTTCGTCGACGTCAGGGTCACTTCCGCCGCCGCCGGCACCAGAGCCAGGGCGGCGACGAACACACTCTTGTGCGCCAAGGTGGGCAGGAAACTCAGACGAGCCAGCGCGATGTAGCCGACCACCGCCACTTGGACCATGAAGGCGACCGTCTGATGCGCGAACGCCCAGTATTCGGGCTGTATCCAGGTGGCCGCGACGAGCGCCGTCGCTCCGTTGAGTACATTCAGATAGCCCTGAAAATGGATAAACACAGCACCTGGACCACCTCCCAAGAGCGCGTTCTGCAGAAAGAACAGCCCTTCCTCGGCGTACAGGCGCGGTTGGGTGATCAGGTGTGGAAACTTCGCGGCCAGCAAGCCACCGAACAGCAGCAGCAGAAACCCGAACCCGCCCCATCGTCGAGCAGCCGTCATCGCGTTGCTACTGCCCAAAGCCCTCGACCGCCGCGACGTAGCTATTGTAGCTGACCGCCGCGCACCAGCCGGCGTCGATCGGCAGGGTGACGCCGGTGATCGCCGCCGCCTGATCCGACAGCAGGAAGGCGATGCCGTCGGCGATGTGGTGCGGCCGGACCAGCATCTTCAACGCGCCCGAGTTCCTGATCGCCTCGGGATCACGGTGGCCGCTGTCGATCCGCGCCTGGATCGCCGGGGTGATGGTGTAGGTCGGCGCCACGCCGTTCACCCGGATGCCGTGGATGCCGTACTCGACCGCGAACAGCTCGGTCAGTTGTTTCACCGCCACCTTGGACACGGTGTAGCTAGGGATCGGCAGCACCGCGAAGCTGTTGATCGAGGCCAGGTTGACGATCGCCCCCGCCTGCCGCGCCTTCATCCGCCGGGCGGCGGCGACGTTGACCGACCAGGTGCCGCGATAGTTCACATCCATGATCCGGTCGGCCTCGGCCCGGTCCATGCGCTCGGCGGTGATGGCGTTCTGCAGGACACCGGCGGCGTGCACCACCCCATGCACCGGCCCGATCTCGCTTTCGATCCGGTCGAATACATCCTCGACCGCCTGATCGTCGGCCACGTCGAGGGCCATGGCGTCGGCCGCCGTCCCACCCGCCCGCAACGCCTCGACCGCCGTCTCCGCGCCCTCGGCGTTGACGTCGAGCACGACGATCCGATCGCCGTCCCTGGCCAGCCGGTCGGCCGTCGCCCGGCCGATGCCGCTGGCGCCGCCGGTGATCACCGTGATGCGTTGATCCGCCATGTCTCTCTCCCGGGCTTTTTGTTATCGCCGCTGATCGAACCGGCGCCCGACCAGGGCGGCGGCGATGTTGGTTTTCTGGATGTCGATGGCGCCACCGGCGATGCCCCAGCCCCAGCCGTCGCGCAACTTGCGCTCCATGCCGTACTCCTTAGCGTAACCGTACGCGCCCATGACCTGCAGGCCGGCGCCCGCCACGTCGCGCACCATCTCGTTGGCGAAGCATTTGGCCAGCGAGCTGTCGAGCACGCTGGGCAGGCCGTCCTCGGCGTTCTTGGCGGCGCGCCAGATCAGCAGCCGAGAGGCCTCGACCTTCATCGCCATCTCGGCCAGCTTCATCTGCACCGCCTGGAACTCGACCAGCTGCTTGCCGAACGCCTTACGCTCCTGGGTGTAGCTCAGCGCCTGATCGAGCGCCGACTGAGCGATGCCGAGGCACATGGTGGCGTTGCCGCAGCGCTCCAGATCGAACGCTTCCATCAGACGGCGGAACCCGCCATCGGCGGGCACGATCAGGTTCTCCTTCGGCACCCGCACGTCGTCGAAAAAGATGTCGGCCGACGGCACGCCGCGAAACCCCATCAACTGCTCGCGCTCGCCGAACGACACGCCCGCCAGGTCCTGCTCGACATAGAGCGCGCCGATGCCCTTGGCCCCCGGCGCGTCGGACATCTTGGCGTAGACCACATAGGCGTCGGCGTGGCCGCCGCCGGAGCACCAGCGTTTCTGGCCGTTCAGCAGGAAGTGATCGCCCTTGTCCACGGCGCGGGTCTTCAGGTCGGTCAGGGCGGTGCCGGCGTCCGGCTCTGACATGGCGACGGCGCAGACGATCTCACCGGCGCAGACCCGGGGCACGACGCGTTTCGCCAACCCGGCGGCGGCGAAATGCTCGACCGCGCGGATCGGGCCGACCGAGGATTCGAAGATCGGGAACGCCACCGCCGGGGAGATTTTGGCGAACTCCTCCAGCACGATCAGCGCCTCCAGATTGCCGAGGCCAAGCCCGCCGTATTCCTCCGCCACGTTGACCCCGAGAAACCCCATCTCGGCATAGCGCTTGATCCATTCCCTGGGCAGCGGCTCGTCCGCCGCCTCCAGGTGCTTGGCTACATCCGGCAGCTCCTTGGCGGCGAACTGCCGGGCGGTGTCGCGCAGGCTCTCCTGCTCCTCGGTCAGGCGAAAATCCACGTCATTCTCTCCGTCTTAGTCGTCGCGAAACGTCACGAAATCGTCGAGCGGCGCGCGCTCGGTGATCAAGGTGTTCTCGGCCAGCGACCAATCGGCGTGGCCGAGCGACAGGCCGCAGACCACCGCCTCATCCTCGCCCAGGCCCAGCTCCCGCCGGATCACGGCGTGATAGGGCGCGAAGGCGGCTTGCGGGCAGGTCTCCAACCCGTGGGCACGGGCCAGGACCATCACGTTCTGCAGAAACATGCCGTAATCCAGCCACGAGCCGATCTCCAGATCCTTGTCGATGGTGAAGACCATGCCGACCGGCGCGTCGAAGAACGTGTAGTTGCGGCCGTGCTGGGCGTGGGTGCGCTCGAAATCGCCCTTGGTGATGCCGAGCAGGCCATAAAGATCCCAGCCGACCTTGCGGCGGCGGGACTTGTACGGCTCGCGGAACTGCTTGGGGTAGTAGGCCCACTCCCCCTTGTGCTCCTCGGCGCTGTCGAACGCCTCCAGCAACGCGGCACTTAGGCGCTCGCGGGCGGCACCGGTCAGCACATGCACTTTCCAAGGCTGCATGTTGGTGCCCGACGGCGCCCGGGCGGCGAGGGTCAGAATGCGCTCCACCGTCGCGCGCGGCACCGGGGTGTCGAGGAAGCCGCGTACCGACCGGCGCTGACCGACGGCGGCCTCAACCGAGTTGAGCGGCCCGTCGACCGGCAGCGGGATCGTCGGGGCATTGGCGAGGTCATTGATGCGGGCGTTGGTCATGGCGGCGGGAGGCTAGCCCGCCAACACGGTCCACGCCTAGCCCCTACGCCGCACGTCACCCGTTTGCCAGCAGCACCGATTTGACGACGATCCAGCCGCCGACGCCCAGCAGGGCGGCGAACAGCGCCTTGCGAAACAGCGTCTCCGACAGATGCGCCCGCAACCGGCGACCGATCCCCATGCCGATCAGCGCCGGCACCACCGCCACGGTCGAGGTCACCGCCAGGTCCTGCGGGATCAAGCCACGGCCGCCAAGAGCCGCGCCCAGCCCCACCGTCGCGACGAAGAACGTCAGCCCCATGGCCTGGACCAACTGGTCGCGCGGCAAGCCCAACGCCTGGAGATACGGCACCGACGGCATCACGAACGAGCCGGTCATGCCGGTCAGCACCCCGGTCGCCAACCCGCAGCTTGGCCCCAACCACCCCTCGTGCCGGCCGGGCTTGGGCCAGGGCGGGGTGGCGAGACCGAGTACGGCATAGACCACGATCGAGACGCCCAGCAGAGCCGCGAGAATATCGGTCGCCACCAGCGTCAACGCCTCACCCGCCGCCACACTGCCGATGAACAACAGCACCAGGAATAGCCACAGCCGCCGGGTCAGCGCCCACAGCGGCGCCACACTCCCCGGTCCCTGCCAGACCTGCCAGATGTTGGTGATGAATGACGGCACCAGCAGCACCGTCATCGCTTCCTTCAGACCGATAGTGGCGGTCAGCACCGCCAGGGTTATGGTCGGCAAGCCAAGTCCCACCGTCCCCTTCACCGTACCGGCGACCAGCAGGACAGCGAGGATCAAGACAAGGGTCAGCGGGTCGATGGCGGACAAATCAAGCATGCGAGGGACGCTCAAGCGGTTGGCGATGGCTGACAGTACCGAATTTGCCGCCACGAGGGTTCGGCGGGCGCCGAAACGACGCCTATCCCTCCCGCAGCATCTCCCAATGTTCGATGCCGTCCTCGTCGTAGGGGCCGCGCACCGCGCTGTAGCCGAGGCTCTCGTAAAACGGTTTCAGGTATCCCTGGCCGTTCAGCCGCACCGCCCGGGTGCCGAAGGTCGCTTCGGCGAACCGGTGGCATTCCGCCATCACCGCCCGGCCGAGCCCCTGTCCGCGCCCCTCGGCGGTGGTCAGGATGCGGCCGGCGGACGGCTCGGGATAATAGTCGCCGGGCCCGAACAGCCGGGCATAGGCGACCAACCGCCCCTCGCTCGGGTGTCCGTCATAGCCGAACAGGTGCCAGGCCAGCGGATCCTTGCCGTCAATCTCCGGGTACGGACAGGTTTGCTCGACCACGAACACATCGACCCGCGCCTTCAACATGGCGTGCACCTGATCGCGGTCGAGCTGGTCCCAGCGATGCCAGCGCCAGACGACGGTCATGCCATCCCCCTCATCGTCGCGCAAAATCTAGCGTCGCGCGTGTTTGCGCCCGCCGGCCAGACGGGCTTCCACCACCGCCGACAACGGGACGAGCGCGAACCCCGCCGCCCGCGCCCGCGGCATCCAAGCCTGCAGCACGTTCAACGTGGCGTCGCGCGGATGGCCGATGGCGATCGCGCTGCCGGTGGATCGCGCCAGGTGTTCGGTTTCGGCCAGACGCAGCTCGACCTCGGCGGCGGTGTCGGTGTTGTCGAGAAACACGTCGCGCTTGATCGTCACCACGCCCAAGGCCTCGGTCGTCGCGGCGGCGACGCTCTTCGGCGAGGTCAGCGAGTCGAGAAACAACAACCCCCGGTCACGCAGGGTCTCGGCCACCAGACGCATACCCTCCGCGTTTTCCGTAAACATGCTGCCCATGTGATTGTTGATGCCGACATAGCCCTCAAGCTGGGCCAGGTTCCAATCAAGCCGGCTCAACACCTCGATGGCGCCCAGCCGCATGTCGAGCACGTTCGGCCCCGGATCGGCGTCGATCCCATGCGGCTGCATGGAGACATGCGCCAGCAACTCATGCCCCGCCGCCCGCGCCGCGATCGCCTGCGCCGCGACCCCTTCGGCATACGGCAGAAACGCCAGCGTCAGCGGCGCCGGCAACGTGATCGCCCGGGCCGACCGGCGGCGGTCGACCCCCAGATCGTCCAGTATGATCGCGATCATCGGCCGATCGTCGATCGGTGGCGCGGCGACGGCGAACCGTTTCCAGCTCGGCCCGGCCTGTGTCGATGACGGCGGAGCGGATGGCGGCACGACGGGGAGCACCACGGGTGTCGAGCCGGGGTTGGCCGACCGCAATGCCGGCAGGGGGATCGCCGGCGGCTCGCTCGGTTTGATCGGCGCCGGCATCGGCACGGCGGCGGTCCGCGTTGTCACCGGTGCCCGATCGCCGTTCGGCTCGACCAGCCAGATCCCCAAGCCGAGACCGCCCAGAAACAGGCCCACCGCGCCGATTCCGATAAGGGCTACGCGAACCACCGCCCGCCGCCGCGACCCAGGCCGCGCGCGTCCCCGCGCGTGCCGTTGTCCGGTCTTGGTCTTTCGGGCCATGGCGAGTCGCTTCCGTGCCGGTGACAGGGTTGTTAAGGTAGCATCAATGCGTTACGTCGGCATCTTAACAAACTTGGCCAAGCGTCTGAAATGTTTCTTCTCATCGATAATTACGACAGCTTCACCTACAATCTCTACCACTTCTTGGGCGAGTTGGGTGCCGATGTCACCGTGCGGCGCAACGACCGCGTCACCGTCGACGAGATCATCGCCATGCGCCCGCAAGGCATCGTGATCTCACCCGGTCCCTGCGATCCCGATCGCGCGGGGATATGCCTGGAGCTGGTCGAGCGCTGCGCCGCCAGCATCCCGATGCTCGGCGTCTGCCTCGGCCACCAGACCATGGGGCAGGTGTTCGGCGGTACCGTGGCCCGCGCGGCCATGCCGATGCACGGCAAGGTGTCCACCGTCGCCAATAACGGCACCGGCGTGTTCGAGGACCTGCCCGATCATTTCGCGGTCACGCGTTATCATTCGCTGGTGGTGACGAAGGACGGCTGGCCCGAGGTGCTGGAGCAGACGGCATGGACCGATGACGGCATCGTCATGGGGCTCAAGCACCGCGACTACCCCTGTTGGGGCGTGCAGTTCCATCCCGAAAGCATCGCGTCCGAGCACGGCCACCGGATGCTGGCCAATTTCCTGCGCCTGGCCGGTTTCAACGGCCAACCCCTGGCCCCGATCGACGAGATCGAGGCGCGCCTGAACCGAACCGGAACCGACGGCTGAACGGCACACCATGATCGGCGATATCCAGGATATGAAGGCGTTGATCGCCCGCGTGGCCGACGGTCACAGCCTGACCGAAAGCGAGGCCGAGATCGCGTTCGACATCATCATGTCGGGCGACGCGACGCCGGCGCAGATCGGCGGCTTCCTGATGGCGTTGCGGGTGCGCGGCGAAACCGTGGCCGAAATCACCGGCGCCGCCCGGACCATGCGGGCGAAGGCCCTGAAGGTCGAGGCCCCCGTCGGGGCCATGGATAATGTCGGCACCGGTGGCGACGGCGCCAAGACCTACAACATCTCGACCGCCGCCTCCTTCGTGTTGGCCGGCGCCGGTGTCATTGTCGCCAAGCATGGCAACCGGGCGCTATCCTCGCGTACCGGAGCGGCCGACGTGCTGAGCCATCTCGGGGTCAACCTCGACTGCGACATGCGTTTGGTGAAAGCCGCGCTCGACGAAGCCGGGATCTGTTTCTTCATGGCGCCACGCCACCACAGCGCGATGCGTCATGTCGGCGGACCACGGGTCGAGCTCGGCACCCGCACGATCTTCAACATCCTGGGCCCGCTATCGAACCCCGGCTTGGTCAAGAAACAGCTGATCGGTGTGTTTGCCAAGAACTGGGTGGTGCCGATGGCCGAAACCCTGGCCAAGCTCGGCTCCGTCCGGGCCTGGGTGGTGCATGGCGACGGATTGGACGAGATGACCACGGCAGGCGTCACCACGGTCGCCTCGTTGCAGGACGGCGCGGTCGAAACCTTTGAGCTCACCCCGGAGGATGCCGGCCTGCCCCGCGCCTCGATCGACGACGTGCGCGGCGGCGACCCCGCGCATAACGCCGCGGCACTGGCCGCTCTGCTCGATGGTGCGACCGGCCCCTACCGCGACATCGTGCTGTTCAACACGGCGGGTGCCCTGATCGTCGCCGGCAAGGTCGAGACTCTCAAGGACGGCGTGGCGATGGCGGCGCGCTCGATCGACAGCGGCCACGCCAAGGCCAAGCTGGAACATCTGGTGGCGGTCACCAACCGGGAGATCGCGCCGTGAGCGATGTTCTCGCCGAGATCTGCGCCCACAAACGCCAGGAAGTGGCCGCGCGCAAGGCCGCCCGGCCGATGGCCGAGGTTATGCGAGCCGCCCGCGACGCCGACGCCCCGCGCGGCTTTGCGGCGGCGCTCGATGCCAAGGCTGGCAACGGCTACGGCCTGATCGCCGAGATCAAGAAGGCGAGCCCGTCCAAAGGGCTGATCCGTGCCGATTTCGACCCGGCCGCCCTGGCCCGCGCCTACCGCGACGGCGGAGCCGCCTGCTTGTCGGTGCTGACCGACGAAAAATATTTCCAAGGCGCCGACCGTTATCTTCAGGCCGCGCGGGCGGCGGTCGACCTGCCGGTCCTGCGCAAGGATTTCATGCTCGAGCCCTGGCAGATCGCCGAATCCCGGGCACTCGGCGCCGATTGCGTGCTGCTGATCCTGGCGGCGCTGTCGGATGAGCGCGCCAAGGAATTGGAGGATATGGCCTTCGACCTCGGTATGGCTGTGCTTCTGGAAGTGCACGATGACGAGGAGCTGGACCGCGCGCTGCGGCTTGGAAGCCCGCTGCTCGGCGTCAACAACCGCAATCTCAAGACCATGGCGACCGACCTCGCGACCACCGAGAGCTTGGCCGGACGGGTGCCGGACGGCCGGGTCCTGGTGTGCGAGAGCGGCTTGTCGAGCCCCGCCGATCTGGCCCGCATGGCCCGGGTCGGCGCGCGGCGGTTCCTGATCGGAGAAGCCCTGATGCGCCAGGCGGATGTCGCCGCCGCCACCCGCGCGTTGCTGGCCGATCCCCTGTCCCAAGTCGCCTGACAGCGGAGCGATGAGCGATTTCACCCATTTCGACGACCAGGGCAAGGCCCACATGGTCGACGTCGGCGCCAAGGAGATCACCGAACGGTCCGCCACCGCGCGCGGCTCGGTGTTCGCCGCGGCCGGGACCATCCGGCTGATCCGCGATGGCGGGGTGAAGAAGGGCGACGTGCTGTCGGTCGCGCGGTTGGCCGGAATCATGGGGGCGAAGAAGACGCCGGACTTGATCCCGCTGTGCCATCCGCTGGCCTTGACCTCGGTGGCGGTTGACCTGTCGATCGACGAGGCGCGCAACGCCATCGACATCGAGGCGACCTGTAAGCTGAAGGGCCGTACCGGCGTCGAGATGGAGGCGCTTACGGCGGTCGCCATCGCCGCGTTGACGGTCTACGACATGGCCAAGGCGATCGATCGATCAATGCGGATCGGCGAGGTTCGGCTGGTTCACAAGGCCGGCGGCAAATCGGGAGAGTTCCGTGGTGAGTGACCTGCTCCCCGTCGCCGAGGCGCGAGCCCGCATTCTGGAAGCGCTGGCGCCGATGCCGGCCGAGACGGTGCCGGTATCCGAGGCTCTGGGCCGGGTCACCGCCCAGGCCATCGTGGCGCGGCGGACCCAACCGCCGGTCGCGGTCTCCGCCATGGATGGCTACGCCGTGCGCGCCGCCGATGTCGCCACGGTTCCAGCGACTCTCGTTCGGGTCGGCGCCGCGCCGGCGGGCGGCGGCTACCCGGGCACGCTGGGTTCCGGCGAGACGGTGCGCATCTTCACCGGCGGCCCGCTGCCCGACGGCGCCGACGCCATCGTGATCCAAGAGGATGTCGACGCCAGCTCGGAGGAGGACGGCGCCAGCATCACCGTGCGCGAGGGTGTCAAGGCCGGGACGTATGTTCGCCCCGCCGGCCTCGACTTCGCGGTGGGCGACACAGGCATTGCCGCCGGCCGGCGGCTGACGGCCCGGGATATCGGGTTGACCGCCGCCATGAACGTTCCCTGGGTCGCCGTGCGGCGGCGTCCGCGTGTCGCGATCCTGTCGACCGGTGATGAAATCGTGCGGCCGGGCGAGCTGGACGATCCAAGCCGCATCGTGTCGTCAAACGCCTATGCCCTGGCGGCCGCGGTGCGCGCCATCGGCGGTGAGGCGGTCGATCTCGGCATCGCGCCCGACGATGTCGGCGCGCTGAAAGCCATGGCCGCCGGCGCGCGCGGGGTCGACATGCTGGTGACCACCGGCGGCGCCTCGGTCGGCCGCCACGACCTGGTCCAACAAGCATTGGGCGACGACGCCTTGGGGACAGACGCGCTGCGGGTCGGGTTCTGGAAGATCGCCATGCGGCCAGGTAAGCCGCTGATCTTCGGCCGGTTCGCCGGCGTGCCGATGCTCGGCCTGCCGGGCAACCCGGTGTCGACCATGGTCTGCGCCACGGTGTTTCTCAAGCCGGCGCTGGAGCGCATGCTGGGTCTCGACGCCGACCCGGAGCCGCTTGAAGACGCCGTCCTGGCAACGGCGCTGGCCGAGAACGACCGCCGACAGGACTATCTCCGCGCCACCTCAGCGCGCGATGCCACCGGACGCCGAGTTGTCACCCCGTTCGCGCGGCAGGACAGCTCGATGATGGCCCGGCTGGCGGCCGCCGATTGCCTGATCGTCCGGCCGCCGCACGATGCCTCCCGCAAGGCCGGTGACCGGGTTTCGGTTCTGCCGCTCGGGGATGGCCTGCTCTCGCTCTAAGCACTCCGAGGATCATACCAAGGATCGTGCCCGCGCGCCGTTTTGCTTGACCCGGAAGCGGATCAAAAGTAGAACAAACACGAATGTACCATCTTTGTTCCCGATCGATGTATCGCTGGACAACGGTGGTGGAGCCTACGCGGGAGGACACGATGCTGACCAAGAAACAGCATGAACTGTTGATGTTTGTGCACCAGCGGATCGAGGCGACCGGGGCCTCACCCTCTTTCGACGAGATGAAGGAGGCGCTGTCCCTCAAATCGAAGTCCGGCATCCACCGCCTGATCACCGCGTTGGAGGAGCGGGGGTTCATTCGCCGCCTCGCGCATCGGGCGCGGGCGCTGGAGGTGTTACGCCTGCCCGAGCAGATGGGACCACGTGGGTGGGACGGAGCGCCGCATGTCGCCCGGGGCTTCGCGCCCAACGTCATCCCGGGAAACTTTCCGTTTCGTGGCGGCGAGATCGCGATGCCGCCCCCCGTTCCCAACCCGGGAGCGGGCGGTGAGTCCGCCGTCGAGCTGCCGCTGTATGGCCGGATCGCCGCCGGTACCCCGATCGAGGCTTTGCGCGATCCGCAGTCGACCATAGGCGTACCCGCCGGCATGGTGTCGGGCGGTGAGCATTACGCGCTCGAGGTCTCGGGTGACTCGATGGTCGACGCCGGTATTCACGACGGCGACACCGTGATCATCCGGCAGTGCGACACCGCTGAGAACGGCACCATCGTGGTGGCCCTCATCGACGATCAAGAGGCGACACTGAAGCGCTTACGCCGGCGCGGCGGCTCGATCGCGTTGGAGCCGGCGAACGTAACGCATAAAACTCAAATTTTTGGACCTGACCGGGTCAAGGTCCAAGGCCGTCTGGTTGGCTTGATTCGAAGTTATTGAGCGTCCCGGCCGCCGCTTGTACCGAGCCAAATGATTGTCGCGGGTCAGACGGCAGCTCGGTTGTTGCCAAACAGCTTGGATAGATCAGCCAGCGCGGCGCTCTTACCGGCGCGGAGTCGGCGCGACCGGGCGCGCTCGTCTTCCGCCTTGTCGATGGCGGTCATGCGAATACGCCGGCGGTTGATCGCCGAGATCTGATTGAACACCGTCGACGCCCAATTTTCCTTGCTGCGGTCCTCGACCTCGGCGGCTTCCCGGATCGCGCTATAGGCCACGTTCCGCTTGCCCACCACGTCGGACACGGACTCGGCCAATATGTTGTAACTCCGCGTGCGAATGGGCTCGGGCATCGGTTACTCCTTAGGTCACCATCGCGTCCGCCGCCCGTATCCAACGGGCCGCGCATGCGACAGCGTCGTTAAATATACACCCAAATGACTCAAAAGTCATATTTCAACGACATATGATCTAGCGTCCGTAGCTATCACGAATCCGTGTCCAGGGCCGTGTACCCCGTGTGCTTGCGACCGATTCCACCCACGGTAGGTGCCCCCGCAGATAGACCGCGTGCGCACCACCCCGGTTCAGTGCCGTACCATCCACGACCACCGCTGGTCCGACGCAGGGCAACCGCAAGCGCACCGGCGTGACCACGACATCAGCCCGCTCGCAGTCCTCGATCGCCGCCTCCGGCGAGGTGGGAACCGCCAACCGGCGCCCCGCCACCTCGAACACACAACCGAGACCATCGCACGCCGCCGCTGTCTCGAAGCTTTTGCCGTCCTCCATCCCCCACCGCCGAGCCCAGGACTGCCGAATGAAGCCCGCCCCGCGGCCGCTTGAAACGGCCCAACCGCCATCGTCCACGCGCACGGACACCAAGCGGCCACTCCCGTCCACCAAAGCGTCAGGCACCGGCATCGACAACCAGAGACCGCCGCCGATGACAACACCGACAAGCCCAAGCGCCCGCCATCGGGTCCGCCATATCGCCAGCCAAGCACCTCCCAGCGCCATCGCGGTCAATCCCGCGGTCGGCAGGGGCGCGGTCGACAGCGCGTCGGGGGCGTAGCGCATGACCGCCTCGGCCACCGCGAGAGTTCCGTCGATGCCAAGCCCCATCAAGACGAGCGGCCAGGCGTCCAGCCCCACCGGCATCAGCGTCAGCGCCGCGACCCCCGCCGGCATGGTTACGAAGGCGGTAAGCGGCACCGCCAGCAAATTCGCCACCACGCCAACCGTGGGCACCTGTTGGAAATGGTGCGCGACGATCGGAGCGGTGACGATCGCCGCCACCAACGATGTCAGGGCCACCCCAGCGATGTAGAAGAAAGTCCGGCGAACCGATCCGGGCGCACCCTCACCCCGTCGCCGGCGACGCCATGGCCCAATCGCCTCGTACACCGCGACCAGGGCGATCACCGCCGCGAAAGACAGCTGAAAGCTCGGCCCGACGAGACTTTCCGGCGCCACCGCCAGCACACCGAACGCCGCGATCGCCACCAAACGCAGGGAAATCGCCTCGCGGTCGAGCAAAACCGCCACCAGAACCGCGCCGGTCATCACGAATGCCCGCTGGGTCGGCACCGGCGCCCCGGCCAGCACCAGGTACACCGCCGCCGCGACCAGCGCCGCCGCCGCCGCCCATTTCTTGATCGGATACCGTAGCGCAATCGTTGGCATCGCCGCCAGCATCAGGCGCAACACCACGAACACCGTGCCCGCGACCAATCCCATGTGCAGCCCGGATATCGCCAGCAGATGTGCCAAGCCGGACACCCGTAATCCCTCCAGCGTCGCGTCATCGAGCCCGGCCCGGTCACCAACCAGCATGGCGGCGGCAACCGCACCCGTGGGACCGGGAAGATGATGACGAACGCGCTCGGCGATCATCGCCCGGGTGCGATCCACTGCTTCCACCATGGTCTTGACCGGCGACGCCGGACGTAACTCCAGGGTCTCGATCGCGCCAGTCGCGAAGCCGACGGCGCCGATCCCCTGGAAATACGCATGCCGTTGAAAATCGAATCCCCCGGGCGCCGTCGGCGCGGGAGGCGGGCGAAGCCGAGCCCGCAGGCGGATCCGGTCCCCGATCACGGGCATCGATGCATCCAGGCGTCGATGGGTCACGCGGATCCGGCCAGGCGGCGGGCCGTCGTAACGGGTATCGCCGAGCCGAACATCGCCCACGGTCAGGCGCACGTCCGCCGGGCGCCGTTCAACCGCCTCCACCCGGCCCTCCACCGAAACCCAAGCGGCGCGCGTTATGGTCGCTGTATCGAGCGTGTTGGTCCGAAGCTGCGCCATGGTGAACCCCATGCCCGCAACCGCCAGCACCGCACCAAACCACGCCAAAGACCGGTGCCGCCGAAACACAATCGTCACGGCAGCGGATGCCGCTGCCACGACAGGGCCGAGCCATGCCGGCGGCTCGACCAGCATGCCGAAATAAACCGCGATCCCCAGCGCAAACATCACCGGAAGCCACAACACCACGCGATCGGCTTCCGCCCGCGCGAAGGCGGCCGCCCACACCCGGAAGCGGTGGCGAAGCAACAACCAGACCCACCACGGCCCCGCCACGGCTCCCGGGCCGTGTCGCGTCGTCTCGCGCGGTGTGCTAAACACCCGGCGCCCCTGCTGATGCGGCTCTGGAAACCGCATCGAAGCCGCCACCCGTGAAGTGGGATCCATCCGACGTCATGACCGTTGTCACCCGTTTCGCTCCCTCTCCCACCGGCTTCCTGCATATCGGCGGCGCCCGCACGGCGCTGTTCAACTGGCTGTTCGCCCGACACCACGGCGGCGCCTACCTGCTGCGGATCGAGGACACCGACCAGAAACGCTCCACGCCCGAAGCGGTCGATGCCATCCTCGACGGGCTTGGTTGGCTTGGGCTCGACGGCGACGAACCGCCGATGTTTCAAGCGCATCAGGTCGAGCGCCATGCCGAGGTCGCACGGCGGTTGCTGGCCGAAGGCAAGGCCTATCATTGCTATGCAACACCGGGAGAGCTTACCGAGATGCGCGAGCTGGCCCGCGCCGAGGGCCGGTCGCCCCGCTATGACGGGCGGTGGCGCGATCGCGACGTGTCGGACGCGCCGGCCGGCGTGCCGCCGGTGATCCGGATCAAGGCGCCCCGGGATGGGTCGATGACCATCGAGGACGCGGTCCAAGGCGCGGTCACGGTCGGCAACGAACAGCTCGACGACATGATCCTGCTGCGCGCCGACGGCACGCCGACCTACATGCTGTCGGTGGTGGTTGACGATCACGACATGGGCATTACCCACGTGATCCGCGGCGACGACCATCTGAACAACGCCTTTCGCCAATCCTTGATCTACGACGCCATGGGCTGGGATGTGCCGCTGTTCGCCCATATTCCGCTGATCCACGGACCGGATGGCGCCAAGCTGTCGAAACGGCATGGAGCGCTGGGCGTCGATGCCTATCGGGATATGGGCTATCTGCCGGAGGCGCTGTGCAACTACCTGCTGCGGCTCGGTTGGGCCCACGGTGACAACGAAATCGTCAACCGCGAACAGGCCATCGCATGGTTCGACCTGGACGGAGTCGGGAAATCGGCGTCGCGGTTCGACTTCGCCAAGCTGGAGAACCTGAACGGCCACTATTTGCGCGAGGCCGACGACGATCGGCTGACCAGCTTGGTGGTGGAACGGTTGAGCCAGGACGCCGCGTTAACCTTGGATGACACGGCGCGGTTCCGCATACGGGCCGGCATGGCGGGGCTGAAGGCCCGAGCCAAGACCGTGGTCGAACTCGCCAGCAACGCCCGGTTCTATGCCGCCTCCGTGCCGCTCGGCTTCGACGACAAGGCGTTGACGTTGCTCACCGACGACGCTCGCCGCGTGCTTGGAGGGCTTGTGCCCCGGCTCGACGCGCTTACGTCCTTCACCGAAGCGGATACCGAGGCGGCGGTGCGTGCCCATGCCGAGGCGAATGGTGTGAAACTCGGCGCGGTGGCGCAGCCACTGCGGGTAGCGCTGACGGGATCGACCACCTCGCCCGGCATTTTCGAGGTGCTGGCGGTTCTTGGGAAAACCGAGTCATTGCGTCGCATCAACGCCGTTTGCGGCACTGCACAATAAACGATAAGATCGCGCGCCGGCGTGCCAGGAGGCATTTCGACCTGCGTACGGTCCGGGACGACACAGGGGACGAAGAGATGAACAAAAGCAATTCAGGATCGTTCACGTTGACCGATAACGGGACGGGCCAGTCCTACCAATTACCGGTCATCGACGGCACCGTGGGGCCGAGCGTGATCGACGTACGCAAGCTTTACGCCGAAACCGGGCATTTCACCTTCGACCCCGGCTTCACCTCGACCGGTTCCTGTGAATCGCAACTGACCTACATCGATGGCGACGAGGGCGTGCTGCTGCACCGCGGCTATCGGATTGAGGATCTGGCCGAGAAATCCGACTTCATGGAGGTGGCCCATCTGTTGCTCTACGGCGAGCTTCCGACCATCAAGCAAAAGCAGAAATTCGACCACGACGTTACCTACCACACCATGCTGCATGAGCAGCTGGCCAATTTCTATCGCGGGTTCCGGCGCGACGCGCACCCGATGGCGATCATGTGTGGCGTGGTCGGCGCGCTGTCGGCGTTCTATCACGACAGCACCGACATTCAGGACGAGCACCAGCGGATGGTGGCGTCGTTCCGGCTGATCGCCAAGATGCCGACGATCGCGGCCATGGCCTACAAATACTCGGTCGGCCAGCCCTTCAACTACCCGCGCAACGACCTCTCTTATGCCGAGAACTTCCTGTACATGACCTTTGCCGTGCCGGCCGAGGAGTACAAGATCAGCCCGGCGATCGCCCGGGCGATGGACCGGCTGTTTATTCTGCACGCCGACCACGAGCAGAACGCCTCGACCTCGACGGTGCGCCTGTCCGGTTCGTCCGGCGCCAACCCGTTCGCCTGCATCGCGGCCGGCATCGCCTGCCTGTGGGGCCCGGCA
>JABMNR010000023.1 GCA_013203465.1 Alphaproteobacteria bacterium
AACACCGAATGGCCGCTAATTGGTCCTTTTTCGACCGGATCACGCTTCGGGCGACCGTCAGATGCAAGCTGATTGCATGTGATACCGATCCGAGGCACACTTTTTGGGTTGGGAGGATCTCATATGGAGAATCTCGGATGAGAAGATCGGCCTGCTGCCCGAACCGCCCCGCACGCAGGGCGGTCACCGAGTTTATGAGGATACTCACACCAAAACCCTACGCTTCATCCGACGGAGCCGGGAGTTGGGATTTCCGATCGAGGACATTCGGTCGCTGTTGTCGATGGTGGACGGCGGCCAGGGTTGCGAGGCCGTCAAGGCGATCGCCCTTCGTCAGGCCAAGACGATGCGATCCAAGATCGACGACCTCCAACGCATGCGCCGGCTCCTTATGGACACTGCCGCCCAATGCGCCGGCGGCGGCACGCCGGACTGTCCCATCATCGACGTGCTGTTCGACGCCCCCCCATCACACGCCATTACCTCGGCCCGCTAAGCCTTGTCGTCACCCGCCTCGTCGGTGTGATGCGCCTCGTCGTCGTAGCCGTGGCGGCTGGAGAAGAACACCAACGCCATCAGCCCGCCGCCGAGGGCCACGGTGCCCAACGCGCCGAGCCCCAACGCCACGTAGGCGTGGATCGAGACACCACCCTCGCCCCCCATCGTCCAGGTTCCTATGGCCCAGGCGAGCGCGGCGACGACAATGCCGCCGAGAACAAGCACGAGAATGATGGTGGTGCGCATGATGCATTTCCCTTCGCCGACGCCCATCATATAGCTGCCCGCGTGTCCCAAAGCGAGCCTGGGAGGCCGCCATGGCCCGAATGAGAAGCCCGAAAACCCTAACCGCCGAGCAGGTCGCGGCGTTTCGCCGCGACGGCTACCTGGTGGTGGAGGACGCGTTAACACCGGATCAACTGGCCGAGCTGCGCGCCGATCTCGCCGGCTGGGTCGAGGAAAGCCGCGCCCACACCAAACCATTCGGCCCCGAGACCATCGACGGCCGGGCGCGCTTCGACATGGGGGCCGAGCACACCGCCGAGCGCCCGGCCCTGCGCCGGGTCAACAACCCCTCCGACATCTCGGTCAGCTATTTCCAAGTCATGTCGGACGCCCGCACCGTCGACATGGTGGCCGATCTGGTCGGCCCGAACGTCAAATTCCATCACTGCAAGATCAATGTGAAGCTGCCGGGAGCAAAGACCGAGGTCGCCTATCATCAGGACTTCGCCTTCACCCCGCACACCAACGACGACGTGGTTACGGCCCTGCTGATGCTGGACGAGGTGACCGAGGAGAACGGTTGCCTGATGGTGGTGCCGGGGAGCCACACCGGCCCAATGTACAGCCTGTTTCAAGACGGCACCTTCACCGGCCGGGTCGACGATGCCACCGAGACGGCGATGCAAGCGCGGCAGGTGCCGGCGATCGGCACGGCCGGTTCGGTCTGTCTGATGCACACCCGGCTGGCCCACGGCTCGGCCCCCAACGCATCCGATCGGCCGCGTGGTTTGTACATCTGTGTCTATTCCGCCGCCGACGCGGTGCCGATCGCCCGCAACCCGATGCCAAGCCCGAACGAGGGCCGCATCCTGCGCGGCCACGCCAGTCCGACCGCCCGCATGATCCCGCTTGAGGTCGAGTTGCCGAAACAGCCGAAGACCGCCTCGTTCTTCACGGTTCAGGGTCAGGAAAGCGCGCGTGGAACCGAAGCGGCTGAGTGACCGCTCGCGAACGTCTCCGGCCATTGCCTGCCCGACGCGGTGATCCGCCGCGTCCGAGCTGGCGACTGGCACGACAGAGAGGAGTGACCGCGTCATGACCTGGTCGATCGTCGCCCGTGATCCCGAAACCGGCGCCTTTGGCATCGCCGTGTCGTCCTGCGTTGTCGCGGTGGGGGCGATGTGTCCGTGGTTTCGCGAGGGCGTCGGCGCCTTGTCCAGCCAGTCCTACACCAGTCCGGTCGCCGGTGAACGGGCGCTGGAAGGAATGGCGACGGGCCTCGACCCGGAGGCGGCGATCACCCGGGCTTTATCGGACGACCGGGGCCGCGCCTGGCGGCAGATTCATGGCGTCGACGCGCAGGGCCGCGCCCATGCCTACACCGGTGCGAGCTGTGTCGAGTGGTGCGGCCACTGGACCGGTGACGGTGTGTCGGTCGCCGGCAACATGCTGGCCGGACCACAGGTTCTGGAGGCGGTGGTCGCGGCCTGGACGACGGCGACGGAGACATCGTTCCCGGACCGTTTGTTGCGGGCGTTGGACGCCGGACAGGCCGCCGGCGGTGACAAGCGCGGCCGCCAATCCGCCGCCATCAAGGTGATCGGCAATCAGGCCCACGCCGAGATCGATTTGCGGGTCGACGAGCACCCGGACCCGGTGGCCGAGCTGCGCCGCATCTTCGATCTGTTCTGGACCGAGCGCCGCCCTTACATGGCGACCCTGCCGACCCGCGCCTATCCAAGCGGTATTTTCGACCCCGACGAGCGCGCGGCCTTCATCGCGGCGTATAATACCAAGGTACACGGGTAGAGACCCATGGTATAAGACCGCGAACGGGTGAGACGCGCCGCGCTCACGTGAGCGGCAGATCAATCCACTTTTTAAATCCCTTGGTAACGCGGCAGCGTTCGAACCACGCCTCCAGCGCCGGCATCGGCGGCCGGTTCTCGACCAGGGTCAGCCAGCGGTAGCACTGAATGGCGACCGGGATGTCGGCCATGGTCAGCCGATCACCGACAATGAAGTCCCGGCCGGTAAGGCGGTCGTTGAGAATACCGTAAACCTCCACTCCCTTTTGCCGGGCGATCTCGATGGCGTCGAGGTCGCGGTCGGCCGTCGGCGTCCGCACCAGACCCCAGAAGATCGGCGTCATGACAGGCAGCACCGTGGTCTGTTGCCAGTCCATCCAGCGATCGGCGTCGGCGTACTCCTTCGGATCGGTTGGCGCCAAGCCGCCCTTGCCGTGCTTGTTCGCCAGATACCGCACGCAGGCGTTCGATTCCCACAGCACGAAACCGTCGTCGATGATGGTCGGCACCACGCTGTTCGGATTCAGGGCGACGTAGTCCGCATCCTTGGTCTTGCCGAAGGCGCCGCCGTAATCCTCGCGTTCGAACGCCACACCCATTTCCTCGCAAGCCCAGAGAGCCTTCTGCACATTGGCCGAGTTCGACCGGCCTAGAATCTTCAACATCGTCTCGCTCCCTCTCGCGCCGTTCAGGCGATTTCGCTACGGTGGCGGGCGTCCCAGTCCTCGGGGTCGGCCAGGAAGGCACGCACCTCGGCCAGCTGATCCGCCGTATAGCCATGCCGCCTTGCCACCGCCAGGATGTCCCACCAGGTGCACAGCCCGTGCAGCTCGACCCCCTTCTCGCGCAGATTGGTCACGCTTTGCGGAAACACGCCGTAATGGAACACCACGAAGCAGTGCGCCACCGTCATCCCGGCCTCGCGGATGGCGTCGACGAAAGACAGCTTGCTGCCGCCATCGGTCGCCAGATCCTCGACCAGCAGCACCCGCGCGCCATCCCGCACCGCGCCCTCGATCCGGGCGTTGCGGCCGAACCCCTTGGGCTTTTTGCGCACGTAGAGCATCGGCAGGTCGAGTGTGTCCGCCATCCAGGCGGCGAACGGGATGCCCGCGGTCTCGCCGCCGGCCACCATGTCGAACGCCTCGGCCCCGGCCAGGGTCGCCAGCATGTCCGTCCCCATCGCCATCAGGCGGCGTCGCGCCCGGGGAAAGGAGATGATCTTGCGGCAGTCGACATAGACCGGGCTGAGCCGGCCGGAGGTGAAGGTGAACGGCTCCTCCGGTCGAATGTGCACGGCTTGAATCTCAAGCAGGATATCGGCGGCGGTCTCCGCCGGGGCGCGGCGCCAATCGGGGGACAGGGTTTCGGTCATCGATGGTCCTCGATATGGTCTCATCCGGTCATACGACGGCCGCGCCGTCCGGGCAACCGGGCGGCTCAAACCCCAAGCAACGCGCCCGGCAACGTGGGATCGACGGCGATCCGCTCGCTCGGCCCCTCCAGAATCACCCGTCCTCGTGCCAGGACCAGGGTCCGGCCGGCCACGGCAAGCGCACGGGCGACGTTCTGCTCCGCCAGCAGCACCGCCGCGCCGTCCTCGGCCAAGCGGCGCACCGCGTCGAACACGCTGTCCAGGACTGCTGGCGCCAGCCCCAGCGACGGTTCGTCCAGCAGCACCACACGCGGCGCCGCGATCACCGCCCGCGCGATCGCCAGCATCTGTTGCTGCCCGCCCGAGAGCTGCCAGGCGGGGGTTTTCCTGTGTGCCGCCAAGGCCGGGAACAATGCGAACATCCGCTCGATCGCCTCTGCCCTCACCCGCCGGTTGCCCGTCGCGGCCACATCCAGGGTTTCTTCCACGGTCAGGCCAGGGAACAGCCGCCGCCCTTCCGGACACCAAGCGATGCCGGCGCGCGCCCGCGCCTGTAAGGATCCGGCGGTGACATCCCGACCATCCAACCGCAGTGTTCCGGCCACAATCGGCAGATGACCCGCCACCGCCTCGATCAGGCTCGACTTGCCGGCCCCGTTGGCTCCGAGCAGAGCCACCACCTCGCCCGCATCCATGCTTAGGCTCAGCGGCTCGACCACGACCGTGTCCGACCGGGCGACGGAGACGCCATCGAGTACCAGCCGGGGCGTCACGACACCACCTCCCGGCCGAGATAGGCGGTGCGTACGGCGGGATCGGCCGCCACGGTGTCCGCCGTGCCCTCGGCGATCACCCGGCCGGCGTCCAGGCAGATGATCCGATCGGCCAATGGCAGCAGGAAATCCATGCTGTGCTCGACCACCAACAACGCCCGCCCCTCCCTGGCCAACCGCCGCAGCAGAGAGGACAAACGATCCCGCTCCTCGGCGGTCAGGCCGGCGGCCGGTTCGTCCAACAACAACACCGATGGCCCGGTCGCCAACGCCCGCGCGAGATCAAGGCCGCGCCGCGCCGCCGGACCCAGGCTCGCGGCCGGTTCCCGCGCCCGGTCGATCAACCCGGTCCGGTCGAGCGCGGCCATCGCCGCCTCGCCCGAGGGGGCGGCGGCCACGACCACCTCGAACACCGACAGATCGGCCGGAATCTCCGGATGCTGGAATCCACGCGCCAAACCCAGCCGCGCCCGCCGCGCCGGCGACAGGGTGTCGATGCGCGTCTTGCCGAGCCACATCTCGCCGCCACCCACCCGATCTAGCCCGCTGATCCGGTTGAGGGCGGTGGTCTTGCCCGAACCGTTGGCGCCGATCAACCCGACGATCCGGCCACTCGGCACCGTGAAACTCACGCCATCGAGCGCCACTACTCCACCGAACCGGCGGCTTAATCCCTCGACCCGCAAGGCGACACCGAGGCGAGGCGGCACCGTGCCTTGCCGTGGCGGGATCGGCGCCGGTCGCGGGACCATCCGGGCCAACGCCCCATCAAGGCCACGCGGCAGCAGAACGATCGCCGCCAACATGGCACCCCCATAGACGATCAGATACCCGCTCTCGAAGCCGCGAAACAGCTCCGGCAGCGGCACCAGAAGCGCCGCCGCCGCGACGGCGCCCAGACCGCTGCCGCGCCCGCCGACCACCGCGATCGCCAGCAGCGTGACCATCACGTCGAACCGCAGCACCGCCGGCGACACCACGCCCAGGTCGAGCGCCTGAAGCCCGCCCCCAAGCCCAGCGGTCCCGGCGGCCAGGGCGAACATCCCGACCCGATAGCCCATTGGATCAAGCCCCAGCGCCGGCGCCGCGAGCGGCGCGTCCCGCAAGGTCGTCAGCCGAGCGCCGCGCCGTCCCGCCGTGGCCCATCCGCCGAGTGCCAGGGCCAAGGCGACACCGAGCCACACGGCAACCAGCATCGGCCATCCCTCGGCCAGATTGACGCCGAGGACCGTCAGCGGCGGTACACCGTACACCCCGTTGGCGCCGCCGAGGACCTCAAGATTGGTCGCCAGCAGCAGCGCAAGCTGCGCCAGGCCTAGGGTCGCCAACGCGACGTAGTGCGATTCCAACCGCGCCACCGGCAGGGCGACCAGCGCGCCCAACAGAGCCGGAACCAGGACCGCGATCAGCAACCCCGGTAGCGGCGTGACCCCCAGCTCCACCGTAGCCAAAGCCAGCGCGTAGGCGCCGATGCCGAAGAACGCACCCTGCGACAGTGCCAACAGGCCGAGATGGCCGAACACAAGCTGAAACCCGATCGCCGCGATGGCGTAGATCCCCACCAGGGTCGCGATCCGCAGCGCGTACCCATCACCCGCCGCCGCCAGTGCGGCAAACCCGAGCAAGGCCATCAGGGCATAAACCCAACCCCGTCGGTCGATCGCCCTCACGCCCGGCGGCCTTCCGCCTCGCCGAACAACCCGCGCGGCCGCAGCATCAACAGCGCCAGCACACCGACATAGAGCAACACCTCGGCCACTAGATACGACACGGACGCCGCCACCACGGTCTCGAACGCGGCGATGGCGAAGGCACCGAGCGCCGCTCCCCACACCCGACCCCAACCGCCGATCACCGTGGCGACATAGGCCTTGAGCATCAGCACCGCGCCATCGGTCGGCGCCACGAAATACTGGTTCGACAGCATCAGACCGGCCGCCCCGGCCAACGCCCCGGCCATCGCGAAACTGGCGGCGGTGGTCAGGACCACCGGAATGCCGATCGCCCGCGCCATCACCGGGTCCTGCGCCGCCGCCCGCAGCCGCCGGCCGAACCGGGTGTGCTTGAGCAGGGCATGCACCGCGACCAACAACAACCCGGCCACCGCGATGGTGGCGAGCTGCTGCCGGGCGATGACGGCGCCGAACAGCTCAACCGATCCGGTGCCGATCAACGGCGGTCCGACCCGAGGCTCCGGCCCGATTCCGGCGGTCACCGCATGCTGGATGATCAGGCCGATGGCGATGGTCGAGATGAACACCGATACCGGCGGCGCCCGGCGCAGCGGCGCGTAGCCGATCAAGGCCAGCACCAGCCCCACCGCCGCCAGGGCCAGCATCACTCCCGGCAGCACGATCAGCCCCGGCAACACCGCCGTCTCCGGCAACGTCGCGGCCAACCCGACCGCCACGAACCCGCCGAGCATCACCAGCTCGCCATGAGCGAAGTTGACCGCGCCGACCGCGTTGATCACCAACACGAAACCGAGGGCGGCCAGGGCGTAGGTCGAGCCCAGCGCCAGGGCGTTGACCAACAGCTGCGGGATGGCCTCGATCACCGGATGCCGTCCACCGCGTCGTAGCGCTTGACGATGCGGGGCACCCGGCTGTTGCCGTCGTAGCAGACGATGATGGCGTCATGCGCCATGTTGCCCGTGCCGTCGGAGACATAGCTCATCGCCAACCCCTCGTACCGGTTCGCCGCCAGCCAATCGCGGACCGCGCCCGCCGTGCGCGCGCCCCCGGCCACCGCCGCCAGCACCATCCGCACCCCATCATACTGACCCAGCGCGAAGGCGTCCGGCTTGGTGCCGAACCGCGCCTCGAAAGCAACGGCGAAGGCCTTGACCGCCGGCCGCGCGTCGGCGATCGGGGCCGAGGCGGTCTCGGCGCACACACCCTTAAGTGCCGCCGGGTCCAACAGGGCGGCGGTCGACGGCTGGTGCATGGCCGACCCCGCGACGATCGGCAGGCCGAGGCCCAGCCCATGGGCCTGCCGCACGGCGAGCGCGGTCGGCCCGGAATGCAACTGCAACAGCAACCCGTCGGCCCCCGCCGCCCGGGCCCGCTCCAGCGCCGGCAGCAGGTCCTTGATGCCTGGGTCGATCGCCTCCTCCAGCACCGGTGCGATGCCAAGCTCGGCCAAGGTGCGGACCAGGTGGCCATGCCCGCTCTGGCCATAGGCGGTGGTCTGGTACAGGATCGCCGGTCGCTTCACGCCGAGCTCCCGCACCGCGTAGCGCGCCTGCGCGACCTTCACCACCGCGTCGGTCGGGAAAAACCGGAACACCACGTCATGGCCAAGCTCGGTGATCTTGGCCGTCCCCGACACGGTGATCAGCGGCACCCCGGCGCGGTTGGCGATCGGCGCCATGGCGAGCATTTGCGTGCCGAAGATCGGTGCCGCGATCGCCACCGGATCGAACCGATCGAGCGCTCGGCGCAACGCGGTGACCGCGACCTCGGGCGAGGTGGCGGTATCCGACACCTCGTAGGTCACCGACACGCCGGCGGGCGGGGTATCCAACGCCAGAACGGCACCGTTGCGCTGCGCCGTGCCCTCCAGCGCCAGGAACCCGGTGATCGGCACCAGCACCGGTATGGAGACCGGCTCGGCGGCGCGGGCTGCCATGGCGGTAACCATCACGACCAGCGCGGCGACCAACGTGTGGAACAGACGGCTCATCTCTCTCGCTCCTCGGGTGGCGACGCGGGAAGAGAGACGGCCGTGGTGAAGAGAGCCCAGACCGTGACGTCTCCCTCCGCCGGTGCGACCCGGTTCAGGTTCGATGGGTGTTTTCTCAGCCCAAACCTCGCGGTCAGGCACCCCAGCATCACGTGCCGCGACGGTGCGACCATCGGCGGAGGGTGTCAAGCGGGACCATGACCCACGACGATCGGGCGTTACGCGCAACACCGTCCCATGCCACTCTGCGGCCATGCTGCGTGAAGTCTATGATTGGGTGATGTCGCCAGCGCTGCCGCTGGCACGGAAGACCGGGCATCTGTCCGAATTCGTGGCGATCGCCGCCCGGCGGCGGCGGCGGCGAGCCGATTGGGCCGCGCACGAGGGCCGGACCCGCGGCTTTGTGGAGCGCGTGGCGGCCACCGTGGAGGCGGACGGTATCGCCGTCATCCTCGGCGCGGGACATGTGGACGATATTCCGCTCGACGCCTTGGCGGCGCGGTTCGAGGCGGTGGTCCTGGTCGACCTCGCCTTCTCGCTGGCGACCTGCCGCGCGGCGCAGCGGCTTGGCAATGTCGAATGCTGGCGCCGGGACGTGACGGAATCGCTCGACAGCCTGCCGGAGGTGCGGGAACCCGAGGCGTTCCTCGACGATCCCCGCGTTCGCTTCGTTGCCTCGGTCAACCTGCTGTCACAGCTCGGTGTGATCCCGACCCGCACGATGGCGGACGAGGATGCCGACACCCTCAGCCGCCGGCTGATCGAGGCGCATCTGCGCTGGTTGTCGCGGTTCGGTTGTCCGGTTGTCCTCATCACCGACGCCGCTGTCGAGGTCGTCGACCGGTCCGACGCGGTCACCGCCACGTTGGACCCGATGAAGGGCGTGACGCTGCCCCCGGCGGCCGAAACGTGGACCTGGGACATCGCGCCGCGTGGCGAGCTCGACCGGGATCACGCGATCCGCCACCAGGTCGTGGCGATCGAGGGTCTGCCATGCGCGAAACGCAATTGATCGTCTTGCGAAATTAGCAAACTAGGGAGACATTCGGACAATCCCGCGTCACCGCGTCACCACGTGAAAGTATCCTCCATGCAGATGCTTCGGGAAACCGCTGACGCGGTGGTCCTGCGCCCCGGGTTCGTCTCCGACGTGCCGGCCCTGGTGGCGCTTGAGGAAGCCTGCTTCGAGATCGACCGGCTGTCCCGCCGCAGCTTCATCCACATGCTCACACGGGCGAACGCCTCGCTGTTCGTCGCCGAGAGCGATACCGGCCTGCTCGGCTACGGCCTGGTGCTGTTCCACGCCGGCACGGCACTGGCCCGCTTGTACTCCCTCGCCGTGCATCCCGCCGCGCGTGGGCACGGCCTGGGCAACCGCCTGCTGGACGCCGCGGAGATCGAGACGCGCACCCATGATGCCGTGGCGCTACGGTTGGAGGTCATGACGGAAAACGTCGCCGCCATCGCGCTGTATGAGCACCGGGGCTATCGGCGGCTGGCCGCACTCCCGCATTACTATGAGGATGGCAGCGACGGCTGGCGGTATGAGAAGCCACTCCGCTGGAGACCTAATCCGACCTTGCCGCAAATGCCGTATGTCCATCAGACCATGCCGTTCACCTGCGGCTCGGCCAGCCTGATGATGGCGATGGCGGGCCTGGACCCGGAGCGCGGCATTGATCCGGATGACGAGATCCGAATCTGGCGCGAGGCGACCACCGTGTTCATGACGTCCGGCCACGGCGGGTGCGGCCCTCACGGTCTGGCGCTCGCCGCCCATCGGCGGGGATTCGACGTGCGGATCGTGGTCAGCGAGCCGGGCCCGTTGTTCCTCGATAGCGTGCGCAGCGCCGCCAAAAAAGCCGTGATGGAAAAGGTCCATCAGATTTTCGAGCGCGATCTCGTCACCGCCGGCCTGATTCCGACGATCGCGGCGACCACGCCGGAAGATCTGGAGGTTGCGATCGCCGAAGGCTGGGTCCCGCTGCTGCTGGTCAGCAGTTGGAGCTTCAACCGCGAGAAAACCCCGCATTGGGTGGTCGTCACCGGTATCGACGACCGCTTTCTACTGGTTCACGACCCGGACATGGATGAGGATCTCATGAAGACCGATGTCGACTGTACCCACGTCCCGATCCCGCGTTCGGCCTTCGCGACCATGGCCCGGTACGGACGCGCCGGGCTAAGGGCCGCCGTCTATGTCCGCCACCGGGAGGGCGGGGCGTGAGATCCTCGACCCATCTTCCCATCGTTCTGGTTGATCGCCTGGCCGACCTGCCGACACCCTCGGAAGGCCTCCAGGTTATCCGCACCCGCGATTACCTAACGGACCCGAACCGAACCGGCGCCCCATCCGGCTCGGCGCGGATCATCAACTTATCCCGCGACCTGGTCTACCTCGGTCAAGGCTATTACGCCTCGTTGCTGGCCGAGGCGCGCGGCCACCGCGTGCTGCCCTCGGCCGCCGCCATCCTGATGCTCAAGGACCGGGGGCGGTCCTGGTCCGGTATCCGTGCGATCGAAAGGGTCCTGGTGCGGGCGCTCAGCCGCATCAAGGATACGCCGGAAGCCTCGTTCTCGATCGACGTCTACTTCGGGCGGACCGAGGACAAGCGGTTCGCCAGGGTCGGACGCGAGTCGTTCGATCGGTTCCGCACGCCGATCCTGCGCATCCAGGTGACACTGGATCCCAATTGGGGATTCTATGTGAAGGGTGTGTACGCCCGCACCCTGGACGATCTCCGCGAGGACGAGCGGGCGCCCTTCGCCGCCGCCTTGGAAGCCTATACCCGGCGTACCTGGCGCATGCCGAAGGGACCGCGTCCCGTCCGCTACACGCTGGCCGTCCTGTACGACCCCAAGGAAGCGATGCCTCCCTCGGATCCCAAGGCGCTCGACACCCTGACCCGGGTCGGCGCGTCGATGGGCGTCGCCGTCGAGCTGATCAAGACCAAGGATTTTCCGCGCTTGCTGGAGTTCGACGCCCTGTTCATCCGCATGACCACGGCGCTCGACAACCCGACCTGGCGGTTCGCCCGCAAGGCCGAGGATGAAGGCATGCCGGTAATCGACGACCCGACCTCGATCCTGCGCTGCACCAACAAGGTGTTCCTGGCGGAAACCTTGAAGGCCAACCGCATTCCGGCGCCACACAACCTGATCCTGGATCAGCGTGGCCTTGAACGGGCGGTCGACGAAATCGGCTTCCCCATGGTGCTAAAAATCCCCGACGGCTCGTTCTCGCGCGGCGTCCTCAAGGCCGAGGACCCGGCCAGCCTCAAACATATCGCCAAAACCCTGTTCGCCGACAGCGACTTGATCCTGGCGCAGGAGTTCATGCCCACCACCTTCGACTGGCGGGTCGGCGTGCTGGATGGCGTGCCGTTGTTCGTCTCGCAGTACGAGATGGCGCCCAAGCACTGGCAAATCTACAACCACAACGCCAGGGGTCGGGCGAAAGCCGGCGGCTTCACCACCCTGACGGTGGAGGACACCCCGTCCGAGGTCATCGACATGGCGGTCCGGGCCGCCTCCCTGATGGGCGTTGGGCTCTACGGCGTCGACCTGAAACAGAACGACCGCGGCGTCTTCGTGGTCGAGGTCAACGACAACCCGAACATCGACTCCGGCGTCGAGGACAAGGTGCTGAAGGACGCGCTCTACCGCACCCTGCTCGACAGTTTCGTGCGCCGTATCGAAGCGCGCTAAGGGCCCCGCGAAAGCCGTGATTTGACGACGCGGGGACAGCGCCTATCCTTCACGGTAAATGCTGGAGGAGACCATGCGCCGATCGCTGACCGCCCTTGTGCTCGCCGCTGCCGCAGTCCTCGCCACGACAGCATCCGGTCACAGCCGCGAGAACTTGACCATCGGTATCACGCAATACCCCTCGACCCTCAATCCGATGATCGACAGCATGCTGGCCAAGTCCTACGTGCTGGCCACCGCATACCGGCAGATCACCATCGAGGGGCACGACTGGCAACCCATGTGCCAGCTCTGCACCGCGTTGCCCACCATCGAGAATGGCTTGGCCGAGCCGTTCCCCAGCCAGGCCGAGGACGGGACGCCGATCACCGGCGTGCGCAAGACCTACACCCTGCGCGACGACGCGTTCTGGGGCGACGGCACCCCGGTGACCACCGACGACGTTCTGTTCGCCTGGGAGGTCGGCAAGCATCCCGAGACCGGGGTCGACACCGTGAAGGCCTATCAGGACGTGCTCGACATCGAGGTGCACAGCCCCAAGCGCTTCACCATCGTCGCCCGCAAGCTCGACTACCGCTATCCGTCGATGGGCGATTTCCAGGTGCTGCCGGCGCATCTGGAGCGGCCGAGCTTCGCCGCGCCGCGCGAGTATCGGAACCGCACCCTGTACCAGACCGATCCGACCAATCCGGGCCTGTGGAACGGTCCCTACCGTGTGGCCGAGGTGCGGGTCGGCAGCCACATCGCGCTCGCCCGAAACGCCGAATGGCGCGGTCCCGCACCCGCGTTCGAGCGGCTGGTGGTGCGCGCCATCGAGAACACCTCGGCGCTTGAGGCCAATCTGCTGTCGGGGGCGATCGACATGGTCGCCGGCGAGGCCGGGTTGTCGCTCGATCAGGCGCTGGCCTTCGAGAAACGCCACGGCGACCGCTATCAGGTGATCTATCAGCCGGGCCTGATCTACGAACATCTGGACGTGATGCTCGATAACCCGATCCTGGCCGACCTTCGAGTGCGCCGGGCGCTGCTGCACGCCATCGACCGGGAGGCGATCTCGCAACGCCTGTTCGCCGGCAAGCAGCTGGCGGCCAACAGCTTCGTCAACCCGCTCGACTGGGTTCACACCACCGAAGGCGTGCCGACCTATCCTTACGACCCGCTTCGGGCCAAGGCACTGCTGGAGGAGGCCGGATGGGTGCTGGGTCCCGACGGCGTGCGCTGGAACACCTACAGCCAGCGGCTGTCGGTCTCGCTGATGACCACGGCCGGTAACCGCACCCGCGAACTGGTGCAACAGGTGCTCGCCGACTATTGGAAACGCATCGGTATCGAAACCCGTATCGTCAACGAACCGGCGCGGGTGTTCTTCGGCGAGACCGTGTCCAAACGGAAATTTCCCGGCCTGGCGATGTTCGCCTGGTTGTCGGCGCCGGAATCCTTGCCGCGCACGACCCTGCATTCGGAAGGCATTCCAACCGAGCAGAACAACTGGGGTGGGCAGAACTACACCGGCTTTCGCAACGCCGAGATGGACCGGCTGATCGACGCCACCGAGATCGAGCTCGACCGTGAAAAACGCGGCCGGCTCTGGGCCGATATTCAGCGGCTCTACGCCACCGAGTTGCCGGTGCTGCCACTGTATTTCCGCGCCGACAGCTACATCCTGCCGACCTGGCTCCAGGGCGTGAGACCCACGGGGCATAAATACACCACCACCAACTGGATCGAGGATTGGCGGGTGGTGGAGTGACGCACGCCGTCTTACAATCCTATGTTCGTACTCCCTTTTCGTATTCACGAACGGCTCCATACCCGCATTCCCGGACGCGTAGCGATCCGGGACCCAGCCCGTCTAAGATTCTGGGCCCCGGGTCAGGCCCGGGGATGCGCAGAAGGATTAGACACAACGCGATAAACCGGGTGGGTATGCATCCGCCTTGTCGGACAGTAGCGGACACCGGCGGGCTATGGGTTTTGCGACTTTGGGCGTGGTCTGACTGATGTTGGGTTATCTCGTCGGCCGGCTGCTCCAAGCGTTGACGGTTCTGTTGCTGCTGTCGGCGGCGACCTACGGTCTGCTCGGATTGATGCCGGGCGATCCGATCGATCTGATGAGCGGTGCCAACCCCGACATCACACCGGCCGACATCGCCCGCCTGAAGGCGCTGCATGGCCTCGATCAGCCGATCTGGTCGCGGTACCTCGCCTGGGTGAGCGCCGCCCTGCAGGGCGATTTCGGCTATTCCAGGCTGTACGCGCAGCCGGTGCTGGACATCGTCGCCGATCGACTGCCGGTGACGCTGATGTTGATCGGCGTATCGCTCGTCGTGGCGCTGGCGATCGCCTTCCCGGCGGCCATGTTCGCCGCCCGCAACCCGGGCGGCCTCGCCGATCGGGCGATCAATCTGGTCTGTTTCGCCGGGATTTCGGTGCCGCCGTTCTGGCTGGCGCTGCTGCTGATCATCCTGTTCGCGGTCATCCTCGGCTGGCTGCCGGCGGGCGGGATGGCCAGCACCGGAGGCGAGGCCAGCACGCTCGACCGGCTGCGCCATCTGATCCTGCCGGTCGCCACCCTGACGGCGGCGACCGTCGCCGCCTATACGCGGCACCTGCGCGCCGCCCTGATCGAGGTGTTGAGCGAGGATTACGTTCGCACCGCCCGCGCCAAGGGGTTGAGCGAACATCGGGTGATGACCCGGCACGCCTTGCGCAACGCGTTGCTGCCGGTGGTCACGCTGCTCGGCCTGGATTTTGGCGCCTTGGTCTCCGGTGCCTTGATCACCGAGACCATGTTCGCCCAGCTCGGCATGGGCAAGATGATCTACGACGCGATCATGGGCAATGACTACAACCTGGCCCTGGTCGGCCTGCTGGTGGCGGCCGGCGCCACCCTGCTCGGCAGTCTGCTGGCCGATCTCGCCTATGCTCGGCTCGACCCACGCATCTCCTACCGCGCGGACGGTGGTTCGTGAGGATGCGCGCCACGTTGGCCACCTGGGTGGCGGGCGGGTTGCTGGCGGTGCTGGCGATGGCGGCGGTGACCGCACCCCTGGCCGAGCTGGCCATGGGTCTGGACGCCCAAGCGGTCGATCTGTTCAGCCGCCTGCAGCCGCCGTCGCCCGCCCACCCGCTGGGCACCGACGAGTTGGGGCGGGATCTGTTGCTGCGCCTGCTGTACGGCGGTCAGGTATCATTGGCGGTGGGGCTCGCGGCGGCGGTGGTCGCCTCGGCGATCGGCACCGGAATCGGTCTCGCCGCCGGCTATCTCGGCGGGCGGGTCGATGCCGTGCTGATGCGGGTCGCCGACGGAGTGATCGCGCTGCCGCTGTTGCCATTGCTGATCGTGCTGGCGGCGGTCGACCTGACCAAGCTGGGGTTTCCACCGGACGCGGCGCAGTCCGAGCTTACCGCGATTGCTCGGCTGGTGATCCTGGTGTCGCTGGTCGGCTGGCCGGTCACCGCGCGGCTGGTGCGGGCCGCGACCCTCAGCCTGCGGCGGCGCGAATTCGTCGAGGCGGCCCGGGCACTGGGGTTCTCGCCGCTGCGGATCGCGCTGCGCCATGTGCTGCCGAACGCGGCGGCGCCGATCCTGGTGGCCACCACCCTGGCGGTCGGCAACGTGGTGCTGTTCGAGAGCGTGTTGAGCTTTCTCGGCCTCGGCATCCGACCGCCAACGCCAAGCTGGGGCAACATGCTGACCGGGGCGCAGGAGCTGATCTGGGAAGACCCACGCCTGGCGATCTGGCCCGGCCTGCTGATCTTCCTGACCGTGGTCAGCGTCAACCTGCTGGGCGACGCGCTGCGCGACGCGCTCGACCCCCGGGCCCTTACACGGCGGTAGACAATGGACGCCGACATAGCCACCTTCACGCCATGATCCGTCGCCTTGCCCTCACTGCCTTGGTTCTCGCCCTGCCGTTGCTGCTCGCCGCGTGCGAGGAGGAGCCGGCCCGAGCCACCGGCCCGGTCAACAAGCGCGAGGCGCTGCCGCCCAAGGGGCCGGAGTTCACCGGCGACGTCTGCGTGGTGGTGCGCAACCGGGCGCCGTTCACCATCACCGGCCGGGTGCAGCTGAAAAGCCGCGAGCGGGCGACCTTCCGGCTCGCCAAGGGTGAGACCCAGAAGTTGTGTCTTAGCGGCACGACCTACGGCAACTACACCGTGTCGTTCCTGCTGACCAACTTCGTCACCATCCCGATCTTCAGCTGCTACACGGTCACCGACCAGGCGATCGAGGTGTTCGCCTACAAACAACAGGACGGCTGGCTGTACAACGCCACATGCCGGTGAACGCCCGCACCGCCTGGACGGCAGCGATCCGGCCGGGGATGCGAGTGGGTGTGAGGCTTTGCGGTATTAGGTAGTAAATACACCTAGAAGCCCCTGACGGATTTCCGGCGGATTTCCTATGCCGGTCTGGTTCACTTTCAGGCGACGGTCCTTGCGGTCTTCCTTGCGGTTCTCGGGGCGGACGTGACCGCCGAAATACGCGCCGTCCACTTCAACTTCACGCGGAATCCACGAGACAGAGCGCAATTTAGCGAACAAGATCAGCCGTGGGGGATTCTCAGCGGCGTTCTTGGTCCAATGTCTGTTGGTAATCGGTTGCACCGTCTTGCGGTTAGAGGATGCCTGATTGCGGCTGTCATTTTGCCGTCGTCCCTGCACGCACAGACGCTAGACACTACCGAAGGGCAGCAACCACCAATCGAAGAAGCCAAGCCCGACGGTCAAACCGCCACCCCCGAACATCAAAACCAATCCGGCGACACTCCAGAGGACGCCAAAGAACGGGATCCGGTCGATTGGCCCATCAGCCGAGAACCCGACAAGCCGGTCGACACCAGCGCCGGCGACAAGGAACCCGAGGAACGCAATCGGTATCCCGACTGCCCTTATGAGAAGGTCGAAGAGTGTGACCTTCTCGCCCAACAGAGCATGGCCAAGTCCACCAACTACATGGACAAGGCTGCTTGGATCGGCGTCCTTTTGAGTGCCATTGCCGTCGGGCTCATCTGGAAGACGATGAAATACACCGCCGCCGCCGCTGACTATGCCAAGGACGCGGTCAAAGCTGCGAGAGACGCCGTCGACGAAGCCGAGCGCGCGACCAGGGTGGCCAAAGACAGTCTCTCCGAGACCCGGAACACGGCTGAGCGTCAGTTGAGGCCGTATATCGTCACGCACGAGCCCCACATTGACGATCTTCGACCCGGACAAATCCCCAACGTCAAAGTGACGTTCAAAAACACGGGGCAGACACCCGCCGTAAATGCCAAGGGGTCGGTTTGGATGACCCTGGGGTACTTTCCCCCAGTGTCCGATTTCGATTTTCCGATCACCAAGGACGCGGCGTACTCCACGTTCGTCCTCGCACCAAACGGAACGATCACCGTGGGCGGCCGCCTGAAATACGCCCTCAAGAAAGATCAGTTCGAGGCCATCTGTGCTGGAAAGATGGCCGTCTACGCATACGGAACCGTGACCTATGATGACGCCTTCCAAAAAGGTCGAGAAACCGGCTTTAGGCTGTTCTGCACCAGCGCCGACAATGTAGCTGCTGGCGGTGTCTTCAGCCTGTCCAATGACGGGAACTACATAAAGTAGCCCCGCCCCCATCGGGACGCAGGCTGCGAATACTCCCGTAACCAAATTGCGGAACCACCGCCGTATTCCTCGTACCAAGGGAACCCCCTTGGCATCAGGCGCTCAGCACCGGGTCAAAGCCCTAGGTGCATTTGCTACCTAATACCGAGGCTTTGCCCTTCTCCGTATTCCCGGACACCGCCAACGGCGGTGAGCCGGAACCCAGAATCCTTGCGCGGTTGGACCCCGGCTCAAGGCTGGGGATGCGAAGTGGGGCCGGGGATGCGAAGTGGGCCGGGGATGCGAAGTGGGCCGGGGATGCGAAGAGAGAGCGGTCTCGGGTGCCCTACCCCGCCCGTTTCAGCTCGGTTTCGGCCAGGCGCGACCAATAGCTGGCGCCGAGCGGCAGCACCTCGTCGTTGAAATCGTAGCCGGGATTGTGCAGACCCTGGCCCTCGCCCGCCGCGCCGTTGCCGATCCAGACATAGCTGCCCGGCTTCTCGTTCAGCATGTAGGCGAAATCCTCGCCCCCCATGCTCGGCATCGGCTCGCGGTCGACATTGTCGGCCCCGACCAGCGCCTCGGCCACGCGGGCGGCGACGACCGATTCCGCCGGATGGTTGACGGTCGCCGGGTAGCCGCGACGGAAGGTCAGCTCGCCGCGTCCGCCATGGGCGGCGGTCACGCCGTCGACCACCTGTTTCATCCGCGCCTCGGCGATGTCCATGACCTCGTCCTTATAGGTCCGGACCGTGCCCTTCAGCTCGACCGCCGGCGGGATCACGTTATAGGCGTCACCACCATGGATTTGCGTCACCGTGACCACGACCGAATCCACCGGGTGGACGTTGCGGCTGGCGATCGATTGCAGCGCGCCGATCATCTCGCCGGCGATCACCACCGGATCGACGGTCTGGTGCGGCATGGCGGCGTGGCCGCCACGGCCGTGCACGGTGATGTCGAAGGTGGCGGTCCCGGCCATCATCGGTCCCTCACGCACCGCGAAGGTGCCGACCTCCATACCCGGCCAATTGTGCATGCCCCACACGGTCTCGCAGTCGAACTTTTCGAACAACCCGTCCTGGATCATCCGTTCACCGCCGGCACCACCCTCTTCGGCCGGCTGGAAGATGAAATAGACCGTGCCGTCGAAGTTGCGGGTCTCGGCCAGATACTTCGCCGCCCCCAACAGCATGGTGGTGTGGCCGTCATGGCCGCAGGCGTGCATGCGGCCCGGGTTCTCGGATTTGTAGTCGACGTCGTTGGCCTCCAGGATCGGCAGGGCGTCCATGTCGGCCCTCAAGCCGACGGCCTTGCCGCTATCCGATTGTCCGACCAGCTTGCCGACCACGCCGGTTCCGGCCAATCCCCGGTGCACCTCGACACCAAACGCTTCCAGCTGCTTGGCCACGAAGTCGCTGGTCCAATGCTCCTCGTAGGATAACTCCGGATGCTTGTGCAGCTCGCGCCGCCACTCGGTCATCTCGGCGTGAAAATCGGCGATGCGGTTGATGATGGGCATGGTATGTCCTCTGTCAGTGGCGGGGCGCCGGTGCGCCACGCAGCAGGCCCTCGGTGCTCAGATCCTCGTCACAATATCCGGCCAGTGGATGCCATAGCCACCACCGGCTATTTCCCACCGCTTACGTTGTTCCGGCGGCGCGTTGGCGAGGCGTGGATACCACGCCATCGGAACGGTGATGATGCGGCCGTCCATCAGATCGACCGAGAGTTTATCCATCTCGATCCGAACGTCGCGTACACGTTCATCGGTTTTCGGTACCGAAATACTCATGCCATGCCGTCAGGCAGACCTCCCGATTTTAACCGACGAGGTGTTGCGCGGCCAACACCTCACGATCAGTAAGCCCGATGTTACGCGCCAGCGCTACGGGACTCAGCCAATATTTGACCGAACCGCCGCCGACATCGACATGAACACGCGGCGGCTCATTCGGTTCGTGGCTGTAGAAATAAACCCGGAACGGCCCGTTGCGAAGTACCGTCGGCATGGTCTTCCCTACCGCGCCATCATCGCCACGCCTCCCTTGACCACCATGCGGTGATTCTCGATCCGCGCCGCCATCGTGATGTCCTCGACCGGGTTGCCGTCGACGATCAGCAAATCCGCCATCATGCCGTCGGCGAGGGTGCCACGGTCCTCCAGCCGCATCAGCTCGGCGCCGTTGCGGGTCGAGAAGATCAGGCTGTCGATCGGGCTGATGCCGGCCTCGGTCACCATGTATTCCAGCTCCAGCGCGTTGACGCCGTGGTGGTTGTACGGCGTGCCGGCGTCGGTCCCCATGGCGATCTTGCCGCCGGCCTCGTAGAACATCCGGACCGAGCGGATGTGGTCGACCACCACACGTTCGCATTTCTTCACGGCGTAGGCGGGCACCCCCTGGTCCTTGTGCGCCAGGATGTTCTTCACCGCCGCCAGGGTCGGCACCAGATAAGTGCCGCGATCGGTCATCTCGCGCACGCACTCGTCGGTCATGAAGATGCCGTGCTCGATCGAATCGATACCGCCGCGCACCGCATTGAGGATCCCTTCCGAGCCCTGGGCGTGGCTGGCGCAGCTACGGTGGAACCGATGCCCCTCGTGGATGCCGGCGGCCATCTCCTCGGCCGTGTAGTGGGCATCTTCCGGGTTCACGCCGGGGGTCATCACCCCACCGGTGGCCATGATCTTGATCAGGTCGGAGCCGGCGTGAATCTGTTCGCGCACCGCCTTGACCACCTCATCCACGCCATCGGCCACCCGGCCCATCCGGTTGCCATGACCGCCGGTCATGCAAATCACCCGGCCCGAGGCCCGAATGGTCGGGCCAAGTTGACGTCCCTGGTTGCAAGCGTCACGCACCGCGAATTCGAGATAGTCCTTGCCGCCGCAATCACGCACGGCGGTGATCCCGCCGCGCAACGAGGCCTGGGCGTTGTCCAGCGCCTTCAGGGTGATCTGGCTGTCGCGCAGGCCCATCATGGCCGTCCACGGATTGCCCTCGCCGCCATAGCAGAGATGGACGTGGCAATCGATCAGCCCCGGCAGCACGGTGCCACCGGCGGTATCGACCCGATCGCCGACAAAGCCATCGAACTCCGCGGCCGGTGCCACGCTGATGATCCTGTCGCCCTCGACCAGCACGCCATGATCGTCAAGCAGGCGGCCCGTGCCGTCGAACACCAATCCGCCCGCGAACAGCGTCGCCATCATCGTTTCCTTTCCCAGTGAACGGTCTGCAGACATTGACACAACAAATTACAATCGCGTGACTGGCCGTTGGCTGCCGCGCCCCCACACTTACATTCATCAGCAGGGGAGCGTTAACCAATAGCGGAGCCGCGCCATGCGTACCATCGTGATCTTAAGTGCCATTCTGTTCGGTCTCGCCGCGTGTGAGACAGTGAATTCCGGCAGCAATCCATATAAGGCCAGCAACCCGCCGGTCGCGGGCCGGTGACCGACTAGACCCGCGCGGCCGGCGCCAAGTCGGGTCGGCGGCGTTCGATCGCCGCCGCATCCGGCAGCCCGGTCATCGCCCCCTCCGCCGTGCAGGCGAGCCCCGCCGCCACGCTGGCGCGGTGAAGCGCGGTCGGAAGATCGGCTCCGTCATCGAGCGTCGCCGCCAACACGCCGACGAAGGCGTCACCGGCACCGACCGTATCCACCGCCTCGACACCCAACGCGCCGACCCTCCAAGCGACCCCACCCGGCTCGACCGCTACCGCCCCTTGAGCGCCGACCGTCACCACGCACACCACGGCATGGCGGTCCGCCAGATTTCGCGCGAGGCCGAGCGGCGTTCCCGCCTCGCCCGCCAGCGCGATCGCTTCGATCTCGTTGACCACCAGAACGTCGACCGCCACGAGCGCCTGATCTGAAATGTCCCCCGCCGGCGCCAGGTTGAGCACCGTACGCGCCCCCCACGCCTTGGCCGCGATCAGGGCGCGTTCGGTTTCGGCCGGCGGGATTTCCATCTGACAGACCAGGGTGATATCGGGAGCCATCTCCGCCGGCAACAGATCGGCCGTGACGCGGCCGTTGGCGCCGCTGGCCACCACGATCTGATTCTCGCCGCTCGCCTCGACCATCACGGCGGCGGTACCGGTCGCGCCCGCCACCCGCCGAACGCCGGAGATGTCGCAGCCGGCATCCACCAGGGCAGCCAACACGGTCTCGGCCACCGCGTCGTCGCCGACGCATCCGAGAAACCGCACCATACTCCCGGCTCGAGCCGCCGCCGCCGCTTGATTGGCACCCTTGCCCCCCGGCCGCAACGTGACCGAGGGGGTCAGCACGGTCTCGCCCGGCGCCGGCAGATGCTCGACGGTGAAGAACAGATCGGCGTTGATCGAACCCAGGACCAGGATCATGCGGCCTCCCGCACGGCGCCGATGTAGGCCGCCAGCTTATCCGGGTCGAGCTCGCCCCCGGCGCGAACGCCGGAACACAGATCGACACCATGGGGCCGCACCGCCCGGATCGCCGCGCCGACGTTGCCGGCGTTCAGGCCCCGCGCCAAAAAGACCGGAACCGCCGCCGCCTCGACGATGCGGCGGCTGATCGTCCAGTCATGCACCCGGCCGGTGCCGCCCAGCTCCTTGATCGCTGCCGTTGGATTACCGCTGTCGAGCAAAAGGGTATCGACATAGGGCGCCACCGCGTGGGCCGCGTCCACCGTCGCCGGACCCGTCACATGCAGAACCTGCACAATCGCCACCGATGGACAGCTTTTACGGAGCTCGCGGTAGGTCGCAATGGGCACGACGTCGACCAGCTGCACCGTGGTGGTGCCGCAGCGCCGCACATGATCGGCTACGGCGTCCGGCCCGGTCGCGCTGGTCAGCAGGAAGGTGTCGATGCCGTCCGGCGCGGCGGCGGCGATCTCGGCGATCAACGCGTCATCGATCGGCCCCGACGGCATGCGCGCCACCAAGCCAAGTACGTCCGCCCCGGCCTCGACCGCGCACCGCGCTTCCTCGACGCTGGTAATGCAGCAGATTTTGATCCGAAGTCGAGGCACGCGAGGAATCCGTGGGTAATTTTATTACTCGGCTGAAACCGTCGCCGCGCCGCCAGTAGTCTCCTGATCCGCTGGCGGCGTCGACCGGCCAACAAAATCGTTCGGTAGCGGCTGATAGAACGCCGAGGCGAACAGATACAGTAATACAAGCGACAGGCTCAGCACGGTGACGCCGACGAACGATGTGGTCAACCGAAACCCTCGTTCACTGAGGTTGAGCCACCACCTCTCGACCAAAGAAACAAAGCTCACATAGTTAGAAAATTTCGACCAATTGACGCAGGTCAACGCGAGCGTCCGAAATACGCTCAGGATATCTGCAAGCAGTGATTTTCCCATTGTCAGCGGTTGAAACGCTGAGGAGTGAGTGTTTCCGAGTCTTACACCAACCTCAACAGAGAAAGAATCGGCCATGATACGCTCCCGTATTTTCGCCACCGCTGTCCTCATCGCGCTTGCCACCCCCGCAGCGAACGCCGCTCAGCATATGTCGCCAGAAAGCATGCAGCAGCGCATGCAGCAGATGCAGACGATGATGGACCAGGCGCCCCAAGCAATGACCCCCGAAGCCCGTCAGAAACTGATGTCCGAGCATATGGCCCTGATGCAGGAGCACATGGCGGCCATGCGCGGCTCGATGGGGCCACACGGCATGATGGGACAAGGCAAGCCTAGCGCCATGCCGGATATGACCGTGCCGCAAAAAATGGAGCTGATGCAGCGCCGCATCGACATGATGCAGCAGATGATGGAGCAGATGCTGAAGCAACAACAGCTCCAGATGAAACCGGTTAAGTAACCTCGCACCTCCAGAGGCGAGGACGATCACGAGATCGGACGGGCGTTCTCACGGATGTTCGTCCGATCGCTTTTGGGTTGCTCACGTCGTGCCACAGTCGGGCGTCTTCCAGCTTAGAAGTTTCCCCAAATCCCCAAACTTCACGGCCTCATCGCCCGCCTCCATTTCCAGAGACAGACAGTGCCGGTCAGACCGCCGCCAACATCAACCGGGAAGCGGTTTCGCAAAACGTCAGCGAAGCTTGGGATTGAGCGCGTCGCGCAGCCAATCGCCAAGCAGATTGACGCTTAGCACCAACACCACCAGCGCCAAGCACGGAAACAAGGTGATCCACCACTCGCCGGAGAACAGGAAGTTGTTGCCGATGCGGATCAGCGTGCCGAGCGACGGCGTGGTCGGCGGCATGCCGACACCAAGGAAGCTCAACGTCGCCTCGGCGATGATGGCAAGCGCCAACCCGATGGTCGCCAGCACCAGCACCGGCCCCATCACGTTCGGCAGGATGTGACGCAGCATGATCAACAGCGGGTGAATGCCAATCACATGGGCGGCCTGGACGTATTCCTTGTTCTTCTCGACCAGGGTCGCCCCGCGCGTCACCCGGGCGAATTGCGGCCAATCCGACAGCCCGATGGCAAGAATCAGCACCAGGACGGCGACCCCCTCGGTCATCTCGCCGCCGAGATTGACGCGCACAACGCCATCGATCATCAACGCCACCAGGATGCCCGGCACCGTCAGCTGAACGTCGGCGGTGCGCATCACCAGGGTCTCGGCGAAACCGCCGATATAACCGGCCGTGATGCCGAGCGCGACACCCAGCACCGCCGCGAAGATTATCGCCGCGAAACCAACCAGCAAGGAAATCCGCGCGCCGTAGACCAGCGCCGAGAAGATGTCGCGCCCCTGGTTATCGGTACCAAACAGATATTGCGGCATCCCGTCCTCGGTCCAGGACGGCGGCGTGAAGCTGTCGGCATAGACCAGACTGCCGGGATCGAACGGGTTCTGCGGCGTGATCAACGGCGCGAAGATCGCCGCCAGAAAATAGAGCAACGTCACCATGCCGGCCGTGACCGTCACCGGCGAGCGGGTGAAGCTCCACCACAGATCGCTGTCGAGCGCGCGCGTTACGCGCGTCATGAGTCCGGGCGCGATGCCGGGAGCACGATCACTGGCCGCCGTGGTCACTGGCTGTTCGGTCTCGACCGTCATCTCAGCTCAACCGCCCCACGGCGGCCCCCTTGTCAACTTTCAGCCGCGGGTCGACGGTGAAATACAACAAGTCGACCATCAGATTGATCGACACGAACACGAACGCGACCATGGTCAGCCCGGATTTCCCATGTGCACCGTTCATT
>JABMNR010000024.1 GCA_013203465.1 Alphaproteobacteria bacterium
ATACCGATCCGAGGCACACTTTTTGGGTTGGGAGGATCTCATATGGAGAATCTCGGTTCAATGCTCTCACGCTGGCTCATAGTCACTAAACTGCCCTGGTTGGCGTGTTCCGACGCGGTATACTAGACATGATAAGGTTAATAAATGCTGAAGAGAATATGACTGAGTTCCGATTAATCTGGCGCTCGATTGATCCGGTGGCGGGTGGTCAGTCGAACCGTTCGAAGGTTTCCGCCGCGGCACGGTCGTATCCGGTTGACGCGCGGAGCAGCTGCCGGGTGTAGGGGTGCTCCGGGGTCGAGGATCGCAATTGCTCGACCGTCATCTCCTCGACGATCCGCCCGGCGTTCATCACCGCCAGCCGGTCGCACATATGGGCGATCACCGCGAGATCGTGGCTGACCAGGATAAAGGTCAGCCCATGCTCGCGTTTCAATCGCTGCAGCAGGTTGAGAATCTCCGCTTGGACCGAGACGTCCAGCGCCGAGGTCGGCTCGTCGAGCAGCACGATCCGAGGTTCCAGCATCAGCGCCCGCGCCACCGCGACCCGTTGACGCTGACCGCCGGAAAGTTGATGCGGGTAACGGAACCGAAAGCTGGGGCCGAGCCCCACTTCGGTCAGAATCTCATATTGACGCCGTTCCGCATCGTCGATGCCGTGTATCGTACAAGGCTCGGAGAGCACGCTGTCGACGGTATGCCGTGGGTGCAGCGAGCCGTAAGGGTCCTGGAACACCATCTGCACGGTTTTGTAGAAGGCTTTGTCACGGTGCTTGCCCTGAGCCACACCGGCAATCTCGATTGTCCCGCTCCAATCCGCGTTCAGGCCGGACAGCGCCCGCAGCACGGTGGATTTCCCCGATCCGCTCTCACCGACCAGACCGAAGGTCTCGCCCTCGGCAACCGAGAAGTTGACCGACTGCACCGCGTGAACCGTGTTCTCGCCGTCGCCAAAGATGACGTCGAGGTTCGTCACCTTAATCAGCGGAGGCTTACCGGAGGTAGGCATCGACACCTGCCTCCTGCTTCCACGCTTCCTCGCGGGACAGGGTTGGCAGCGGATCACGCAAGTCATTCACCCGGGGCAACGAGGCCAGCAGGCCACGGGTGTAGGGGTGTTGCGCCTGCGACAGCGCGCTCGCCTTGCAGGTCTCAACAATGCGGCCAGCGTACATGATGATCACCCGGTCGCAGAACGAGGCGACCAGATTCAAATCGTGGCTGATGAAGATCAACCCCATGCCGCGCTGGCTGACCAGATCGTCGAGGATCGCCAGCACCTGCATCTGAACGGTGACGTCGAGCGCCGAGGTCGGCTCGTCGGCGATCATCAGGTCGGGATCGGGGATCAGCATCATCGCCATCATGATGCGTTGGCCCATACCGCCGGACACCTCATGCGGAAAAAGGTCATAAACTCGTTTGGGATCGCGAATTTTCACCGAATTGAGCATCGCCAGCGTGCGCTCCCGCGCCTCGGAGGCGTTGGCGTTGGTGTGCACGCGATAGGCCTCGCCGATCTGCCGGCCGACCTTCATCACCGGGTTGAGGGAGAATTTCGGGTCCTGCATCACCATGGAGATGCGGTTGCCGCGGACCTTGCGCATCTCCCGTTCCGGCAGGGTCAGCAGGTCGAGCCCGTCGAACTCCATCCGCTTGGCCAGCACCTCGCCGGGCGGTCGGATCAACCGGAGGATCGAGCGGCCGGTCATGGTCTTGCCCGACCCTGACTCGCCAACGATACCGACCTTCTCGCGCCCTACTTGGAAGCTGATGCCGCGCACCGCCTCGACGATTCCGGTGCGCGTGTGGAACCGCACATGGAGGTCTTCAACCGATAACAGCGGCGCACCGGCCCGCTGTTCGGTCATTGCGAACTCCTGGGGTCGAGCACGTCGCGCAGGCCGTCACCGAGCAAGTTGAAACCGAGGCTGACCGTGAAGATGGCAAGGCCGGGGACGGTGGCGACCCACCACTGATCGAGAATGAACTTCCGCCCGGCGGAGATCATCGCCCCCCACTCAGGGGTCGGCGGCTGCGCGCCGAGGCCGAGGAAGCCGAGACCCGCGGCGGTCAGGATGATGCCGGCCATGTCGAGGGTTACCCGGATGATCACCGAGGACAGGCAGAGCGGCATTATATGTCCCCAGATGATCCGCGACTGGCTGGCGCCTTGCAGGCGGGTCGCGGCGATGAAGTCCGAATTGCGGATGGTCAATGTCTCGGCTCGGGCGATACGGGCATAGGGCGGCCAGGAGGTGATGGCGATCGCCAGTACCGCGTTCTCGATCCCGGGACCGAGCGCCGCCACGAACGCGAGCGCCAGCACCAGACGCGGGAAAGCGAGAAAGATGTCGGTCAGCCGCATCAGCGCGATGTCGGCCCAGCCACCGAGATAGCCCGCGACCGTCCCGACGATCAGGCCGGCGATCGGCGCCGTCGCCGCCACCAGGGCAACGATGTAGAGGGTGATGCTGGCGCCGTGAATGACCCGGGAGAAGATGTCACGCCCGAGCTCGTCGGTTCCGAGCAGGTGACCACCCTCACCCGGCGACAACAGCCGATCCGATAGCACCTGGGCGAACGGATCGTGGGTTGCCAGGATTGGTGCCATCGCCGAGACCAGCACCAAGGCAACGACAATGGCGAGACCGATCATCGCCAACGGGTTGCGGCTCAGATCAAGCCAGCCGAGATAGAGCTGGACGCAGCGCGCATGGGTTCGCGAGGCCGGGCTGTCACTGGTGAGCCAAGCGCGCCAGCCGGATTTCCGCGTCGGCGTGTCGATGGTGGTCATCGGGCCCTCGGATCGACGATGCGGTACAGCAGATCGGACAGCAGATTCAACCCGATGAAGACCATGCCGACGACGATCGTACCGCCAAGAACCGCGCTCATATCCGCCGACAGCAGCGCGTTGGTTATGTAGAAGCCGATACCGGGCCAGGCAAAGACGGTCTCGGTCAACACCGAGCCCTCCAGCAAATTGGCGTAGGACAGCGCGATCACGGTGATCAGCGGCACCATGACGTTACCAAGTGCGTGTAACCAGACCACCCGCAACTCCGACATGCCCTTGACCCGCGCCGTGGTGACGTATTCCTGGCTGAGCTGATCGAGCATGAAGCTTCGGGTCATGCGGCTGATGTAGGCGAGCGAGTAGTAACCGAGGACGCTGGCGGGCAGGATGATGTGACCGAGGGCGTTGCGAAACACCTCGAACTCACCGGCGATCAGACTGTCGAACAGGATGACACCGGTGACCTGGGGGACGACATCCTCGAAGAAGATGTCGAGCCGGCCCGGCCCGGCGACCCAGCCGAGAACGCCGTAGAACACCATCAAGCCGATTAAGCCAAGCCAGAAGACCGGCATGGAATAGCCGAACAGGCCAAACACCCGGACCACTTGGTCCGGCCAGCGGCCCTGATTAACGGCGGCGATCACCCCGGCGGGTACGCCGAAGAGCACGCCGAAAATGGTGGCGAGCGTCGCCAGCTCCAGGGTCGCGGGAAACACCCGCGCGATATCCTCGGCGACCGGGTTGGCGGTCAACAGGGACGTGCCGAGGTCACCCCGCACGACATCGCCCAGATAATAGGCGAACTGAACGGCGAGCGGCTGATCGAGGCCCATCGCAAGCCGTGCCGCCTGATAGATTTCATCCGATGCCTTGTCGCCGACCACGGCAAGCACCGGGTCGATCGGCATCACCCGGCCAATCAGAAAGGTGATGAACAGCAGGCCGACAAAGGTGACGGCAAGCGACGCCAACAATCGCAGCAGCGACAGCCAGAAGGAGCGCGAGAAGGGCGAGATCGCCCTCCTCGCGCGCACGTCGTCGGAGACGGTGGCCATAAGCCGTTACGGACTCAGGCTTATTTCGTCACGGTCCAATAGTAGACTGACGAAATCGCGCTGCCGGTCACAAAGCCTTTCACATTGGCGCGAAGGCCGGTCTGCTCGATCTTCTGCAGCATGACCACGAACGGGCTGGTCTTCTGATGTTCCCGTTGGATGTCGACATACATCGTCGCCCGGGTCGCGGTGTCGTTCTCCTCGACCGCCGCTGACGTCTGCTTGGTCATTTCGGGCATATCCCAGGCATTACGCCACGCCAGTTTGCCCGTGAGCTTCGCCTCGTCGGCATTGTCGGGGTTGTGCGCAAAGGTGTCGGCGTTGGTGTGCGGATCCGGATAGTCGGGGCCCCAGGCGCCGAGATAGATCGAATGCTTGCGTGCCCGATACTCACCAAGGATCTGCTTGGCGGTACCGGACTCGATCTTCGCGGTGATGCCGGCCTGCGACCAGATGTTCTGCAGCGACTGCGCGATCTCCAGCCGTTCCGACGCGTTGCGGACCTGGATGGTGACCTCCATGCCGTTGCCGTAGCCGGCCTCGGCGAGCAGTGCCTTAGCCTTGGCGACGTTGAGCGTGTACGGCTTCTCCTTCAACTCGCCGAGGTAGGTCAGCGGCAGGAAAGCCTGATGGACAACGTATTGGCCCTTGAGGAAGCTGTTCGCCATTCCCTCATAGTTGACCAGCCACTTAAACGCTTCGCGGACCTTCGGATTGGCGAACCTCTCGTCCTTCTGATTGAGCGAGATATACATGATGCGACCGCGCAAATCCTCGTCGACGCGCAGGTCCTTGTTGCCGGCGATGGCGGCGATGTCATCGGTCGAAAGGTTGCGGGCGACGTCGATGTCCCCCTTCTCCAGCAGCAGCCGCTGGGTCGCCGATTCTTGAATATGGCGGACGAAAACCCGCTTCATCGACGGAGCCCCGCGCCAGTAGCTCGGGTTGGCATTAAGGACGTAGCTCTCGTTCGCCTTCCAGCTGTGCAGCGTGTACGCGCCGGAGCCGGCGGTGTTGGTCTTCAGCCATTCATAGCCGAAATCACCATCCTTCTCGTGCGCCATCGCGGTCTTCTTGTCGACGATCGAGCCAATGGTGGCGGTCAGACAGTTCAGCAGGAAGGACTGCGCGTATTTCTTGTCGGTGGTGATGACGAGCGTGTCCGCGTCCACCGCCTTGATCTGGTCCATCACCGTGTCGGCGTTGAAGCCGAACTGCGTCAGGATAAACGATGGGGTTTTCTTCAGAGCGACGGCGCGGCGCAATGAAAATTCCGCGTCATGGGCGGTCACCGGGTTGCCCGAGGTGAACGTCACGCCTTTGCGCATCTTGAACGTATAGGTCCTGCCGTCATTGGAGATGCTCCAACTCTCGGCGAGGCCCGGCTGGAAACCCTTCGACAGAGCGTTTGGATCGAACGTGACCAGCGTATCGTAGAGATTGTTGGCCGCGTCACCGCCGGAAAACTCGAAGATTTCCGCCGGATCGAGCGAGACGATGTCGTCGATCGCCGTGGCGATAACCAGCGTATCGGCGGGCGTCGCGGCAATGGCGGCATGATGGGTGGCTGGAAGTGCCGACGCAGCCGCGAAAGCACCCGCCGCAAGCAGCAGAGAACGACGTTTCATGGGTGAAGCCCCGTTTTTGTTTTCATTAACTTTGAATATTGCGGCCCTCAAAGGCCGATCTCGAACGGTAGACCCATCGCTGCAGCGCGGCAAACGGATTGTCGAACTCAGACAATCCCTTTCTCGCGATACGGCTCGCCCGCCGGAATGCGGTGATAGCCAAAGCGGGCCAAATCAAGGGTTTGAAAACCGCCATCGAGGATCAACTCGGCGAGGGCGCGGCCGGTGGCCGGGGCGTGCATCACGCCGTGACCGGAGAAGCCATTGGCGAGATAGACGTTCCCGAGCCCGCCGCTCCACGGCCCGATGATCGCCGAGTAGTCGAGGGTGTTGCGCGCGTAGTGGCCGCGCCAGCTACGGATCAGCTTCACCCGTTGCATTGATGGCAGGCGTTGCGCCAAGGCCGGCCATACGACGTCCTCGAACCGGTCGGGCGACGGCTCGAAGTTCCAGCCCGCCGGCTCGGACCAGTCCGGCATGCCACCGACATAGCCATCGCCCTCGGGCCGGAACGCCAGATCGGTCTCGGTCTTGATGAACGGCAACGGCTCCAGCGGATCGGCGCAGCGAAAGAAGTAACTCTCGCGCGACATCGGTTCGACCGGCAGATCGAGGTCGATCAAACGGCCGACCTCGGCGGCCCAGGCACCACAGGCATTGACGAAGACATCGGCGGTAATCGCCTGACCGTCGGCCAGGGTGACCGAGCGCGCGGCCACCCCGTCGCCCTGCCATTCCACGATCTCGCCGTCGATATAGGCCACGCCCAGCGACCGCGCCTTGCGGCGAAACCCCATCAAGGCCGCCTGCGGATCGATCCAGGCGTCGTCCGGCGACAGCACGGCCAGCGCCACGCCCTCGCCCGAGATCGACGGAAACCGGGCCTCCAGAGCGGCGGGATCGAGCCGCTCGGCGGTCACGCCCATGCTTTCCTGGAACCGGGCGTTCTCCTCCATCTGCGCCGCTCCGCCGGCGTCCGAGACGAACAGATAGCCTTGGCGCTTGTAGCTGATCGGCGCCGGCTCGCCGTCCACGGCCATCTCGCTCTCGAAGGCGCGGTAGAAGTCGCGGCCATGGCGCGCCATCTCGATGTTCTCGGACAGGCTGAACAGCAATCGGATGCCGCCGTTGGCGCGCGGTGTCGCGGCGAGCGCGTAGGTCGGATCGCGCTCGACCACGACGATAGTACCGGCCCGTCCGTCCCGCGCCAGATGATAGGCCACCGACGAGCCGATGATTCCGCCGCCGAGAATGGCGATATCCGCGTGCATTACGCCCCGTCCATCCATGGCTTGAGCGCGCACCACACCATGAAGTGATGCGGTACCGGCACGCCGAGCGCCGCACCTCGGCGGGCGACCAGGCCGGACAGTCCGGCCAGCTCCATCCGGCGTCCCCGCGACAGGTCGTAATACATCGAGGCGTACATGCCCGGCGGAAAACTCTTCGACAGCGCCAGCGAGCGCTCCACCACGTCATCGGCGACGGCGATGCCCTCGGCGCGGGCGACCGCCTCGACCTCGCGCATCATGGCTTCGGCCAGGACCAGGATGTCATCGTCGTGGTACAGATCGCCGGCCGGCCGGCGCACCAGCGTGGTCAGCGCCGAATTGGTCGCCAGCAGCACGAATTTCTCCCACAGCGTGGCGCGAATATCGGCCGACACCTGGGCTTCGAAGCCGGCCGCCAGGCAAGCGTCGCGGAACACCGTCGCCCGCTCGGACATCCGGCCGTCGAGTTCGCCGAACACGATTTTCGACATGTCGGAAGTGTAGCGCACAATCCCCGGCTCGGTGATCAAGGCCGAGACATAGGCCGCCCCGCCGAGCACCGCCCCCTCATCTAGGACCGACGCCAGACGATCCGCCCCATCGACCCCGTTCTGCAGGGTAATCACCATGGTGTCGGGGCCGACGATCGGTCGGATGGTCGCGCCGGCGCTTTCGGTGTCATAGAGCTTGACGGTGAACAGCACCACGTCGGCCGGGCCGCCCAGGGTCGCGGCCAAGGCCTTGGGATCGTCGGTCGCGGTCACGGCGGGCAACACGATGTCGCCACGCGATCCCTCCAGCCGCAGGCCGCTCGCGCGCATGGCTTCCAGATGGGTGCCGCGCGCCACAAAGGCGACGTCATGCCCAGCTTGGGCCAAATACGCGCCGAAATACCCGCCGACCCCGCCCGCTCCCATAACCACGATGCGCATGACTGTTCTCCCTCTGGGTCGCGTGGCCAGGACAGAACGAACACGCGGCGGGATCATCATCGATCCACCGCATCACCGTCAACGCGACGAAGTTCAACACCTGGAGAGTTAACAAAAATACGAACACGCCTAAGATCATCGTTGCGGTCTCGGCATTGATCATCTCAGACGAAACAATAGGATCGCTGCATGTCGATCGAAATTCATGAGGTATCAACAAGCCGCGCCTTGGCCCCCGATCTAACGCCGTACCGTTTGACCATCAAACGAGGCGAAGAGCGGATAACTCCGCTGCGGGAAGAACTCACAAAACACCTCAGCGGCCAGAAGGATGCCAAACGCTCGGTTGCTACCCTGTACCCGGCGAATGCTCCCTTGTTCGCAATGATCGTCGAGTTTTTTTTCGACACCGGGTTGGCGGCGTTCGCCGCACGCACGCTCGGTGAACGTATCGCATTGATGACAGGCTTCAGCACATTGCGGAAACACAGCACGGATTTGTCCCTATTCAATCCGTGGCACCAAGACGCGAATTTCTTTCATCCTGATCGCGGGCTCACCTTTTGGATTCCTCTCGAGGATTCAGGGGTCGAACGGCCGGCGTTAACTTTCGTGGAAGGCGTTGACGGCTTATCGGTAGATGAAAGTATGAGCCATTTCGAGACCGTTCGATCCAAAATCCTTACAGATGGAGTGTTGAACTTCACCGATGAGCAACTCCGCGATCGACTGGGAAACTTCAAGGAGATCAGCCCCGTGGTCCACGCGGGAGAGTGCCTTTGCTTTACACCTCTCGTCTTTCATCGGACCCAAAGCGGTCCGAAATTAACAAAATCACGGCTCTCGATTGAGTTTCGGGCGATCCCCGCGATGTCATTCCCTGAGGTCGCCAGCAAACAATCCTACACGTTACGTGGCGTTCAAAACGGCGAAGACGGCCTGTTCTTTTACAACCGCAAGCGAGAAAGTCGCTTCGTAACGCTAACCGCTTTCCGACCTCCTGTTGAGAATTGACCGAGCGCGGTGGGCTTATCCGAAATTGATGAATTCGGCCCAGACGCGCTCGATCTTGCGGAGCGTCCGGGTCGCCTGATCCATGGCGTCGAGCAACTCCGGCTCCTCGGCGGCGGCGTCGACGAGGCGCAGGTCGAGGTCTTTCAGATGATCGACTATCTGACGGCCGGGATCGCCGAGTCGCAGGCGCACCGACCGACGGTCATGGATCGAGCGGACCTGCTCTAAATACCCGTAATCCACCAACTTCTTGATGTTGTAGGACGCCGAGCTCACCAGATAATAGCCGCGCTGTACCAAGTCCCGGATCGGCACCTCGCCGTCGCCGACGTTCATCAGGATCAAGGCTTGAGTGGCGTTGATGTCATTGACCCCGATGCTTTCAAGGCCAAGCCGCACCACGTCGAGATAACGCCGGTGCAATCGCTCCAACATCGCCGTCAACTCGCCATAGCTGATGCGGGCGTCCTCGTCCGGAACGATCGGATTCAGGCTGATCTCGGTGGCGAACAGCCCGTCGATCAGCTCGTCTTCCGGTACGGTCAGTTTGAGACCTTGTCGCATGAAACCCGCCTCGCCTACAGATTGCGGCGTAGATCATTTTTTATCTTACCGATTTTGAAGCTAAATGCTATATTAAGTTTCGATTATGCGTATCGATAACCGATTCGCACCTTCAGAATGGAGGTTACATGATGCGAAAAGCACCCTTGGCCTTGATCGCCGTCGCGCTGTTGCTGGGCGCCTGTGCCAGCAATCCGTCCACCCTGCAGATCGGCGATTCCCGCAATCCGCCGGAGCTGCGCACCCTGTTGCGGATGGCGCATCAGGCGGAATCCGCTGGGCGCGATGAGAACGCCGCCGCCCTGTACCGTCAGGCCCATGAGCTGCACCCGTTCGATAGTGCCCCGCTCACGGCGTGGGGATTCCTGGCGAACCGCGTCGGCTCCTATGAACAGGCCGCCGATATCTTCCGCTCGGCCATGTCGGTCGATGAGGACGATCGTGACGCCCGGCGCGGGCTGGCCAACGCCCTCGTCAATCTGGATCGGCCAGACGAGGCGCTGGTTATGTACCGGGACCTGTTGCGCGACCGTCCCGATGATTATCGGGCGTGGAACGGCATGGGTGTGGCGCTCGACATGCTTAGCCGGCACGTCGACGCCCAAGACGCGTATCGTGAGGGTCTAGCGGCCGCGCCGGATAATCCGAACCTGGCGAACAATTTGGGTCTGTCGCTGGCATTGACCGGCCAGTTCGACGAGGCGATCGAAGTGTTGAGCGACGTCACCGATGAACGCGCCGATTTCGCCACCGCGCGTCAGAATCTGGCCTTGGCCTATGGCCTCGCGGGTGAAGGCGCCACCGCCGCCGCGATCGCCCAACGTGATCTGCCGGACGACGTGGTTCGTCGTAACCTGAGCTATTACCAGGCCGCGCGCTTTGCCCGCCGTCCGACCCCGACGGAGTAGCCGCGCGCTTTACCCCTTCATCTCCCTGCGTCTCCCCTGTCTCCTACCGAGACGACCTTGGCCGCCCCCTCGGGCGGCCTCTTTTTTCAACCAGCGCTATTCCTCACCGGCTACATTCTGGAGAACGTCCGGATCAGGAAGAGCACGTGGACGGCGAACCCGGCGTTGAGGGAGTGAGAGGAGCGTGCCGGCCTCAACCGAGGCTGGCGGTGATGCTGCTGAACGTATCGTTCAACCAAGTTCCGAGACCCTGAAGTCTCGGCGATCCAAGTGGCCGACCAAGACTTTGATAAGACGACGCTAGGAAGCCGGCCGCTCTGTGCCTACGATATTTTCGACAATGAAATATCATTTAAGGTCACGGGGTTTGCACGGGAATTTCAATAAAATTCTATTCTTGGAAATCGTTTTTTATCAGCTGGTTGAAATAAAACCGTCAACCACATACTCGTAAATTTATGCTTGCCGACCGACAAGCCGCATGCGTACGTGATTCAACTGGGAAGGCGTCTTATTATTAATTAAATTTTTATCAATGTAGGATATCACACAAACCCACGATAGCTGACGAGCAAGCACATGCGCCCACCCCCTACGTCCCTCACGCTTTGCGCGCTGCTCGTGGTGGTGTGGGCGTCGATATCCCCCGCCGCCGCAACCAGCGACAACCCGATCACCGCCATGTCGCTCGAATACCTGATGAACGTCGAGGTGACGACGGTCTCCAAGCACCCCGAACAACTCCGCGATGCCGCCGCCGCGGTGTATGTGCTGTCGCGCGAGGAAATCCAACGATCGGGGGTCTCGACCATTCCGGAGGCGTTGCGGCTGGTGCCCGGCGTCAACGTGGCGCGGATCAACGCGAATACCTGGGCCATCAGCGTGCGCGGGTTCAACGGCCGGTTCGCCAACAAACTGCTGGTCATGATCGATGGCCGCAGTGTGTACACTTCCCTGTTCTCGGGCGTGTTTTGGGACCGGGTCAACCTGCCGCTCGACGACATCGAGCGGATCGAGGTGGTGCGCGGGCCCGGTGGCACCCTGTGGGGAGCGAACGCGGTCAACGGCGTGATCAACATCATCACCCGCCACTCCAGTGATACCCAGGGCCGCCGCGCCGAAGTGTCGACGGGCAACGAGGACCTCGGCATCCTCTCGCTTCGTCAAGGAGGCGTCATTGGCGGCGACATGAGCTATCGCCTCTCGACCAAGGTCGACAGGCGCGCTGGGTCATCCACGGAAGACGGCACCGACGGCAACGACACTTGGAGCAACGGCCGCGTCGATTACCGGCTCGATTGGGCGCCGTCGGCCCGCGACACCGTCTTGTTCGAGGCCGGTTTCGACGCGACCGATGGTGGGGACGTCAGCACGGCACCGCTTCTCGTCTCCCCGTATTCGGAAACCCGAGACGGTGACACGGAACGATCTGGAGTTTTCCTACAGGGACGCTGGGACCGGCGATTGAGCGAGACAACGGACTTCTCGCTTCAAAGCTTCCTCGACCACCGCCAGATGTCTGTCGATTCCCTATCGATCGAGGAATCCCGAACCACCCTGGATGTCCAGGGCCAACACAACTTCGTTGTGGGCTCATTTGCCGATTTGAGCTGGGGCGGCGGCTACCGATTGATCAGCGACGATTTACAGACCGACAGTTTCGCCTACCAACTCGACCCCATGTCGGAAACTGTTAGCATCGTCAACGCGTTCGCACAGGCATCACGCCGGTTTTTCGACGATCGGGTCGAGTTCACTCTCGGCTCGAAGGTCGAACACCACAGTATTTCCGGCACCGAGCTTCAGCCCTCGGCCAGGGTTGCCTGGACACCCACCCCACAACACACGTTGTGGGGTGCGGTGTCGCATGCCATTCGCACGCCGTCACGCGGCGAGAACGACGCCGATATCATCAACGTCGTCATCCCACCCAATACCGTCTCATCCCTGCCGCTTGCGCCGCAAGTCAAAGGCAGCCGCGACTTACACGCCGAATCTCTCACCGCCTACGAGATCGGCTACCGCACCCAAGCACTTCCTACCCTGTCGTTCGATGTCGCGGGGTTCTACAATGACTATGATGGTCTGTTGCTCTCGACCACGACGGGAACGCCTGTTGTCCAAACCTTCAACGGTGTCCCCTACCTTGTCGTCCCTCTCGCCATCACCGGCACGACCGGCGCATGGACCTATGGCACCGAGATCGCCGCCACCTGGCAGCCGATCTCGGACTGGCGCTTGCGTGGTTCTTACTCCTTTATTCAGGAGCACATCCAAGGCAGCGGCTCGGCCAGCTGGAACACACCCCGACACCAATTCTCAATTCATTCCATGGCAACCGTCGCACCGGAGGTGTATTTCGACACGGTGCTGCGTTTCGTCGACGAGGTGCCGACCGTGGACGCCGACGGGTATGTCGAACTCGACGCACGGATCGCGTGGCGCCCGCGAGAGACGGTTGAGCTCGCGCTGACCGGCCGTAATCTGTTGCACAATGGCCATCGTGAGTTCGGCATCGACCGCGCTGAAATTCCGAACGTTCACGCGACCGAAGTCGCGCGCAGTGTTCGCGCTTCCCTGAGCATACAGTTCTGATCGAGCGCGCCGTGCCTCAAGCCTCAAAATCACTAAGATGCCGGCGGCCGCCGCCGCGTTGGCGTGCGGGCGCTTGGCGCGGCATGCTCCATTGGACGCTGTACGTCACGCTGTCGGCGGTGCTGCTTGCCGCGACCCCCGCCACCACGAGCGAGCCGAGCCGGCTCAAGCTGGACACCATCAAGGCGGGGTTTCTGTTCAATTTCGCCCAGTACGCCCGTTGGCCAGACCGCCCCGCCTCTGATGGTCGGCTGCATATCTGCATCGAGACGGACACGCTCGACATGGCCGTCTTTTCCGGCTGGGACGGTAGGGTTGTTCACGACAAGCTTATCCGGGTATCCGCCGTCGATCTCAGTGGGGATCCCGAACGTCTGTCAGCCTGTCACATCATCTTCGCCGGACCGTCCGTGGATCAGAATACGCTTCGCTCCCTGGCTGTCCTGGCGCGCCGTTTCGGCATCTTGCTGATTTCCGACGCCGAGAATTTCGCCATCAACGGCGGTCATATCGAACTGTTCCTGAAAAATCAGCAACTGCGTTTTCGAATCAACGCAAACGAGCTGGCACACAGCGGTCTGTCCCTCAGCTCAAAGGTTCTGACGTTGGCCGAGATCGTTGGCGGCCCGGCGAAAGGGTCCTGAGCATGAAACGGCTGACCTCCTGGTCGATCCGATCGAAGCTCATCTGGTTGACCACCGCCGTCGCCGTCGCGGTGATTACCGTCGTCACGGCCATCGACCTTTGGCACGGCTACAACAACCAAAAACAAAGCCTCGAACGCGAACTGACGGCGGTCGGTCGCATGATGGCGGACAACGTAGACGCATCGCTGGTGTTCAACGATCCCCAGTCAGCCGAAACGACCTTAGACGCGTTACGCGGGCTGCCAATTGTTCGGGCGGCTCGAATCCTGGACCGCGACGGGCGCGAGTTCGCGCGTTACGGCGATGCGAGCGCGGTCGAGCCATGGCCGAGTATCGGCACCGCACCGCCGTTCTCGGCTCAGGATGGTATCGCGGTCGTCAGCACCCCCATCAGCAACCATCAGGGGTGGCAGGGCGAGCTTCAGATCGTCGCGTCGCTGGATGAGTTGGAAACGACGGCGTGGCAGACCTTGTTGGCTGGCATCGGTGTCATGATCGGCGCCACCATCGCGGCGTGGCTGCTCGCCCGTATTTTGGGTCACGCAATCTCACGTCCTATCGAGCACTTGGTGAGCACGATGGAACGGGTCTCCAAGGATGGGGATTTCACTCTACGGGCGACGGCATCGTCACACGATGAGCTTGGAACGCTGATCGATGAGTTCAACAACATGATCGCGCGCATCCAGCTCTACAACGAGGAGCTCTCCGAGGCACGGGACCGCGCCGAGCGGGCGAACGCCTCCAAAACGCGATTCCTGGGAACGATGAGTCATGAACTTCGAACCCCGTTGAACGCGATCATCGGCTTCTCCGAGCTGATCGAAAGCGACATGATGAAGGGCGATCTAAAGCGCTATCAGGAATATGGCGGATTGATCAATAACAGCGGCCGCCATCTCCTGAACTTGGTTGGCGACTTGCTCGACATGTCGAAATTGGAGAGCCATGCCTATCAATTGCATGAAGCGGAGGGTGACGTTCACGCGCTGATCGACGATGGAATTGCCATGGTGCAACTACAAGTCGGCGTGAAACAGATTACCCTGTCCAGAAAACTCATGCCCGACGCGACAATGCTGCGGTTCGACGAGCGCGCGATCCGTCAAGTTCTCGTCAACCTGCTCGGCAACGCTGTGAAATTTACCCCGTCCGGTGGCCGTGTGGAGATTGCCGAAGGGGTCACCGAGCAGGGCGAGTACTACCTCGCCATATCGGACACCGGCCCAGGCATCTCCCAAGAGGATTTGGCTCGGGTAATGGAGCCGTTCGAGCAGGTCCGCTCGCATTTGTCGCGGGAGCATGGCGGGACGGGCCTCGGCCTTGCGATCAGCCGGACGCTTATGGAGCTGCATGGCGGACGCTTGACCCTGAGCAGCGAGTTGGACGTGGGAACCACCGTGTTCATGTTACTTCCGCGGGATCGCCTTATCACCGAGAGGTCATGGGACGGGATATCTCGGGAAGAGCTTGGCGTACGAAAGACAGCGGCCGGTTTGGACACCTGACGTCAGGTGCCTGGACCGTCGGGTGTTGCAACATCAGGTGCTGGAACATCAGATGTCTGGCAGCTGGGTTTTCTCGTCGATCCGAGCGCCCAATCGAACCGGGTCGCCGAGCGTGGCCCCGCGCAGGTCGGCGCCGCGCAGGTCAGCCCCCTGCAGCACCGCGTTGGACAGATCGGTCTCGCGCAGATCGCCGCCGCGCAGACAGACGCCGCGCAAATCGGCGTATCGAAGGTCGGCACCAGAGAGGCGCGTGGCCAAGCTGTGGCCGGTCTCCAAGGTCAAGGCCCGCATGTTGGCCCCGGCCAGGCGGGCGTTCTGGAACCGCGCGTTGCGCAAATCAGCCCCCCGCAAATCGGCGCCGTCCAGCAGCGCAAAGCGGAAGTCGCCTCCCGAAAACTGCGCCGCCGCCAGTTGAGCATTGGACAGATCGACACCGCATAGCACGACGTCGGTGGCGATCATCGCGGTCAGATTGGCCAGCCCGAGGTCCTCGGCCGCACGCAAATCAAAGCCCGAGAGATCGAGTTGGCGGCCCTTGCCGCTTGAGGTCGCGACCCATGTCGCGTGCAAATCGAGCAACGCCTCGAGCGGTGTGTCCAAATCCTCAAGCGACCGGCCGGCCAGACGGTCGGTTAGGGCGCCGCGAAGGTCGGCGCCGCCAAGCTCCGTCATATTGACGGTGATGCGGGTGAAGATCGCGTCCCTCAGGGTCGCCTTCTCCAGATTGGCCCAACTCAGATCCGCGCCGTCCAGATTGGCGCCGTTCAGATTGGCTCCCCGCAGATTGCAGCGGATCATCTTGGTGTCGCGCAGGATGGCGTCAGAGAAATTGGTGTTCACGCACACCGCGCCGGAAATCTTGGCACGCGACAGATCGGCACCGGAGAAATCCGCCTGCTGCATTTCCGAGGCGGACGGCTCGATCTCGATCCAGTGCAGATCGCGGTCGACGTCACCTCGCTCCGCCAGATTGCTTTCGCGAACATCGGCGTCGATCAGCGAAGCACCGACCAGGCGTGCGCCACGCAGGCAAACACCCCGCAAGTCGGTTTTCACCAAGCTGGCGCCTTCCAAACTCGCGCCGCGCAGATCGGCGGCGAACAATGAAGCATAATCGAGGATCACGCGATCCAAATTGGCCCGCGACAGCACCGCACCCGTCAGATCGGCATCGGTCAGGTCCGCCTCGTTGAAATTCAGCCAGGCCAGATCAAAAAACGACAGCACGGCCCGCGCGCCACCCATCTGCCCACGCCGAAAACGCGCGTGACGCTTGATGATGGTGTCCAGCTCGCTCTGAGCGATGCGTTCCAGTTTTCGCGTTTGTTCGGCCGACGGTGTCATGGGTCACCCCGCGTTCTGCGTGACGATAAGGTGTTTCATACCTCAAATGCCATGGACGATAAACGATTTTAATGCAATTTCCTGATTCGCGTTGCTATTTAAACGTTAAAAATGCATTATAGGTTTGTTTAGAGACGTATTTTTGCGATGGACGCCTCATGGCCGATCTCAACTTCTCTTCGTTGTATGACGTTGTTCGGACCTTTGAACGGATCCTCGGGCCCTTTCCGGTCCTGGTAATCGTGGTCGATGACGCGGGCCGGGTCGTCATGTCCAACGACGCCGCACGGACGGCGTTCAATCGGCCCGAGATCGAGATGCAGACGTGCGCATTGCACAGCTTGGTGCCGGGATTGGATATTGCCGGCGGCGCGCGTCCGGGCGACACCCCGGGCGACACCCCGGGCGACACGCCGATGCGTAAGCGCGCGATACGCAAGGGCGGCTCGGCCTTTCCGGTGGAGGTGCACGTGTCGCGTCACGACCTCGGTGGCGGGGAGTTGGTGTTTCTCGCATTGCACGACCTGTCCGAGCGGTTGGAGACCGAACAGGCGTTGCGGGATTCCCGCGCCCTATTGGATGCGGTGCTGTCCGGCATGCCGGCCATGGTCTCGGCCAAGACATCGGAGGGGCGGTACGAATTCATCAACGCGTTTCAGGCCGAGGTGTTCGGGATCGATCCCGAGGCGGCGGTTGGGCGAACAACGTCGGAGCTGTTGGGTGCTGCTACCGGTAGAAGCATCGACGCCGAGGACCGCACCTTGGGGGCGGGGCAAGTCGCCAGCCGCCGCTCCGAGGAGGAATTGGTCGATGCCGAGGGCCGCCATCGCAAGTTCCTGACCACCAAGGCCGCGCTTAAGGACAGCAAGGGCATGGTCCAGCGAGTGTTGAGCGTTGCCCTCGACATCACCCACGACAGCGCCGCCGAAGAGCGGCTGGAGCGGCTGGCCCATCATGATGAGTTGACCGGCCTGCCGACCGGATCGGCTCTGAGCCATATGCTGACCGCCCAAATTCGCACCGCCAAACCACGGGCGGGACGGATTGGCTACGTGTTGCTGACCATCGAGAACCTCCGTGAGATTGGCGCCGATCTTGGCGCGCAGGGCCGGGACACGCTGGTCCGGCGCCTCGCTATCCGTCTGGCCGGCCTGGTGCCCGAAGACGCGGTGATCGCCCGTGTCGATGGCTCGGGGTTCGCGATCCTGATGCCGGACATCGCCGATGTCGCCGAGGTGGAAATCACCGCCGCCGGTCTCACCGCACGAGCCGGGCGAGAGATTCCCATCGCGGATAGGATGGCGATACCAAAGCTGTTGTGCGGTCTGGCGGTTTATCCCGAGCATGGACGCGATGCCGATGAGCTGATGCGCGCCGCCGAACTGGCTCTCACCGATCAACCCGGCGCCATGGCGCAACCGGTTCGTCGTTACGCCGAGGCCATGGCGGAACGGCTTCGCCAGCGCCGCGCCATCGAGCGGGATTTGCGCCGTGATTTGGAGCACGGCCATCTCGCCACCCGCTTCCAGCCGATATACCGCTTGGCCGGCAACCGGTTGGTTGGTTTCATCGCGAATTTGGTCGACGCTGAAGGCCAGCCGCTGCTTACCGGCGGCACTGACCGTCCTTCCTCCCTCGCGATCGCCGAGCGCGAGGGACTGATCGTGCCGATGAGCGAATGGCTGCTGCGTCAAGCCTGCGCGGCGCGGCGGCGCTGGGGGACGGCGGGCAGTGGCGACATGACCGTCACCGTCAGCCTGCACGCCCAGCAACTGTACCAGCCCGATCTGATTGACATGGTGGAGGACATCTTGGCCGAAACCAACACGGCGGCGGCGGACCTGGTGTTCGCGCTGGGCGAGTCCATCGCCGTTGAGGACCCCGATGTCGCCCTTGGTACTCTCGAAGGTTTGGCCCAGCTCGGCGTGCGTCTGCGGATCGATGATTTCGGCGCCGGTGCCTCCTCGCTCATGCACTTGCGCCGGTTCCCGGTGGACCAGGTGGTGATCGGCGGGGACCTCGTGGCGCGGGTGCCCGATGATGCCGACGCGGCCATGGTCGCGGCCGCGGCGATCCAGCTCGCGGGCGCGCTGGAGAAATCGGTGTCGGTGTCCGGCCTGGCCACCGACGAGCAGATCCGTTTCTTCCGCGATCGCCATTGCCTGGAGGGCAGTGGTCCCGCCCTGGGCGCGGCGGTCGACGAGGCCGGCGCGCTGGCGATGATCGCCAACCGGCTCAAGGTCGCGGTCTGATCCGTCGCCGGCCGCACACGGGGCTGGTCCGAGTTGGAGGCGCCGGATAGTCTGCGGCGGCCATGCCCGACATCCTCCCCTATGCCGACAGTTACTACGCGCGCAGCCGCGACGACGACCACATCCACCCGCCCCTGGATGGGAGCATCGAGACGGAGGTTTGTGTCGTGGGCGGCGGTATGGCGGGGCTCGCCGCCGCCCTTGGCCTCGCCGAACGCGGCCGGTCGGTCATCCTTCTGGAGGCCCATCGCGTCGGCTGGGGAGCGTCGGGCCGCAATGGCGGGTTCGTCTCCGCCGGATACTCGCGCGATCTGTCCGCGCTGATTGCCAGGGTGGGCCGGGATCGCGCGGTGGAGTTGCACCGGTTATCGCAGGAAGCCGTGGACTTGGTTCGCCGCCGCGCCCAGACCATGGGACAGGCCGTGGCCCCCATCACCGATGGGCTGGTCCGGTGTTCCTGGTTCGACGATCGCGCCGCCCTCGACCGCCGGGTGGCCCAGGCCAACGAGCTGGTCGACGCCGACCTGGAGGTTTGGCCGCGTGAAAAGGTGCGGGCGATCTGGCGCAGCCCGCGTTACTTCGACGCCGTCATGAATCCCAAGGCGTTCACCTTTCACTCGCTCAACTTCGCGCGCGGCACCGCTAAAGCCGCCATCAGAGCCGGGGCGGTGATCCACGAGGCCACGCCGGTCACCCGGATCGATCTGTCGGCCGATCGCAAGCGTGTCGAAACGGCAACCGGCACCGTCCTCGCCGATCAGGTGGTGGTCGCCTGCTCCGGCTACATCGACGGGCTGGTCGGCCCCCTGTCCCGCGCGACCTTGCCGATCGGCACCTATGTCGTGTTGACCGAGCCGGTGGGCGGCCGTCTGGCCGAGGTGATCGGCGCCCCGCATGGCGTCTCCGATGACCGGTTCGCCAGCGACTATTACCGCCCGTTGCCGGACACCCGAATTCTATGGGGTGGGAGGATCAGCCGCTGGACCGACCTGCCACGGCTGGCCGAGACCATGATGGCTGATCTCAGGCGGGTCTATCCGCAGCTCGCCGATGTGCGGGCCGAGGTGGCGTGGCCCGGCACCATGGGCTACGCCACTCACAAGATGATGCAGGTCGGCCAACTCGCGCCCGGGGTTTGGTACAACCAAGGGCATGGCGGCCACGGCATGGCCACCACCACCCTGGGCGGTGAGCTGATCGCCTCGGCCATCGCCGAGGGCGACGAGCGGTGGCGGTTGTTCGAGCCGTTCGGGTTGAGCTATGCCGGTGGCGTTCTCGGCCCCTGGGTGGCCCAAGCGGTGTATTGGAGCTACCAAGCGCGCGACGCGTGGAAATCGTGGCGGCAAACCCACCGCGTATGACCGACGGCCGGCGGGTGATGCCGCTTCGCTGCTGGAACCGTTCCGCTTCTCGCGCTACGAAGAGGGGCGGCTCCATCCAGCCCGCCATTGCCCGTTCCCCTGGAGCTGACCGGGACGGGCCGACCAAGGTCCCGCCCCTCCGTGCCGTCGACCGCCGCAACAGCACCGCCCCCACCGCCGCAATCGCATACCCCACTCGGTTTGATCGGGTTGGGCGTCATGGGACGCAATCTGGCGCTCAATCTTGGCGACCACGGCGTGCCGTTGGTGGTGTGGGAGCGTGATCCCGATCTGGCCGCCATCGCCCGAGCCGCCTTGCCGGTAACGACCGTCTGGGCCGACAGCGCCGCCGCCGTGGCCCGCGCCCTGCCGTCACCGAAGGCCGTCTTGCTGATGGTCCAAGCCGGCCCGGCGGTCGACGCGGTGATCGCGGCTTTGCGCCCGGCCCTCGGTCCCGACGATATCATCATCGACGGCGGTAACGCCGACACCCGGGACACCGAACGGCGTCAGAGGGCGCTTACCGCCGAAGGCGGCCCTAAATTGATCGGGCTCGGCGTCTCCGGTGGCGCCGATGGCGCGCGCCGCGGCCCGGCGTTGATGGCCGGTGGCGATGCGGCGGCCTGGGAGCACGTCCGCCCGGCGTTGGCCGCCATCGCCGCTCGCACCGGGGACGGCGCCGCCTGTTGCGCGTTGTTGGGCGACGGCGCGGCCGGGCATTTCGTCAAGACCGTGCACAACGGCATCGAATACGCGGTGATGCAGGCCTTGGCCGAAGCCTACGACGCGATGCGCGGCGGGCTGGGCCTGGATGTCGATGCCATCGCCGAGGTGTTCGCCCATTGGAACACCGGGAAGTCGAAAGGCTTTTTGGTCGAGATCGCCGCCGAGGTGATGCTGGCGCGGGAGCCCGATGGCACACCCTTGATCGACCGTATCGTCGACCGGGCCGGTCAAAAGGGCACCGGCCGGTGGGCCTCGCTGGCCGCGCTTGAGCATGGGGTGGCGGCGCCGACCATTGTCGAGGCGGTGTTCGCCCGCGCGGTGTCGAGCCGATCCGAGGAGCGGCGGGCGCTCAACCGAGAACCGCCGCCCGGCCGCCTGGATCTGCACCTCGATGCCCTGGCCGACGCGGTTCACGCGGCCACGATCGCCGCCTTCGTGCAAGGCTTCGACATGATCGCCGCCGCCGGCGCGGCCCAGGGTTGGCATGTGCGGGCGCCGGAGGTAGCGCGGGTCTGGCGGGCCGGATGTATTCTGCGGGCCACCCTGCTCGACCGATTGGCGGTCGCCGCCGAAGCGGTTCCAGCCGGCGCCAGCTTGTTGCAGGCGACCGAACTGCGGGCCGAATTGGACACGGCGTTACCCGGATTGCGCAGGACGGTCGCCGCCGCGTCGCTTGCCGGGATTCCGGTGCCGGTCCATGGCTCGGCGCTCGCCTGGATCGAGGGGATGACCCGAGCACGCGGCCCGGCCAACTTGCTTCAAGGGTTGCGCGACCGGTTCGGCGCGCACGGGTTTGAGCGGACCGATGCCCCCGGCACTCATCATGGCGATTGGCGGCGGGAATGACCGTGCCCACACAGGTGATCGTCGTCATGGGGGTGTCCGGCGTCGGCAAGACCACGGTCGGCCGCCGCCTGGCCGACGCGTTGGGGTGGGGTTACGCCGAAGGCGACACCTATCATCCGACCGGCAATGTCGAGAAAATGCGCGCCGGCACGCCGCTGGACGATCGCGACCGGTGGCCTTGGCTCGACGCCATGGCGGCCGACATCGATCGCTGGCTGGTCGAGGGACGTCCGCATGTCCTGACCTGCTCGGCGCTCAAGCGGATTTATCGCGAACGGTTGATCGGCGACCGGCGCGGCGTGCGCCTGGTGGCGTTGGAAGGCGCCGAGGCGGTGATACGCAACCGGCTGGAACGCCGGGTCGACCACTACATGCCGCCGACCTTGCTGGCCAGCCAGCTCGCCACGTTGGAACCGCCGGCGATGGACGAACGACCGATCACCATCAATGTCGACGCCGAGCCGGAACGCTGCGTCGCGGTGATCCGAGCGGCGCTGGATGGCGAGTTGGTATAAACTGGTGCCATGCGCGTTCAGCCGATCAGCTTCGATCCCGATACCATCATCTTCCGCGAAGGGGATGAGCCGGTCGGGATTTTCCTAATCGAGTCGGGTGAAGTGGAAGTGTTTCGCGAAGCCGACAACGGCAGACATACGCGGATCGCCATGCTTGGTCGGGGCGAGGTGTTCGGCGAGTTGGCTCTGATCGAGGGTATCCCGCATACCCGCAGCGTGCGGACGGTGTCCCTGGTCGATTGCCTGTTGATCGAGCCGGATCAATTCAAGGAAATGAACGAGCAAGCGGCGCCGCTGATCCGCATGCTGTTACGGCGGATCGTGCGCAAGCTGCACCGCACCAACGATGTCGCCTATGGCCGCAGCCGCAAGGCGGACACGCAGGACCCGTAAACCGCCGCCGCCAGAGCATGATCGCTCAATACCGAGTCGCATAAGTGACCCGGAACTGAGAATTAATACTCTTTTATTTCATAGAGATAAAAAGGGTTGCTCTCGATTCGCTTTAAGCGTTCCATCGCACGGTGGCCAGCGCCCCAATCAAATCCTCCGCCACCAGCCCCTGGCCACACCGGCGCGCCGCCTCGGCATGCATCCACGCTCCGGCCGCCGCCGCGCGATCCGCTGGCATGCCCTGGGCCATCAACCCGCCGATCGCCCCAGCCAACACATCGCCCGAGCCACCGGTGGCGAGGCTGGCCGGCGCCCCCTCGCAAATAACAAACGGCCCACCCGGTGCCTTGATCGTGGTGTCCGGTCCCTTCAACAGCACCACGGCCCTCACCCGATCGACGGCGCGGCGCACCACCTCCAGGCGCCCCTGCGCGGCCAAATCCAGATCCGGCAGGAAACGCCACATCTCGCCTTCATGCGGGGTCAGGACAGCGGGAGCGCCCAGCCACCCTGCCACGTCATCGGCCCGGCCCGAGAACAAGGTGAATACATCGGCGTCGAGCACCGACGGCACGCCGGCCTTGAGCGCCGCCTCGGCCATCGCTCGCGCGTCGTCATCCGTGCCGAGACCGGGGCCGACGACGAGGGTCCGCGCCTTGCGGTGATGAGCGAATGCCGCCAACTCATCGGGTTCCGGCCATGGCTGCACGATCAACCCGGGCGCATCCGCGGCGATAATCGCCTCCTGCCCCGGCGGGCACAGCACGGTGACCAGCCCGGCCCCGATCCGCCGCGCCGCCTGGGCCGCCAGCCGCGCCGCGCCGGTCATCCGCCCGGCGATCACCAGGACATGACCGCGGCTGTATTTGTGATCCGCCGGCCCCGGTACCGGGAGTGCGGCGCGCCAAAGGGCCGGGGTGTTGACCCGCGCGATGGGCGTGATCCGTTGCGCCCTGTCCTCGTCGATACCGATGTCGATCACCCGAACGTCGCCGCACAGTGTCCGGCCCGACATCAGCAGGTGGCCCGGCTTGCGACGGAAGAAGGTGACGGTCAGATCGGCCGGACAGGCGGTGCCCATTACCCGGCCGTGATCGCCGTGCACGCCGCTGGGCATATCGATGGCGATCGAGCGCAGACGACGCCCGGCGATCCGCACCGCCGCCTCGTTTAGGAATGCCGCCGCCGCACCGTCGATCGGACGGGCCAACCCGGCGCCGAACAGGGCGTCGACCAGCAGTGACACGTCATCGAGTGCCTCAAGGGTTAGCGGTTCGACCTTGCCGCCCCACAGCGCCGCCGCCTCGGCCGCGTCGCCCTTGAGCGCCGCGCGGCCGCCCAGCAACGCCACGCGCACCGGCCAACCGTGGCGGCGCAGGTCATCGGCGACCACGAAGCCGTCACCGCCGTTGTTTCCCGGCCCGCAGGCGACCAGCACCGGGGCCGGCCGGTAACGCCGGCGGATCGCCGTCGCCGCTCCCTGCCCGGCCCGACGCATCAGGGTAAAACCGGGGGTTCCGGCCTCAATGGTCAGCCGGTCGGCCTCGCCCATCTGGGCGCAGGACAACAGCGCGTCGCGTGGGAATGTCATGTGTGGAGTATAGGGGAAATGGGGCGAGTGATGGGGATTGAACCCACGGCCTCCAGAGCCACAATCTGGCGCTCTAACCGACTGAGCTACACCCGCCATAGAGAGGACGGTTTGCTATCCCAGTGCCCCGGCCCCGTCAACACAAAGCTACGCCGCGAGATAGGAGCCGAGACGCTCGACGGCACCGTCCAACACCGAATCCTGTTTGGCGAAACAAAACCGGATGAAGGTCTTGGGCGCGGTTTGCCGATCTTGATAGAACGCCGACACCGGCACGGCGGCCACCCCGCCCTCGGTCACCAAGCGGCGGCAGAAGCCTTCATCGTCCTCCCCGGAACGCAGGAAGGGGCTGGCGTCGACGAACAGGAAATAGGTCCCCTGGCACACCGCCGGTGCCAAGCCCAACCCGGCCAACCCAACCGAGAGCCGGTCGCGCTTGGCCGCCATACCGTCGCGCAGGCCGGTGAAATACCCGTCACCCTGGCCAAGCCCGAAGGCAACCGCGCGCTGCAAATTCGGCGCCGTGGTGAACACCAGGAACTGGTGCGCCTTGGCAATCGGCTGCAACAGATGCTCGGGGCCGGTCAGGTAGCCGACCTTCCAGCCGGTCAGCGAGAAGGTCTTGCCGGCCGAGCCGATGCGCACCGTGCGTTCGCGCATGCCCTCCAACGTCATCAATGGGATGTGCGGCCGGCCGTCGAACGCCATGTGCTCGTACACCTCGTCGCACACGGCGTAGGCGTCATGGCGCCGGCATAGGGCGGCGATCGCCTCCAACTCGTCGCGGGTGAACACCTTGGAGGCCGGGTTCTGCGGGTTGTTCAGCACCACCAGCTTGGTCCGCTCGCTGAACGCCGCCGCCAGGGCCGCGGTGTCCAGCTCCCAGCTTGGCGGCAGGACGCGCACCGATTTCGGGATACCACCGGCACGGCGGATGATCGGCAGGTAGCAATCGTACAACGGCTCAATGAGAACCACCTCGTCGCCCGGCTCGATCAGCCCGAAGAAACACGCGGCCAGCCCCTCGGTGGCACCGGTCGAGACCATGGTTTCCGACTGCCAGTCGACATCGATGCCATAGAAGCGTTTGTTGTGCTCGGCCACCGCCTGGCGCAACTCCGGCACGCCCAGCATCGGCGGGTATTGGTTCGGCGGGTCGTACAGTGCCTTCGACGCCGCATCGAGCACCGGGTCCGGCCCGCGATCGTCGGGAAACCCCTGCCCCAGATTGATTGCCTGATGCTCGATCGCCAGCCGCGACATCACCTCGAACACCGTGGTGCCGTAGCTGGACAGCAGGGAGTTGGCGGGTTTCATCGACACGGACCTCCAGGGCCAAGCTGGAGCGTGCGATAACGTGAAGACCGGCCGATGGCAAGCCGCCGCCGCGCCACCACACGCAAGCCCCCCGTAAGCTAGACGCTCACCCCGGAACCGGGCGGGCGCGCTGGTTGTACAGCATCTTGCGGATCGCCGCCCGCTCCTCCTCGGTCATCGTCGATTGATCGACCGACAGGTCGCTGCCGACCGCCATGCCGCGTTGCACCGCCGGCCGCGCGCTCAGTTCCTCGAACCAGCGTTTGACGTATTTGAACTCGCTCAGGTCCTGGCCCTGCGCCTCCCAGCCGACGCACCACGGATAGCAGATCATGTCGGCGATGGTGTACTCCGCGCCGGCGACGTATTTCGATAGGTAGAGCTGGTTGTTCAGCACGCCATACAGCCGGTTGACCTCGTCGGTGAAGCGACGCACGGCGTAGGACTGGTCGCCCTCGCGATCCTCCAGCCGGCGGAAATGGCCGCATTCGCCGGACTTCGGCCCCTGATTGGCCATCTGCCAGACGACCCATTGGTTGACGGCGTATTTGCCGCGCAGGTCCTGGGGCCAGAACTTGCCGGCCTTCTCGGCCAGATACATCATGATCGTGCCGGATTCGAACAGGGCGATCGGCTCGCCTCCGCCCGCCGGGTCGTGGTCGACCATGGCCGGCATGCGGTTGTTCGGGTTGATGCGGAGGAATTCCTCCTTGAACTGATCGCCCTTGCCGATGGCGCATGGGATAATGGTGTACGGCATGCCCAGCTCTTCCAGCAGGATCGTCACCTTCTTGCCGTTCGGTGTCGGCCAATAATGCACATCAATCATGATCGCTCTCCTTTCGGTCCAGCCCCGTGGCGTTGGTAGCATCGGCCTTCGGCAACGCGAAGCCATGATGCGCGCCAGAGTGTCGTTCCAATCCGGCGGTTGATCGCTTGTGTCCCCGGACCCGGACCTCCATACAATACGCCGCAACGATCGCTGAACGGGAACACCGCACATGCCCACGACCGCACCGATGCTCGCCGACCGAATGAACTCGCTCGGAACCGAGACCGCCTTCGAAGTCCTGGCCCGGGCCAACGCGCTGGCCGCCCAGGGCAAGAGCATCATCAACCTCGGTATCGGCCAACCGGACTTCAAGACGCCGGAGCATATCGTCGAGGCGGCGATCAAGGCGATGCGGGACGGCCATCACGGCTACACCCCGGCGGCCGGCATTCCGCAACTGCGCGAGGCGGTGTGCCGCGATCTGCATAAGCGCCACGGGGTCGAGGTCGATCCGGGCCATGTGATGATCATGCCGGGCGGCAAGCCGACCATGTTCTTCGCCTGCCTGATCTATGGCCAGGAAGGCACCGAGATCGTCTACCCGAACCCCGGGTTTCCGATCTACGAGAGCGCGATCCGGTTTTCCGGGGCCACGGCCGTGCCCTACCCCCTGCGCGAGGAGAACGGGTTTGCTCTCTCGGCCAAGGAGGTGCTGTCGAAGATCACCCCACGGACCCGCTTGCTGATCCTGAACAGCCCGGCCAACCCGACCGGCGGGGCGGTGCCGAAATCCGAGTTCGATACGCTGGTCGCCGGCTTGGTCGATTGGCCGAATGTCACGGTGCTGTCGGACGAGATCTATGGCCAGATGCTGTACGACGGCTTGGCCCATACCAGTCTGCTGAGCTATCCCGAGATCCGCGACCGGGTGATCCTGCTGGACGGGTGGTCCAAAACCTACGCGATGACCGGCTGGCGGCTCGGCTTTTCGGTGTGGCCGGCGGATGTGGTGCGGCACGCTGACAAGCTGGCGGTCAACTGTCATTCCTGCGTCAACGCGCCGACCCAGTTCGCCGGGCTGGCGGCGCTGGAAGGGCCGCAAGACGCGGTCCATGCCATGGTCGCGGCGTTCGACGCGCGGCGCCGGGTCATCGTCTCCGAGTTGAACCAGATCCCCGGCTTCCGCTGTGTCGAGCCACGCGGCGCGTTCTACGCCTTCCCCAACATCGAGGGCACCGGTCTGGACAGCAAGACCCTGCAAACCCGGTTGCTGGAGGAGGCTGGTGTGGCGGTGATCGCCGGTACCAGTTTCGGGGTATTTGGCGAAGGGTATCTGCGGTTTTCCTACGCCAACTCGACCGAGAACATCCGCGAGGCGATCTTCCGTATCAAAGCGATGTTGACCTGATTTTTACCGCAGGTTCCCGGCGCCTAATTTTTAGGCGAAACGCCGATCCCTTTTTGAGCAAATGCCCAAAGCGTGATAGGTGGTGATGTGCTCTCAGGTCAGCTCAACAGCCGGGAGCACAAGGAAACCGTGGCTTTCGCGCGGCAACGCGTGTTGGCACACCCCATGCTAACCCAGGTGGGAGCGTCACCAGTCGGTGATGCATTCGCACGCATCGTGAAGGCATCGCACCCATGAAGAAGGTCGAGGCGATCATCAAGCCGTTCAAGTTGGACGAGGTGAAGGAAGCGCTGCACGAAATCGGTATACAGGGCATCACCGTGACCGAGGCCAAGGGCTTCGGGCGGCAGAAAGGACATACGGAACTCTACCGCGGCGCCGAGTACGTGGTGGACTTCCTGCCGAAGGTGAAGGTCGAGATCGTCATGGAAGACAGCCAGGTCGCGCGCGCCATGGAGGCGATTCAGAACGCCGCCCATACCGGACGCATTGGCGACGGCAAGATTTTCGTGTCCACGGTGGACGACATCGTCCGCATTCGGACGGGCGAAACCGGCTCGGACGCGCTCTAGACACGCCGCGCGCTCGCGCGGTAGTTCGCACCCCGCCCGGCTATATGGTCGGGCGGTTTTCGGAGAGTGAGACGGCGCGCCGGACCACCGGGCCCGGTGCCCAAGAACCAAATGTTAGGAAGGGAAACATGGCCGACGACGTCAAGCGCGTTATGGAAATGATCAAGGAGAACGACGTGCGCTACGTCGACCTCCGTTTCACGGACCCCCGGGGCAAGATGCAGCATCTGACCCAGGCGTTGCGTACCGTGGACGAGGACTCGTTGGTCGAAGGTTTCATGTTCGACGGCTCGTCGATTGCCGGCTGGAAGGCGATCAACGAGAGTGACATGACCCTGAAGCCGGACCTGTCGTCAGCGGTGATGGATCCATTCTTTGCTCAGCCGACACTGGCGATTTTCTGCGACGTGACCGAGCCGTCGACCGGCCAACCCTACGAGCGCGACCCGCGTTCCACCGCCAAGGGCGCGCTGAGCTACATGCAGAGCCTGGGTATTGGCGATACGGCGTTTTTCGGCCCCGAGGCCGAGTTCTTTGTGTTCGACGACGTCAAGATCGAAGTCAGCATGAACAAGGGCTACTACGAGGTCGACAACGAGGAAGGCCCGTACAACTCGGCCCGGGCCTATGAAGAAGGCAACCTTGGCCATCGTCCCGTCGTGAAGGGCGGCTACTTCCCGGTGCCGCCGGTCGATAGCGGCCAGGACCTGCGCTCCGAGATGCTCACGGTCATGGAGGAGATGAACATCAAGATCGAGAAGCATCACCATGAGGTGGCGCCGTCTCAGCACGAGTTGGGCATGGAGTTCGGCACCTTGATCGAGACCGCCGACGCCCTGCAGAACTACAAATACGTCGTGCATCAGGTTGCCGCCGCCTATGGCAAATCGGCCACCTTCATGCCGAAGCCGATCTCGGGTGACAACGGTTCGGGCATGCACGTGCACCAGTCGATCTGGAAGGGCGGCAAGCCGTTGTTCGCTGGCAATGCCTATGCCGACCTGTCGGAGACCTGCCTCTGTTACATCGGCGGCATCATCAAGCATGCCAAGTCGCTGAACGCGTTCACCAATCCCTCGACCAACAGCTACAAGCGGTTGATCCCCGGGTTTGAAGCGCCGGTGCTGCTCGCCTACTCCGCCCGCAATCGGTCCGCGTCCTGCCGCATCCCGTATGCGACCAGTCCGAAGGCCAAGCGCGTGGAGGTTCGTTTCCCCGACCCGACCGCCAACCCTTATCTGGCGTTCGCTGCGATGCTGATGGCGGGTCTGGATGGGATCAAGAACAAGATCCACCCCGGCGATCCGATGGACAAGGATCTGTATGACCTGCCGCCCGAGGAGCTGAAGGGCATCCCGACGGTGTGCGGCAGCCTGCGTGAAGCGCTGGGCGCGTTGCAGGCGGACCATGAGTACCTGCTGGCCGGCGACGTGTTCAGCATGGATCAGATCGAGAGCTATATCGAGCTGAAGTGGACTGAAGTGTATCGGTTTGAGCACACGCCGCACCCGGTTGAGTTCGAGATGTACTACTCGGTCTGAACCGACCGAACTGATGAGGCAGAAACGGCCGGGTTTCGACCCGGCCGTTTTCGTTGGGGGTAGGGCGGGGCTGCCGCCCCGGACCCCGCCCAAGGGGCTCTGCCCCTTGGATCCCCGCCAGGAGCACAGCCCCTGGACCCATTTAATGGGTGCGTAAGAAGGGGGGCCTACCCAGACCCATCAACGCCCGGGTAGGCCCCCCTTCTTACGCACCCATGGATCGGTTCCAAGGGCCGTCGCC
>JABMNR010000025.1 GCA_013203465.1 Alphaproteobacteria bacterium
AACACCGAATGGCCGCTAATTGGTCCTTTTTCGACCGGATCACGCTTCGGGCGACCGTCAGATGCAAGCTGATTGCATGTGATACCGATCCGAGGCACACTTTTTGGGTTGGGAGGATCTCATATGGAGAATCTCGGATGAATTGATAAGGGCTTCGGGTCAGTGTGTGTGCTGCCCGTGGATTTGGCTAAGCGCTTGGGGAGGCTGACGTGATTGATAACCTAATTGTGGTTCCACTGCTCGCGGCGGTCGCGTTCCTGACGGTGTCGTACTTCGCGAACTCGAGCACCATCATCATTCAGGAGATATCCGTCACCGAAGAGATGCAAGGGCACGGGCTGACTGGCGAGGTCGTGACGGAGATGCTCTCGAGTTCGATCGACAAGGTCTCTACTGCGGCCGGGACCAACCGCGGCACATTGGTCTCGCTTGAAAGCGCGCGGTCGAAATCGGTCGAGGCATTGAGCGACTCATTTGGATTGCGCAAGCCGATCCGGGCGGCGCAAATCGCCTTGGGTTGGCTGCCCTATACGTTCGATGGTGTCTTTCTCAAGAAGGATGACGGTCTTCGGTTCCGACTCCATGGCGTATCGCCGAGTTACTCGGAATATAAGGACGAGTTTGTCTCGGAGACAGGCGACGTCGAAATGCTGGTGAGGGAGGCAGCCATCAGCATTCTTCAATCCATCGACCCCTATCTGATCGCGGTCTATACCTTCCGCCAGGAATCCGAGCAAAGCAAAGCGCGTGGGACACCGGACTACACGGAAACCAAGGAGGCGATCGCACACGCACTGATCCATGAGGATCGCGACCATTTGCCCTGGGTGTACGCCTTGTGGGGCGCCGTTTACTACGCCGAGGGTGATTACGAGGCAGCGATCATCCGGTATCGCCAAGCACTCAAGCTCGACCCGACCTTTCCACGACCGATGATGCGCTGGGGTCAGGCTCTGGCGGCGCTCGGCCGGCATGATGAGGCGATCGGCCGCTACAAGGCCACGCTTGCCATCGATCCGCTTTATCCGGAGGCGCTGGTTCTGTGGGGTCAATCATTGATCGCCAAGGGCGAGATCGAGCAAGCGCGGGTGATGTATCAGCGAGCGGCTGCCATGGCGCCCGATTTCCCGCGGATCGTGCACGCCTACGGCATGTTCGAGTCCCAGTACGGCAACAAGCTCGTGGCGGCCGATTACCTGCGCCGTGCCGTGGAGCTTGAAGGCATCCAAGGCCGTCACAACGAACTAGGTAGCAGTGCGCGATATAGAAGCACGCTCCATGAGATACAACGCGAGATCGATCCGGCAATCGGCGATCTCGTACCCTCCGCCATAAGAGACCAATGAAGATGAACTAGTCACTCCGCGATCGGGACACGGTCGCGAGGTTGATCGCCAGGAGAGCGAACGACCATCGGAATGCGGCGCGTCGGACACGCGCCGCTTCCAACCCTTATCGGATAGATCGATGAAGCGCCTGCTAAGCATCTTGCCAAGCGTCGTTCTGGCCGGCCTGAGCCTCGCCCTGTTCGGCTACGTTGGATATGGCGAGGCAACCCGGGTCTACAGCGACATCCGCATCGAGCGCCACGCCCATCTCGCCACCACGCTGCGGCACTCGGTCAATCAATTCGCCCAATCCGGGTTGCCGCTTGAGGAGTTCATCGGCTTCGAACGTCGGTTGACGCAGCTCTCGGTCATCGACGACGCGATCGCCGCGATCGCACTGCTGAGGCTCGATGGGAGCGCGGTGTTCTGCTCGGAGCTTCGGGCGTCACGCGCCGAGAGCCAAATCGCATGCTCGACGTTCTTCGCCGCGTCGCCAAGCGGCTTTACCCCGAAACACCCAGAGCTGGAGAGTGAGACCCAGATCCTGGATGGGAATACGGTCCTGCGGCTGCCGGTGCGTGACAAGTTCAGCTCGATTGGTCATGTGGCGTTTCACATCGTGACCGACCGGATCACCGCCCGCGTCGATCAGGCGTTCGAGCTGGTTGTCTGGGGCGGCATCACGCTGTTCGTTTTGTTCGCGTTATGCCATTGGCTGATCGCCGGCCGGCCGGCCGGCGACCGCCGGCGCTGGCTATCCATCACATTCCTCTCCGTTCTGGTGTTGATGGTGGCGGTTCTCGTGGTTGCCATGTTCGATCTATACCGGAAGGGCATAGAGGGGCAGGCGGAAGCCCTCGCGCAATCCATGGCCTCCCGGCTATCGGCGGCGACGGACCTTGGCATCCCGATCGACTCCTTTCACGGCGTTCAAGAAGCGATGGCTCGCTATAAGGAGATCGACCCCGACATCGCCGCTATTTTCCTGGTGAATGATGGGGTGGTCTACTACCACTCGGATGGTGGTTTCGTGGGCACTGCCTCCAGCGAGCTACGCGATCCCGACCGCATGGAGTTCAGCGTTCCATTGGCCGGCCAACCAGCTGGCCATGAGCTGACCTTGACGGTCCAGCTGCCGCTTTCCGTCGTGATTGAGGCGCTTGGTTCCGGTGCGCGAAACTTCATTGCCTTGTTCTTTGGCTGCGCGTTGTTCTCGATCATCGTCTTCCGCGCGATGCAAGCGTCCGTTCCGGCCGGTGGTAACAAGCCCGCGATGACGGGCGACACGGGCGCGCGTTTCGCCCAGCTGCAGGCGGCCTATTTCCTCGGCATTTTCGCCGACGCGCTCATCATGTCGATTCTGCCGGAAACAGCCGATGAAACCGCGAAACTTGCGGGATTGTCCCACGCCTGGGTACCGCTTCCGTTCACGCTGTTTTTCGTTGGCATCACGGCGGTGATGATCCCAGCGTCGTTGCTGACGGAACGGATCGAGCTGCGGCGGTTGCTGTCTCTCGGTGCCGTGGCCGTGACGGTTGGATTGTTCGTCATTGGCCTGGAGCACAGTTTTTGGGCGCTGTGCGTAGGTCGGATGATTAGCGGCATCGGGCAAGGTGTTCTTTTGATCGCGGTTCAGGCCTATGCCTTCGAGATCGTCGGCAGCGGGGAACGAACCCGCGCGGCGGGTGTTCAGGTTCTAGGCTACAGTGGTGGGCTGATCGTTGGCACCGGGATCGGCGGGTTGCTGGCGGTGTTCAACCGTGACCAAGACGTGATCCTGATGGCGGCGATGGTTGGTGTGGTGGCCATGCTGTTCACCCATCTCGTACTGCCGCCGCTGACCAAGAGTGCGGTGGCGCGGACAACGCCGAAAGCCTCGGGTCTGTACCGGGTGTTCCGATTTCCCGATTTCCTCGCCGTGCTGGGCATGGTGGGCGTGAGTTCGAAATTCGCGCTCGCCGGGGTGATGATCTTCGCCATGCCTCTGGTCCTGCACAAGGCCGGCTACGCCGACGACCAGGTCAGCCAGGCCTTGATGGTGTTTGCCGTCACCACCTATCTGGTGACTGTTTTGGCGCCACGCCTGGTGTCGTGGCTTGGATCGCTCGATCGGGCGTTGGTGGCTGGCATGCTCGCGCTGGCCGCTGGGATGATCGGACTCGGTATGCTCACGGGATCCGCCGCCGACCAACATGCCGCACAAGCGGGGGACGTTGTCCCTCCCTGGCTGGAGCTGACGGCGGCACGCCTGCAGATGTCGCTCTCGGGGTGGGGGCCCGGCGTGGCGTTGGGTGCCGCGATCGCCGTCTCGGTGATTTTTCTGGGAATAGGTCAGGGGTTGATCGCGGCGCCGGTGATTGCCCGTATCGCCGCCAGCCGCGCGGCGACGGTAGTCGGCCGCGACCAAACCTTGGCGACCTACCGGCTGTCCGAGCGGGCCGGCCATATCCTGGGCCCGGTGCTGGTCGGCCAGTTGCTGGTGTTGGCGGCGGGCAACCCCACGGCACTCGCCGAATTGGGATTGGTGTTTCTGGCGATTGCCGTGCTGTTCGCCGGGGTGTCCTCGGCTCTTGGCGCAAGCAAGGCTTGAAGCAAAATCACGGGATTACAGTATTGAACGTGGTCCCGTTCATGCGTCATGCGCCGCGGCGAGAATGAGCGCGTCGACCTCGTCGAGCGTCAGGTCGCCGGCGTCGGCCGCCGTCTTCAGGCGCTGGGTCACGACCTTCAATTCCGGCAGCGAGAGTCGTAGTCCAAGCGCCTCGGATCGAACCCGAACCGCGTTCCACCCGGTCAGTCGGTGGCCGATGGCGATGCTGCGCTGTAGGCCGAAATCAACCGGGTCGAGGGCCTCGTAGGCCCGGGGATCATTGTACACCGCCTTGGTGTGCATGCCGGCCTTGTGACTGAAGGCGGTTGCTCCGACCAGCGGTTGGTTGAATGGAATCGGCACCCCGACGATCTCGGACACGCGCTGGCAGAGCATCGGCAAGGTATCCAGCCGATAGCGCGCAAGGGTCGCGAGCCTGTCCTGGCTATAAAGCATGGCGATCAACCCCTCCAGGGGCGTGATGCCGTTGCGCTCGCCAATGCCGAGAACGGATGTATTGATATGGCTGGCGCCGCTGTTCAGCGCGGCGTGCGCGTTGGCGACGGCACAGCCAATGTCGTTGTGACCGTGGAACTCGATCGGCGTTTGGGTCTCCACGGCGACCCGCCGCACGGTTTCGGCCACGCGGTCCGGAGGCGCGGCGCCGGTGGTGTCGGCAATGCCGAACCGGTCGAACAATCCCATCCCGGCCAACCGGCTATACACCCCCAGCAGATCGTCGATCGGGCAGCGAAAGGCGTCCTCGCTGGAGAATCGAAGCTGGATCGATGGTACGCGATCACGTGCGAACGCGGCGACGTCGGAGGCCATGGCAACCACATCGTCCAGCGATTTTCCATGGCTGGCGGCGCGCAAGATCGGAGAAATCGCCATCACCATGTGCAAAGCGTCGACACCGGTGCCGAGCGCGATCTCCGCGTCATAGCGATGGCATCGGATATGGGCGGCGATCGTCGCCGGAAGCCCAGCCCGCACGATCTGTCGGGCATCCTCGCGCGACCGGTCGCTGGCCGCCGGCGAGGTGAGTTCGAGATAGTCGATACCGAAGGTGCTGAGCCGTGTCGCGATCTCCAACTTCTCCTCGGTCGAGAAGTCAGCATGGATAAACTGCTCGCCCTCACGCAGGGTGGTGTCCACAATCGTGACGCCGTCGACCAACATCCCAGCCTCCGCCCCCGATTGGCCTCACCGCAAAATCAATTGTACCAGATTTCGCGGCAGCCTGGCCGAGGCATCGGCGCGCGGGTGTTGGTTTCGCTACTGCGCGACTTCAAGAAAGGCGTTCGGGCTGACCGAGGTATCGCCGATGAAAGGATAGCTCAGTTGCAGCACCATCAGCAAATGCAGCATCAGGAAGCTGACCAGCAACCCGGACATCAGAACCTGAGCGGTGAGGTTGACCGAACCGAAGAACCAAGGGAACACGATCGCCGTCAACGTGCCGGTGACAAGCACCGTCCACACCATCGCGATCAGCGAGCGTGAGACGGTGGTCAACCGGAAGGTCCGATACTCGTTGATCTGGCGTACCCACTCGACCGTGTTCTGCTGCGCCGCCTGTTGAGCGGCGGTAAGAGGCTCGATCCTAAGGAAGGCGTTGGCCATATCGACGAGCCGTAGTGAGACCTCGTGATCGGCGATGCCATAGCTCATCACCCGCCATTCCTTTTCGACCACCGCGCGGGCGTACTCCTTGATGGTTCGCCGCATCGCCGCACGCTCGGCGGCTTGACTGGGTTCGGCATAGACTGCCGTCGCGCGCTCCAGCGACACCAGGGTGGAAACCTCGCGCTGGGCGTTGGTTTGGGCGGTGGTGTAGATATCGAACGCCCCAATTAGCGCGAGCCCCAGGGTGACAGCGTAGACCTCGCCGAGGAAAGCGAACTTGACGCCGCCCACCAGATTGTTCGGCTCTAATTGAAATGGCGTGAAGACGGAATTCACCAGCCAAACGCCGATCAGCGACAGCAAAAGCCCAAGAGCAACAAACAGCGGGATCGCCGTTTCGAGCGGGATGCGCGCCAATTGCAAACCGAAATCGTAGGTCATGCTCTTCGTGTCTCCGGCCACCGAACCCCGGGGGTTGAACAGGTGGCTCCGTTTCGGATTCTTCGGCTCAACGTGTCACTGCGCGTTGAGAACCGCTTTAGCCGTATGGGTTTTGCCGTCCGTCATCTTGATCCGCAGGACGGTTTTCATGTCGTGACTCGCCGTGAAATCATAGCGTCCCGAGAGGCCATTATCTCCCAAGGTCAATGACACCCGCTTGCTCCCGCCACCGACCAGGAAAACCACGTCCCCGCCCGCCGCCTTCGGTGTTTGATCGTTACCGTGATGGTCATGAAGATAGACGTTGAGGGCTCCCCCCTTCATGACGATCTCGGCGTCGAACGGGCCGATACCCGCGACCTGTCCGCCGTGCGGGCCAACCATGGCGCTGTGGTCGTGGGCTTGTCCGCTGGAACTCTTTCCTGCCTGCGCAGCGACCGGGACGAGCCAGAGGCCAAGGGTAAGGATCGAAGCAACGAAGAGGGGGACATGGGCAGTTCGACTACGCATTGCGGGGTTCCTTTCGCTCCTTGTGGCCTACCCTCGCGCTCAAAAGGCTTCCTTGAGGCCGCGGGATTCACGTTCGCCTTGCAGGAACCGCAATGGCGTCTCACCGAACAGCTTGAAGAGCACGGGCGTCAAAAGGGTGTCAAGCAATAGGGTGCTGACCAGCCCGCTGAAGATGACGACGGCGATCGGGTGCAGGATTTCCTTGCCCGGCACATCGCCGCCGATCAGCAGCGGGATCAGCGCGACGCCGGCCGCGGCGGTTGTCATCAACACCGGCGCCAGACGCTCCTCGCTACCCCGCACCAGCAGGTCATCGCCGAACGTCTCATCCTCGTACAACACCAGATTGATGTAGTGGCTAACCTTCAGGATACCGTTCCGCGCCGTGATTCCGGATAGCGTCACGAACCCGAACATGCTGGCGATCGAGAGTGGAAGACCGGTGATCCAGAGACCGGTGATACCACCGACCGTGGCCATCGGAATGATCGCCATGATCATCAAGCATAGCGCGCCGCGTCTATATCGGGAGTAGAGCAGGACGAAGATCAGAGCCAGCGACGCGATTGACAGCAGGAGAATCGACTTCGAGGCGGCCTCTTCCGCGCGGAAGGTTCCGTCCAGTACGGCGAAATAGCCGGGTGGCATGTCCACCTCGCCGACCAAGCGCTTGATGTCCTCGACCACGGCGCTCATGTGATCGCCGGAAGCGTTGGCCCGGACCACGATCCGGCGGCGCATGTTCTCGCGCATGATGTTGTTCGGGCCGTCGGTCTCCTCCACGGTGGCGAAGGCGGACAGCGGTACATGGCCGCGCGGCGTGTCCATCAACAGAGAATTCAATCCGCTGCTGGTCCGATCGCTGTTGTCCATCCGAACAATCAGATCGAACCGGCGCTCGCCCTCGAGGATTTCCGAGACCGACTTACCCAGGGCCAGGGTCTGCAACGCCCGCATCACATCGGCGGGTGCTATGCCGTAGGCGGCCGCCCGTTCATGATCGACGGTGACCGATATCTGCGGCAACCGGGCTTGGGTCGAGATCGCGACGTCGTCGATGCCCGGAACTTGCTTCATTCGCTGTTCGAAAGAACCGGCCACGGTGCGGAGAACGTCCAAGTCATCGCCGAAGATCTTCAGGGCGATTTTCGCGCGTACACCGGAGATCATGTGATCGATCCGATGCGATAAAGGTTCGTCGAGGATCACCTGAATCGGCAACGGGGTCAGCCGTTGGCGGATGTCCTGGCGAATCTCGTGATCGGTACGGTCGTCACGGTTGAGCCGGACATTCATCTCGGTGATGTTGACGGTCTGGGCGTGTTCGTCGAGTTCCGCCCGGCCGGTCCGCCGGCCGACCGCGACGACCTCCGGGACTTGAAGGATGATGCGCTCGATCGTCTGGCCGATCCGGTTCGACGCTTGCAGGGAGGTGCCGGGCGCCATTTCCACCAACACCACTAACGAGCCTTCGTTCATGGTCGGCATGAATACCCGTGGCAAAGCCAGCGCGGTCGCCCCGATCAGGATCGCCGCGATCACGGCGGCGGCGAGGATCAGGCGGCAGCGGCCAAGCGCCCAGCGCACGACCTGCCGGTTCCAGCGCTTGAGCCACGCCAGGACCGCTCCGTCGTTCTGGTGCAGGATCTTGCTGTTCGGCAGCAGGTAGAAGCACAGCACCGGCGTCAGCGTGATGGCGGTCACCAGGCTCGCCAGGATGGCGACGATATAGGCCGTGGCGAACGGCGCGAACATGCGGCCCTCGATGCCCGACAAGGCGTAGAGCGGCAACAACACCACCACGATGATGATCGTCGCAATAAGAATGCCGGATCTCACCTCGATCGAGGCCTGCGAGACGATCTGAAGCACAGGGCGCGGCGTCGGTGAGGCGGCATTCTGGCGCAGGCGACGAAACACGTTCTCGACACCAACCACCGCGTCGTCCACCAATTCGCCGATGGCGATCGCCAGTCCTCCCAGGGTCATGGTGTTGATCGTCTGACCCATGGCGTGCAGTACCAGCAGGGCGGCGAAGGCGGAGACCGGAATGGCGGTCAACGAGATGATTGTTGTCCGCGCGTTCATCAAGAAGACGGTGAGCACGATCGCCACCACGATCGAGGCCTCGATCAGCACTTGTTTCACGTTACCGATCGAGGTCGAGATAAACTCGCCTTGGTCATAGATCGGGTCGTGGAATCGCATGTCGTCCGGGAAGTGCGGAGCGAGTCCGTCGAGCGCGTCGTTCACCGCGGCGACCAGCTTGAGGCTATCGACACCAGGTTGTTTCTGAACCGATACGATCACCGCCGCCTCACCGTTGAAGCCGGCGTCGCCTCGTTTCGTCTTGGCCGCGAAACCAACCGCCGCGATCTGCTCCAGCGAGACCGAGATACCGCCACGCTCGGCGATCCGAAGTTGCCGAAGGTCATCGATTCGGCCGGTCCGACTGACGTTTCGGATAACGTATTCCCGGTCGTTTTGCTCGACGAACCCGCCGCCGGTGTTGGTTCCAAAAGCGGCTAGCGCGGTAGTCAATTCGTCAATGGAGATGCCGAGCGCCATCATGAGGGACGGGTCCGGCGTCACACGGAACTGCCGAACCTCGCCGCCGATCGACACCACCTGCGCCACACCGGGAATGGCCAGCAGACGGGGGCGAACCACCCAGTCGATCATCTCGCGCAAGTCCATCGCCGAGCTCTGCTCAGCGGTGAACGCCAGCAACATGATCTCGCCCATTACCGACGACATCGGCGTCATGAAGGGAACGATGCCTTCCGGCAGAGACTCGGACACCTGTTCCAGCCGCTCGACCACGAACTGGCGGTTGGTGAAGATGTTGGTCTCCCAACCGAACTCAAGATACACCACAGCCAAGCCGCCGCTCGACACGCTGCGCACGCGTTCCATACCAGGAAGGCCGCTCATCCCGGTCTCAATCGGGAAGGTGACCAGCGCCTCAACCTCCTCGGGTGACAGCCCCTCCACCTCGGTGATCAGGGTGACCGTGGGGCGGGTCAGATCGGGGAACACGTCGATCGGCATCCGGGTCATCGACAGGATGCCATAGCCGATCAGGCCGAGCGACACGACTATCACGAAGAGCCTGTTCTTGAGGCTCTGATCGACCATTTGCGCGAACATGAGGCGGCTCGTCCCTTGCGGGTGTCAACGGGAGGTCGTCAGAGTAAACCCGACGTGGAGAACCCCATCACAAGGCCGATGGCGATGGCGCTAAACCCGATCCACCGACCGGGGCCGCGGTTACGGAAGCCGGCGACCGCTCCTGCTACCGTAATGATGCCGCCAACGATCGGCAGCCACGACCGCAAACCACTATCCGTGGCCGCGACCAAGGTGGCGGGTGTCTTGCGCGGCGCGGCGTTGGGGTCTCCTCCCGGAGCCGCAACGCCGGTCTCGTCGCTTGGGAAGGCGACCACCAGCAGTTCCTCGGCGGCGGCGGCGGCGATGGTGACGATCATCTCGGTGCCGGCGAGGGTTTCGGCGTTCATGCCAGCCGGTGGCCACGGAGCCGCGATGTACAGACCGGGCAGCTTTTCCTCGGCGACCAGCGGTGCGCCGTCCCCTGCAAGGACTTCGACATAAGCGCCGGCAACCGGAATATTGGTCTCGACGGTGTCGACAAAGATCGTCAGCGACCCCAAGGTTGGCAACCCGACGATTTGAAATTCCGACCCGGACGCCGTTGTTCGAACCAGGATGCCGGTCAGATCCGCCGACGGTGGTGGCGGCGTATCGCCATGGTTCTCACCCTCGTGCGCCAGGCCGGGAGCGGTTAAGGCCAAGGGAGTCGAGAACGCGAGGACAAGAGCCAGCCCAACGACACCCATCAGGGAGGTGGATTTGCGCATCATCGCACCTCCGACAGCAAGGACGCGCCGGCGAGGACCACACGCGCATGCTTCGGCAGGCCCGCCTCGACAAGGACCATGTTGCCGTCGACCGGCTTCCAGCTGACCCGCACCGGCTCAAACCGTTCGGGTGAGATCGAGCGCCACGCGGTCATCTCGCCGTTGCCTCGGCGAACCCGCGCGCTCTTCGGGATCAACGTTCCTTGTTCTTTCGAAATCTGCCGGACGTGCACGATCAGCTGTTCGCCAATCCGCAAACCACGAACGGCCGAGCGGATGCGAAATTGCAGCGGTGCCGACTGGCCACCGCCGAGCGTCCATCCAGCACCTTGATAGTCGAGCTGGATCACACGATCGTCCGCCATCACGGCGGTAGCGTTCACCGTCTCGGCCAGAGGTTCGCCGCCAAACCATTCCGCCTCGATCCACAAATCCGTGGTATCGGCGATTTCCCAAAGCAGCTCACGCGCTTCGACCACCTGACCGACCCGAACGTCGGCGCGCGCGACGACGCCGGATACCGAGGCGAGCAATGGTTGCCGGCCTTCGAGCCCGCTGATCAGCGTGTCCCTTTGGGATCGCAGTTTGTTAAGCTCAAGGCGAAGGGAGAGAATTCGTCCGTCGCGAAATGGCAGCAGCGGCATCTCGCGGGTTCGGGCGAGGTTAAGCTCGAGCTTCGCGACCTCGCCGCGCAGGATTTCAATTTCCGCCTCTATCTCGACGCGGTCGCGACTCGACCAGGTGGGTGCCAGATAACCGAGCAGCTCTCCCTGTTCGACCCGCTGACCGAGCCTGGGGAACCCGAACTCTCCCGCTTCAATCCGCCCGGCCTGCTCCGCTTGGACCAAGCCGCTGCTCGATGGATTGGCGATCACATGGCCAACCAACCGACGGCTGGACGCGACCGCTCCGTCGCAGGCATACCCGGTACGGATCTGCAGAAGCCGTTGGCTGACCTTGGGGAAAAATACCGTTCCATCGGACAAACGCCGCGCGCCCTCGTTCATCAGACCGAGCTCAGTCAGAAGTCGAATGCCATCACCATCGAGCGGCGGCGTCGCTGGCGCGGTCAGTCCGGGCCAATCGCATTGTGCGCTAAGATCGGTCTCAAGCGCTTTGGATGCGGCAGCGTCCTTACCCACATCCACCGGGGCTTCCGGCTGCCGGCTTGGTTTCAAGGCCGCCTGCATGAGCAAGCTATTTTGGCCTTCGGCCGACGCGGTTGCGGGCATCGGTGCGATCGCTGCTGTAGGTGCCGCACGGACAACCGGTGCCGTACTTGCCGCCGCCGTGTTCAACGTCGTGGGTGAGTTTTCAAACGCGGTGCCGGTCTTACCCCATTCCTTGACCAGTCGGTCTCCCCGAACGGTGTCCTCGCGGCCAGAACGTGGCGTGCCGCTAACCCCCATGGCGCGTACGGCGTGAACGCCGACGATCCGGCTGCTTTCAACAAGCTCGCCGCCGAGATAATAGGCGCCTTCCGCTACCTGCTGACCACTTGCGACCGTCGCCTGGGCGCCCCAATAAAGGGCCGTGCCGGCCGTGGAGAGCATGGCGTACCAGCCGCCGGATCGGAGAGGCGCGGATTCCGCTGTCGCGGATGTTGGGGCTGTGATCGTCGGGACTTGGGCCATCACCGGCGCGGTATCCGTACGCGCGGCGTCCGCCGACCAGACCGGAGACAGGGTCGTGCCAAGCGCGGTGCCAAACAGCGCCACCGCCACCACAACCTTACGGTTTAACCACAGATTATGCCGCATTGTGCCGCCTTAGACTTAGACAGGGACCGGTCCGGTCCGGTCGTTCACCGATGTTTTACCGTACTGATCATAATGACCTTTAAACGGGGTTGCTCTTAATTATGTCGGTAGGGATGATGGAATTCTTCTCAGAGCTCTTACCCTACCTGTCCCATCTGCTCTAAACCCGCATCTCCCCGATGAGCAATCCATTTGGCGGTGACCAACCAGGGTTACTATATAAATTCAACGTGATAAGGG
>JABMNR010000221.1 GCA_013203465.1 Alphaproteobacteria bacterium
AATTTCATTTTCTCTGAACTTGATTCGATAATCTCAGTTCCCATGAGGGTGGTTCTTACTAAATCCCTAATTGTGCTTTTATGTGTAATAGAAATTTCAATTCCCTTTGTTTTGATTTCAATAGTTTTGTATCCTGAAAGATACATTGCAATGATCTTTCTTCTTATCGATTCTTTTGAATCACTTTTTCCAATTAACGCAGTAGCTTTATTCTTTTTACTTTGTTCTTCTTGAAATAATGTTATTGAATCATTGCGATTCTTTATCAAAGTAACATTGGAATTTTTCTTTAATCCCAATTCGTCAATCCATGTTTTTGGTATTGATACAGTGTATGTAGACCCGCCTACCAATTGAAGCCGTCTTGTTTGTTTTATATCTGTCAAAATCTATACTTATTTATAGAATTTTTATGATATACTGTTTTAGTACATATTCTATATAGAAAATGTCCTAGTGTATAGATCAAATAACTATCATAGTTTATCCTTTGTCTGTAGAGTTACAAGTTTTCTAATCATGTGAAATTGTTGTAAAAAATCGTTATCTAGAACACTGTCATGATATTTTCAAAAATGGCATAAACAAACATGATATTGGATACATAAAGACCATAGTGCAAGGTAATTTTTATAATCTAATTACGAATCTTTTTTATCATAAATTTCATTACTCTAATCAGGATGCAAGTAATCTTCACCTGTGGATGCAAAATTCAGGATCATGATGGTATCTTAATAGAAGAATGTGCTCCCCACAGGGAAGGAAATTTTATTGATTGAAAATAATTGATGTATTGTCTTAACCTCCCTAGCATTTTTTATTTTTCATAATGTTTTGATTACGATACATTAGTACGGTATAGAATGTAGTGTTGATATCTATTTTTCATCATTGAATACTAAAAGTTTCCAAACAAAATCAAATGTCCTAGTATAACATACATTTGACAATAGACCTTCATGTAGTTCTATGTAAAATATCTAAACTATCTTCATGAGTTTTATCATCTTCTTTTTCTATTATCAAAATATCTTGATGCCTTCACCATATCTGGAGCGAAGTTTGAAAATTTCAAATCTATGTCAAGACATTCTATCCGTTAATACTGAGACTCGTTGTTCATCTTTTATTAATAAAAATGGTAGAATTATAGAATCCAAATTTCGTGATGATGGAAATATTACAGGTCTAACCAAGCAGGACTTGGAGATGTTAGGCATGCAATGTAAACTACAATCATCGATGAATAATGAATTTAGCGATAAATTGGGTCATCTTGATTACACGCTAATCTGTAGGGAATACACGTTTGATTTTCTTTTTCCATTTTATGACGGAATTATCTTTGTAAGTGTGACTAGAAATACCTCAATTCACAATACAAGTAAACAAATTTTAGAACTAATTACAATATTTGAACTAAATTCGGGAATCAAAAATCTTCGATAAAAATGCCTGATGAGTCATGCAGGAACTGTGGCGGCAAACTATATGATTTTTCAAAATGTCAGGAATGTGGTGTATTATATCAAGAAATATGTTTCAAATATAAAAAGAAACCTTTGCCTAGATATCACAATTGTATATTTTTTTCAAAGGCTAGCATAACTTGCTAGTTATCTGAATCTACATATTTTTTCATTTTTTTATGTACTTGTCGTAAATTATTTAGAGTGCTTTTTTAGATCAAAAGTTCCTAAACAAATCGTGCTGAAAATTAAATGTCAAAACTGTGGAAACAATGAAACTGAAATTCTGAGACGTGGAAAATTTTCAAAAAATATTTTGTTGTGTCCAACTTGTGATGATATATGTAATAAACTGAGATGAAATGGTTTCTATATAGGTTATAAAATTTTGGTAGATTATAGAAAATCATTACAATTTTGTTTTATCACATCACACCATACTGTAATCAATGACTGCTACAACCTTCCTTGAGCATGACAGTTACTCATTTTCAAAAATATTGCTGTCAAAAGAAGTAGCAGACATCATAAAACAGGTTGTCAAAGAGTCAGCTAGTACGATTCATCCAAGTTGCAATGATAGGGAGAATTTCAAAGGAGAAAACCATGATTGAGTGTGAAGCATGCAATGATGTCAGGGCACTAGGCATCAATGAGTTTTGTGATGACTGTTGGAGCAAAAGACAGTGAGTCCAAACTGTTGGATCAAATTGTTGACAAACATTTGCCGTTTACCTTTCTTCTTGCATTGAAATCAGAAAAAAAGAGAGTATTCAATGTCCTCAACAGCCTCAATATAGCCATAAATTATCATTGAATCTATTTGTCTTATCTTCAATAGGTTCAGCTAATTTAGAGAAATTTTCTATATTTTAAAACGTGTTTCTGTTCGAAAAATCGTTGTAAAACCCATAATTTCCAAAAAACGAAGATTAGTATATTTTCAAAGCCAGTTTGAATTTGGATTGCTAGTAATTGCAATTTTTATTTCATTTTCAATTCAATCGATGGATAGTGATAGGGAGTTCTTTTCGGTCTTTTGGGGGATCATGGCAGTGGTTGGAGTTGTTGCACTAAAATTATATCGTGATAAAGAACTACAGGAAATTTTTGATAAGAAACATGATCTCTTTGACTTTTAACAAAAATTATTACTTTATTCTAATTCAGTTCCATTTTTAGAATGATTTTAGAATTTTTTAAAGATATTGATACTCCATAGCCTCGAAGTAATTTTACGTTGTAATGATTTCTACGATTTTGAACCAAAATTATTTTTCTTTGAATGTGAAAGACCAATTTTTTGGAGGGGGGATTTCAGTGGTCAGATTGTTTTTTTGTAAATTTTTGATAGATATGTCTATTACAGTTAATAATTCTGCATCCGGATTTTTTACATGTTTGATTTCAAAGTTTGGCAATATTGCATCTAAAGGAATTGATGAGTGATATTTTTCTCTAGCTGATTCAAATTCTTGTTGAAAATTTGCTTTAAGGAACATGCAATAATTTAACGCACATCCACTATAAAATATGATGTCGTTCCAAGAAGATTTTATTTTTGTTTCATAAAGTATTTCTTCAGCGGTTTCTTCAAATGGTTGGTTTTCTTCCTGCATATGTGCAAGATACTTGTTTCGAAGTAATCTTATGCCTTCTTTTTGTTCGTAAATGGGCTCCCATAAAGGGCGAAGACTCTCATCTATTGATTCTTTTTTCATAATTGTCAAATCTTCTAAAATAATTATTCTTGCTTTCAGAAATGTATGGAGTTTTATTATTGCAATTTCACGTACAAGACTCTTAAACGAATAGAATGTTTCTCCTTCTTTGATTTTTGGAAATTCCATATACAGATGATAAAAACTTCCTTCCAATGCCCCTAATCTGTATAGATTAGATTCAAATTTTGTAAATGTCATAATTACAAAACAAACCCAAAGATCTTAAGCATTACGACAACCGTCGTATTCTCACGACTGAATAGGGGGCATTCTATTTTTGTCGATAATCAGTAAAAAGGGAACGCCCACCTCTTACGCGTCAAATTATGAGTCCATCTAGCAGTTAACTGAAAGTTTGTTTGTTGTAAACTCTCAGAGTTCTGTCAAACTAGTTACACATTCCTAATGTTCACTTATGTTTTGGTTCATTGAATTTCAGAATTATTTGGAATCTTTGAATGATTCAAAGATGTATTTTTCAGGCAGGATTCAATGCTGAATATGCAGTAAATTTAGTTTACTTTTCAACGATTTTCAATTTTTTTAGTTTGGCAGAACTGAAAAAAGCCGTTGTTTCCTGTGCAATTTTTTCAAGAATGGATATTTTGGGCAAATCCAAAATATTTTCAGTATATATGCTGATTGTCACACTTACCGAATTTTCATCCAGCCAATCTATTTCAGATGAATAATGTTCTTCATGGGTGTTATTTGAAATAATTTCATCTACATCAGTTAAATCTTCCTGATCCATTTTGACTAGATTTTTTATTGAAAATGTTCCTAAAATTACGGCATTTTTCCCAAATTGTAAATGAGCAGTTTCTAGGATTTTCTTGCCATCTTGCGAAAAGTCGATTTCAAACCAAAAAGTACCTGCTTTAAAGTCATAACCGCTATCTTCCACAGTGTAATCACGTTCACCTGCGATTTCACGGATTATTTCCCCCATAAGATATGCAGGCTCTGCATTATCCATGAGGTTTTTGAGGGCAGTATCCAATGAACTATTTTTTTGACGCGCATTGGAAAGTATGGAATAAGGTAAATTTTTGGCGTGATCTAGAAATACATTGATGATATTTTCGGGAGTAGTTTCTAGTTTTTTTGCTAAATCTAAAAATAAATCCTCATTGACTTCAAGTTTCATACTGAATTCAAATTATACAAAGTTTCATACTGAATTCAAATTATACAAAGTGGTAAAAATAGTTTTTATAGATATTTTTTTGTACAGAATTAATGATTATCTCAGATAATTAATTTACAATAATTCTTTCAAAACATTTCTGATAAACAATACAAAAATTATGTCTTATTGAATTTCTAATCTCTGAATCTGAATGAAGTTCTGAAATATTTAGAATCATAGTTTTTCTTTTTACGACTGAATTAACTCTGGATACCCCCAATATTCAGGCGTAATTTCCGAATATTTCGCTATTCAGAAGTATTCAGGCTTGTATGCCACAATTGGCTCAAATTCTATTCATAAAATTATTCAGTTGGCGTCAGAAGTGGCGCCATGATTCAGGCATGGTATTCAGAAGTGGCGTCTATCTGGAGTGGTAATTTACGCTATCGTACACAATGTCGTACACTTTTTGTACGCTTACATGCGTAATTTATTCAATATCATGTATTTTAAAAAACTAAATTTCCCTTACAGCCCAGTATATAATGCAGAATATGGCCCAGTTGCATTACAAATACTATGAATTATGGAGATATGTATTTCACGGAATTCTTAAATTTAAAGACAGTTCGCCATATCAAAATATTTGTCATTTCTGTAATTTCAGGTCATCAAAAGATCTTTGTTTTAGTTAAAAATCATGTTTTAGAAATTCATTTTAAATTCTGCTCATCATTTTTCGACAAATCATATGAAGATTTATGTCAACAGCAGCAGTCAAAAACAAATAATGATTATTTACAAAGTCAAAAACAAATAATGATTATTTACAAAGCCATAACCTAATGAAACTAAAATGATTGTGACAAAGGAATATGAAAATGGGTAATCTGAAATTTTTAAAAGAGTCTCTCCTACAGTCATTTGTAACTTCTTTCTAAGACTAGTTTTTAGAGATATTGTTTATCTATTTGACTATAAAGAACTAGATTTTCTCTCGTTGAAATGGTTTTTCTCGTTTAATTATGGTTTTAATTTTATCATGTGCCTTTGGAGATACCCTAACAGTATCCCAAAAAGACATGTACCTTGTTTCCCTCTTCTCTTTTTTCAGCCATGTGTTAGCCATGTGAACTGATTTTCTATGAGTTCTTTCTATGGAATTACACAGTTTAAACTCAATATCAGTTCGTTTTGATTCTATTTCTAAAAGTAGTCTTTCTAAAGAGATTCTGGTCTGAATATTCTCTGCTTTATCTAATTCCTCACGAACTCTAGTTTTTTGTATTTCTAGATTTTCCATATTAGATAAAAGCCAGGACTCTGGATCAGGATATCCCCACTTTTCAAGAACTTTAGAATAAAGAAATGATATATCATTATCAATTGTTTTTCTATTAATTTTTATAATATCTGCAATTCTTCTTGCAGAATATCCATAATCAAAGTGAAGTTTGTACACTTCGTCTCTCCTTGCATGTTTGTCTACTGAACTGTATGGTCCTCCTTTCTTTTTTGGACCAGTTTGGACCAGTTTGTTTTGTTCAATAAACTCCTTTGATGCTGAAAAATTATTTTCCATAAATATCTCAATACAATGTTTCAGGAGCCTTTACGTTGAATGTATTTTCAAATTCTTTTGTTACACTTGAACTAACAATATCTTGGATGATCATGCATAATTTCAGTATTAACACAAAGGTATTTTGACATACAAGAAATTCTTTGGATTTAGGTTCCAACTTTTTATAATAATTAAGGAATTTATTCATAGATTTATGGGATTCTTTCAATAATTCCAGTAACTCATCAGTAGATTTTGGTATTGGTGAATCAGTTAACAAATTCATTGTTCACCTCAGGTATTGACATTTTTTCTAGCTCCTCAGAAATTTTGATTTTTGGACTCTTGACAATTTCCATTCTGCCATATCTTTTCTTGTCTTTCATCTCTTTACTGTAATATCGGACTAGTTGATTTAGGGCATCTTTAACTGTAATATGGAAAGATTTCCCATTCCATTCTTCTTTCCCATCACGACCAAAATGATAATGAGTAAGAATCCAATCATTAAAGTTTGAAATGTCTACTTGGTCATTTCCTAATTCTGTTAATCGTTGACGAATCAAAGTTAAGAGTGAATTGAGCAGAAAAGCACCTTGAATATTGTATAATACAGGAGTATAGGTACAAGCAATATCTATTTGAATAATATTTGGATAGATAACAAATTTAGTTCGATAATTGGAGATTAGTTCAAAATTAAGAATAATTCCTTTGTTGATTGAATTAATTTTGATATTTGGATTCTGTGAGAGAACAGAATAAAGATTTGACTCAAACTTGATCTTGATGTTATGAATTGCTACAGGTTGTTCCTTGATGTGCTGTAGCATCAGCAAAAGTCTGTCCCCCATAGGGTCATCAGTTACAATTTCTTCGTGTCTGCTTAATGGGACGTTCTTAACTCTGTAATAGTAACATGAGCTCTTGATGTCAACTTCAATAAAATTTTTTAACCTAGAAATATACTGTCTAAAATTATTTGGAGTGATCTCTGGGAAATCACTTGAGGAAAACGTTCTTTCACGCATTAATTGAATTGAGATGCATTTTTTTAGGAAAATAAGTCGTTTCTTTGGTATACCCTTGTTGTTACAGATTCTCGTTACATACATGTTATATTTTTGAGATAGATCAAGCATGATATTCCTCTGAAATCAAAAATTGCAAATCTTCTTTTTTGAAACATGTTGAACATAACTCTAAACAATAAATTCCAGAACTTCCTCCATCAAAAATAAGTCTGTGATTTTGTAAAGTTTTACAGTTACAAGCAAAAATTTTCATTTTTTCTGTCTCCATTTTACCTAAATGCCCCATCTAAAACCAAATTGACGATTTCATCAAAAGTTTGACCCTTCTTTCCTATTGCAACAAGTCGATTCTTTGTTTCTGATTTTAATGCAATTGTTGTGGATTTCATATCTACAAAATCGAATATGATAAATATAAAGTGGTAAAGGATAGTTTACCAGGTAAAGTATTGGCTGCCAAAATCAAGATGATGAAAGATCCTAATGATCCAGGAGGTAAAGAAATTACTTCGGATGATGCTATAATTCAATTTTTAAGATGTGATGAGAGGCAATTGGGTGAAATTAAAAAATTCTTAAAAGAAAATGGTGTAGATTATTCCAAACAGGGTCTTGTAGATCTTTTGAATCGATTAGTAAAAAGTGGACACATAGGTAAGCATAGTTTAAAAAATAATATCTATCCGACATATTTCATTCGAAAAAATATTAAACAGAACATTTCTCTTCAGGCAAAAATGTTTGCAATAGATGCAAGTAATTATCTTTTGAATAATGATCAATCATCAGAGCAAAAAGAAGTTCTCAGAGACACAATTCAAAAAATTGGATTCTATACAATATTCAATTATATTCACAGTTGGAAGTATAAAGAAAAAAATTCAAATAAACATCAAGTTGAATGGCTTGAAAATACATTGCCTATGAAAAGAGTTTCATTTTATCTTCTAGGAAAGAACCTATGGGAATTTGACAATGATTTTTTTAAGATAAAGGATTTAGAAAAAACATTACGTGATCTATATCCAAATGAATACAAAGAATGCAAAAAAATTATAGATGATGTAATTCCTGGTCTTGAAAAATTTAAATCTAAAAGAAAAGATAGAGTAAGAAAAATCTCAGTTGACTTGTAATTCAATATAGAATTTAATTAGGAATATTTTTCAGACCTTTCTTGTCGTTTTTTAATTTTTTCTAAATCTTCTTGAATTTTATTTAGTTGTGATTTTAGTATTTCATTTTCTGATTTTTCTTGTTTTAATTTCTCATTTTCTAGTCGTATTCTCTCTTCATCTGATACTGTTAAGAAAGGAATTGCCTTTTGGTATTCTGGGAATCGCTCAAAATCCTCTTCATTATATCTCTCATAGTGTTTTTCGAGCCCAACTTTGTGCCCCATCATGTCTTCTTTATCCAAATAATCTACTTTAGCACGTCTAAGCATCGTATTGAAATATTTTCTAAATCCATGATCAAGTTGTACTTCATGTCTTTTTTGGTTTAGAGATAATGGAGGTCTAAGGCCAATATCAGTTACAACTATGTCTATTCTCTTTCTTACTCCCTTTTGATTTAGTCTACGTATTACAGGATAACGTATTGATTTGATTAATGGATCATCAGGTTTTGGATACACACCAATGTCTGCCTTCCAGTTTTCACGATAAAGTTCTAGTGCTTTACAAGCTTCTGGAGTAATAAATGTAAAATAACTTTCTGGATCTCCTCTGTAGATTCTCAGTGCAGCTCCTTTGTATGTTCCATCATCGTTTTTGAAAAAGACAACATCTTTCCATGTAAAGTAATCCCAAGATTCTAGTCGGAATCCACCTGATGAGAACATCAAGATTATTACTTTATCTGTAATGTCATTTGTAACTTGTAGCATCTTTTGAATTTCTTCTTTTGTATATGCTCTGTCTTTTGATTTTGCTTCTCTTCTTGGTAATAATTTGTTTAATGACTTCCAGTGAATTGGTACACGATTTGCATCAAGTAATACTTTGATTGGTTTGATGTGGTTTGGAATTGTTTGGGAGCTAATCTCTCCTGATTCTACACGTTTTCTGTCTTCTTTGATGAATGTGGCAATAATGTCAGAGACCTTGTCCATATCT
>JABMNR010000005.1 GCA_013203465.1 Alphaproteobacteria bacterium
CTGATATGTATACCACAATCGCACAGTGCTGGCGTCAAATGAACGGTGCACATGGGAAATCCGGGATAAGGTCACAAAGGAACACAGAGGGGGCCGTACATGGCGTTGGATCTGGACTCTGAAATCGATCGGGAAGGCACTGGCTCGGTCAAATGGGAATATCACACCCATGGTGGCCAGTTCGCCCATTGGGACAAGCCGAGCCGTCGTTACGGCGCCGACCGCACCCTGGCCATGTGGGTCGCCGACATGGATTTCCGTTGCCCAGAGCCGGTGCTGCGCGCCCTGCGGGAGCGGATCGACCATGGCATCTTCGGCTATTCCGCCAAGACCGACGGCTATGTCGAGGCGGTCACCGCGTGGTTCGCGCGCCGTCAGGGCTTCCGAATCGATCCCGACTGGCTGCTGACCGCCCCCGGCGTGGTGCCGACGCTGAACGTGGTGGTGCGCGCCTTCACCGATCCCGGCGACACGGTGATCGTGCAACGGCCGGTGTATTACCCGTTCTTTCGGGTGACCAAGAACAACGGCGCCGAGGTGGTGTCCAATTCGTTGATCTACGAAAACGGCGCCTATCGGATGGATCTGGAGGATCTGGAAGCAAAGGCCGCCGACCCCAAGGCCAAGCTGCTGATCCTGTGCTCGCCGCACAACCCGGTCGGTGCGGTCTGGGGCGCCGAGGAGCTCACCGCCGCCGCCGACATCTGCGCCCGGCACGGGGTGATCGTGGTGGCCGACGAAATTCACGGCGATCTGATGATGCCCGGCGTCCGGTTCACACCGTTCGCCACCCTGGGTGAGACCGCCGCCCAGAACACCATTGTGTGCACGGCACCCTCGAAAACCTTCAATCTCGCCGGGCTGCACACCTCCAACATCATCATCCCGAACCCGACGATCCGTGCGCGGTTCCAAGAGGTCTACGCCGCCCATTCCCTGCCCGGTATGAGCCCGTTCGGCATCGTCGCGACCGAGGCCGCCTATCGCGAGGGTGAACCCTGGCTGGACGAAGTCATGGCTTATGTCGCCAGCAACGTCGACCATATGACCGCGTTCTTCGCGGCGCATATTCCCGAGTTCACGGTGATCCGGCCACAAGGCACCTATCTCTGCTGGTTCGACTGCCGCTCCCTGGGGCTCGACGCGGACGCCCTGGAGGATCTGATGCTGAACACCGCCAAGCTCTATTTCGACGAGGGTAAGATCTTCGGCCCCGAAGGCGACGGGTTCGAGCGCATCAACCTCGCCTGTCCACGGTCGATCCTGGACGACGCGCTCAACCGCATGGCCCACGCGGTGGAGACGATACGGTGACCATTCGTCCCGCGTTGGCCGAAATCGGCCGCCTGGCGACCATGCCGCGCGTCAAAATGGCCCATGTACCGACCGCGATCGAGGCAATGGACAACCTGCGCGGCGCGCTGTTCCCCGACGGCGACGGGCCGCGATTGCTGGTTAAACGCGACGACAACACTGGCATCGCCATGGGCGGCAACAAGGTCCGCCAGCTTGAATTCTATCTGGGCGACGCAGTCGACAAGGGCGCCGACACCGTCCTGATCACCAGTGCCGTGCAGTCGAACTTCGTGCGCACCTGCGCCGCCATGGCGGCGCGGCTGGGTCTGGCCTGTCATGTCCAGTTGGAGGAGCGGGTACCGAAGAACGACCCGCTGTATCGAACCAATGGCAATGTACTGCTGGACCGGATCGCCGGCGCCACGTTGCACGCCTATCCCGATGGCGAGGACGAGGCGGGCGCCGACCGGCAGCTTGAGGTTCTGGCTGACGCGTTGCGGGCCGAGGGCGCCAAACCGTATGTCATCCATCTGTCGGCCGACCACCCGCCCTTGGGCGCCATCGGCTACGTTCTGGCGGCGCGGGAGTTGCTGGAGCAGATCGACGAGCAGGGTTTGGCGATCGACCGGCTGTTCCTGGGGTCCGGCAGTGCGGCCACCCATACCGGCATGCTGTGGGGGTTGCGCGCCTTCGGCTCCGACCTGCGGGTAACCGGGGTGTGCGTGCGGCGGGCCGCCGATCTTCAAGGCCCCCGGGTGCGGGCCAACCTGGGCCGGTTGTCGGCATTGCTCGACCACGATCCCGGCATCACCGAGGACGACGTCGAGGTGACCGATGTCTCGCTCGCCCCCGGCTACGGCCGGCTGAACGACGGGGTGCGCGAGGCGATCGCGCTGGCCGGGTCCAAGGAGGGTCTGTTCGTCGACCCGGTTTACACCGGCAAGGTCTTGGCCGGCATGATCAGCGCCCTGCGTGCCGGCGCGATGGCGACGGACGAGACCGCGCTGTTCCTGCATACCGGCGGCCAGCCGGCACTCTTCGCCTATGGCGACAGCGTGTTAGAGAGTGCCGACGCCTGACGCGCGGACCGCGTCAGCTGCCCGCCACGTAGGCCGCCAGGTGTGCCACCTCGTCCTGCGCCTCGGCCAGACGGTATTTCACCACGTCGCCGATCGAGATCATCCCGACGACCCGGCCGCCATCAACCACCGGCACATGACGAAACCGCCCGGTGGTCATCTTCTCCATCACATCGGCGATGGTTTGATCGGGCCGGCAGGTCACCACCGAGGATGTCATCAGATCGCCGACCGAACGGTCGAGGCAGCCAGCCCCTTGTTCGGCTAACGCGCAAACGATATCGCGCTCGGACAGAATGCCGGCGATGGCGTCGCCGTTCATGACCAGGACCGAGCCGATGCGCTTGTCTGAGAGCTGCCGCGCCGCCGCCGCAACCGTCGCCTTGGGCGTGGTCGATATGACCTCATATCCCTTGGTCTTCAGAATGTCGGAAACAAGCATAGGTGCCTCCCGTTCTTGCGAGCGGGCGAGCCGACCAAGCCAAGCCGTCGAGCGCGGTCCACAGACATGCCCCAGCCGCGCTCTCCAGCGGCGTGGACGGCTCGTCCGAAACAACCCTAATTCGGCGGGCCGTATGCCCCATGATCGCGCCGAACGGCCGGCGTGTCTATCATTGGGCAAAGGTGGCGAAATCGCCTCGATCGCGGTATCTAGGGCGGTGGGCGTCCTCGTAGCTCAGTTGGATAGAGCACCAGATTCCTAATCTGGGGGTCGCAGGTTCGAATCCTGCCGGGGACACCACCCGAACTCACACGCGGCACCGCGCCCTCAATACACGTCGAGCCCGTAATTGCCGACCGTGACACCGCCCCACTGATCGCTGCTCACGCCGATCAGCCGTACTACGGCGTCACCATGTTCATATGGTTTGATTACCGTGTCGCTGCCATCCTGTTGAATGGAATAGCTGCTTGACCAGAAGCTGCCCAGATCGATGCGGTCAACACCAACCTCGAAGTCATGGATCACATCGAGATCCGTCGCGGAGTTGAAGGCGCCGAAGGTGTCGGCGCCCGAGCCGCCCCAGAGCTGATCGTCGCCGTAGCTGCCCCCGATGATATCGTCCCCGGCGCCGCCACTGAGCGTGTCGTTGCCGAACCGGCCGTTCAATGTGTCGTCACCCGAGGTGCCGACCTTGTAATCATGCGAAAAACCCGTGCCGACCCAGGAGATTGGCGGGGTCGGCGCTTCTCCGCCGGTGAACCAGGAACTCGACACCGAGGACACAGATTGACCGACCAGGACCGCCGAGCCGCCATCCGACACGGTAACAACCGCACCGGCGGCCCCGTCGGTGATGCTTCGCACCGACCCGCTGATCCGGTCACCGGCATCGTAGTTGAAGTCCAGGATCGAAGATTGGCCGGTTTCCAGGACAAACAAATCACCATCGAGGTTGCCAAACAACAGATCGCCGCCGCCGCCATACAGCGTGTCGCTGCCCTGCCCGCCGTAGAGAAAATCCGTGCCCTCGCCACCGTACAGCGTGTCCTCGAACTTATTGCCGTAGAGAACATCGCCAGCGCTCCCGCCGCTTAGCTGGTCGCGGCCCTGGCCACCAAACAGAGTATCCTCGCCACCATTCCCGGCGAGCGTGTCGTTTCCTTGATTGCCATAGAGGATATCGGCGTCGGCGCCACCCGCCATATTCTGGTCACCCTGCCCGCCATAACGCGCAATCGGCCCGATTGGAGTCGACGTGTCACCCGCCGGACCATACAGCGTGACCATCGAGTTGATATCGTACGACGTCGGTGCGTCGGCCATCGCGTTGTAATACGGCTGCATGGAGGAGTTGAACCCGGTGACATGATCCAAGCCGTTGACGTGACCCAACTCATGCAACGCCACGCGCTGAAGATCGAACCAACCAAGGTCCCAGACGTCGAAGACGATCTCTTTGTCCCACGTGGCATAGGCCAGGATGCTGCCAACGTCATCGATGAACCCGCGATTGATGTAGAGCGTGTTTTCGGCCGAGCCGGTCTCGACATAGTCGATCGCGGCCACGTCCTCCCATTGGTCCCACGCGGTCCGGATCGCTGACTTTTGCGTGACCGTCCAGCCAGAACCCCAGACGACGTTAACCGTCGTCAGCCCATCGCCGTTGCTGTCCTGGAATTTAGTCGACCAGAAGCGTTCCTCGGTCGCGCCACTCGCCTCCATTTGAGCGGCGCACGCCGTGCATGCGCACAATCCATGATGATCGGAGTGAGCCATCGCCAGCACTGCTCCTCATGGCGACGATCATGTCACCATGGACCACAATAGATGCTGTGGTGAGTGTATGTCCATCATGAGGTGTGTATCTCGCCCGCGCCAGACGATTGAACACCCATTAACAAGAGCTTACGCGTGGGTCTGTTTCAGCACGTAGCGCCCGCTGTCGCCAGACTTAAACAGCTCGGCGATCTGTGGATGGCCGACCGGACCATTGATCGCGTCCTCGACCAAATTCTGTTCCGACACGTAGGCGATGTAGTAGCTGCTCGGGTTCTCGGCGAGCAAATGATAGAATGGCTGGTCCTTGCGCGGCCGCGTCTTCTCCGGGATCGCCGCCCACCACTCGTCGGTGTTGGCGAATTCGGGGTCGATATCGAACACCACGCCGCGGAAATCGTGCACGCGGTGTTTGACAATGGCGCCCAAGGCGAATTTCGATTCGACGATCTTCATAGCCATCCGAGAAAACTCGTACAATGCTTAGTAATTAATGCTCCGCGCACCCGCTGGCAAGGCCGCGGCCGCGTCACCGGCTATTGCCGCCCGCCCGCGAGAGCATCAAGGCCCGCGAGATCATCGAGGATCGGGCATTCTGGCCGATGGTCGCCATGACACGCCTCGACCAGGTGATCGAGTTGATCGCGCAAACTCCGCAGTTCAGCGATCTTGTTGTCGATCGCAGACAGATGCTCGGCGGCGATGGCGCGAACCTCGGCGCTGGAACGTGCCGGGTCCTCCCATAGCGACAGCAGACGCCGGCAGTCCTCGATCGAGAATCCAAGCGATCGCGCTCGTTTGAGAAACACCAGCTTATGCACGTCAATGCCGCGGTACGCCCGGTAGCCGTTCGGCCGCCGGGCCGGCACCACCAGGCCGATCTGCTCGTAATAGCGCAATGTCTTTGCCGGCAGACCGGCGCGCGAACCCGCGTCTCCTACGGTGATCATGGCTTCCTTTGTCATCGGGCAGTCATCCGGCTGATGGTGCGATAAACAGAATCAACGGTATCGCTCAAACCTCTATCTCATCCTGGAAAGTTAACCTTTCCGCCAACCGGGGGGTCAAGGTCACCAACTCACGCGAGCCGTTCACTCTCCGTTAACGGTTCCACCCGCATCATGACAACGTCATTTGAATTTGGGCTCGACACTATGAGCCAAGGAGCAAGACCCATGGGTGATGCCGCCATCGCCGCACCGCTGGTCGACAAGCGCCCGAACAAGCTGGACGACATCGACCGCGATTCCCTCCACACGATGCCATTGTCGATCGTGCCATTGCGCCTGGCGGCCTTGGGACGGGCTCGACTGATCAAGACGGCAAGGCTGGAATCCCAGCTTGAAATGTTCCGTGGCGGTGGCACGGGCGCCGGGCTGATTGATATCAACGACCTGGCGGATTTCGTCCAGGCCGACAAGGAAGACATAGAGGCCGACATCGAGATTCTGCACCAACTCGCGGACCTCAACAGTTTCGATGTGTTCTCGCTCCGCAACTCGCTCCGCGATTTGAAGATCGACGTGCGGCAAGCCTCGGACCTGAAGCTGTCGCCGGAAATGGAGGGGCAACTCACGGAGTACATGAAGTCGTTCACCCGACCCCTGGTGGCCAACGTCTTTGGAGCGACCAACGACAACGTCGAGAACTCGGGCCAGATCATCAACATGTTCATCAACATCGACCGCAAGGTGGCGTTGGAGAACATGCGCAAGATCGCGGAGATGATGGGGATCACCATGGCCGATATCCCCGACTTCCTGGAGAAGTACGGCGATATCTATCTCTCGCTCTCGTACTTCCGACGTTGCCTCGACGAGATCGTGCCGACCTTTGACCTGTTCACCAAGTGGATGGACGAGCTAAGGGAAACCATGCTGCGCGACAACGCCCAGCTGATGAAGCAATGCGATTTCGTGAACGAAGAGCTGAACGGATTGCTGAGCTCGCTCACCGGCCGGTTCGAATCCTTCGACCGAAATTCCCAGACGTTCTGGGACAACATCTCGATGGACAGCTTTCAGCGCCTTCACTCCCTGATCACCAGCCACCATGAGACCATCGGCGGCGTGCTGTGCGGGCTGACTGTGAAGCTCGACTCCTGGGAAGAGAAGTTTCCGACCCGCTCGGGTAACCCCTACAAACGAGCCGAATTCATTCAATCGGAGATGGCGCCAGGTCTGGAGCAGTTGAAGAAAATCGAGGCCTCAGCGCCGTCGACAATCATGTGACCGAGAAACGTCTGACCGAGAAACGTCGGGCGCTTGCGTCGGTCCGTCAGGTTATCGACCGCAGGCGTGGTCGTCCGCCACCCGCCAGGATCATCCCCGCCACGAACCCGGCGCCGTGGGCCAGGAAGGCAACAGGTTGGTCAGCGGCGAAGGCAATCCCAGCAGTCTGTACCATCAGCCATGTGGCGATCAGCGGCAGCACCGGGATCGACGCCAGATACGGCCCTTTTCGGCCAATCCATGGTAATCGCACACGGGCCCGCGGGTTCCGCCGGGCCAACGCGCCAATAACCCCGGCAACAGCGGCGCTGGCACCGATGATCGGCACGATGGATGCCGGCGTGGCCGCCGCTTCAACCAGCAGGCCGAGCCCGCCAGCGACAACATAGACGGCCAGAAACCGTAGACGGCCGACCGCCGCCTCAGTCGCCGGGCCGACCAAGATCAACGCGGCAACATTGCCCAGCAAATGCCCGATCCCGCCATGCAGGAACTGTGCGGTGACCAATGTGGCCACCGGCGGAACGACGGCGAGATGCGCGGGGGGAATGCGCAATCCCCAGAGATGCGCTGGCAGCAGCCCGTAGCCGTACACCGCAAGGGAGTCATGGTAGCCGTCGAGCCCGCTCTGCCAGAGATAGATCAGCCCGAGGGACGCGCTCAGCAGCAGAGTCGCAACAGGCCAGCCCGTACGGACCGGCGGACCGGCGAGGATTGCCAGGCGGATCATGTGACGGACCCGGGTTCGCGGTATCGTCCTTTGTCGTCGCGCCGGTTCAATCGGCAAACAATCGGTCGAACGGCATTGAGTACATCAACACCAGCGATTCGACGCCCGGGTTCCGATCGCCGATACCGGCGTTCGAGATATGTGTGAAGGACAGTCCGAGACGGGAATAGTCGTCGAACCGATAGGCCACTTCCAAGCCCGAACGGAACTCGATCGCCTCGCCGAGATCCTTGCCGTTGCCGTTGCCGTAGATGCCGGCGGCAAACGTCGGTGTGGCGACCCAGCGCTGGCCGAAGAACACATCGATGCCAATGCCGGCATAGCCGTAGGTGGCGGCATCGGTGGTCGCGGCCGCGCCGACGAACGGGGTAAAAACCCAGAGTTTGTGTTGCTCGCCGAAGCGGTACTCCAGGCGTGCTTCCCCAGCGGCTTGATCGTCGAACAGATCATAGTAACCAGCTCCAAAACTCAGGAAGGCTGGTTCCTCGGCTCGTACGGGCAGCGCCCATAATACCATGGCGAGGGTGACGAGAAACGAGCGGTGCACGGGGTATCTCCTCATGATCAGTCGCGGCATCATAACCGGACACGGCCACCCTTCAAGATGCGGTCGCGGTTATGCTTAGGCACCAAAGCGGGTTTTGAAACGCTCGGTCGCCTGCACAAGTTGCCGACGAATGCCCGGCTCCATGGCGGCGTGACCGGCATCGGGCACCACATGGAAGTCCGCGCTCGTCCAAATTCGCGCCAGCGCGTCGGCGCTCACCATGGGACATATCGCATCGTAGCGCCCCTGAACGATCGTTGCTGGAAGATGGAGGATCCGGTCCATGCCGGCCAACAGCCCCTCGGGCGGCAGGAACAGCCGATTGGCGAAGTAGTGCGCTTCCAACCGCGCCAAGCTGAGCGCGTGATCGTCATCCTCCTGCTCGGCCAGGGTGGCCGGATCCTGGATCAGCGCCGAGCACATTGCTTCATAACGCGCCCAACTGCGCGCCGCTGGTAGATTGGTCTCGGGATCGGTGGACTCCAGCCGGGCACGGTAACTGGACAGCGGATCGCCGCGTTCGGCCTCCGGCAAGAACTCGACGAAGCGGCGCCAAACCTCAGGAAAAATGGTGCGAATGCCGTTCAGGAACCAGTCCACCTCGCGCGCTCGGCCAAGAAAGACTCCACGCAATATGAAACCGAGACACCGTTCCGGGCAGGCTTGGCCGTAGGCCAGCGCCAAGGTGGAACCCCACGACCCGCCGAAGACCAGCCAGGATTCGATATCCAGATGCCGTCGCAACCGTTCGAGATCGGCGATCAGGTGATCGGTGGTGTTGGCGACGATCGAGGCGCGCGGCGTCGATCGGCCGGCGCCTCGCTGATCGAACAGCACAATCCGATAGGCGGCGGGGTCGAAAAAACGGCGTTGCGCCGGTGTCGTTCCCGAGCCGGGACCGCCATGCAGGAAGATAACCGGCACCCCATGCGGATTACCGCTCTCCTCCCAATACAGCTTATGGCCGTCGCTGGCATCAAGCATGCCGTGCTGTCGGCACGGGATTTCGGGGAAAAGATCGTCGCGCACGACGGGGCCTCGCTCGGGGTGGGTTGCCGTTATCGACTCACATCGACCTGTTGTCAAAATTCGGGTCAAAATCCGGCGCGGCCTCGGCCCCGGGCGGCGGATGGCGTCGCAGCACGGCGGCCAGCAACCGAACGTCACGATCTGGCTGCCGGGAAGCGCGCCACGCCAAGGCCACCTGCCGATGGGCCCGTTGGTCCCGCAGCGCGCGATAGCGAATCAATCCACCATGGCTGGCCTCGTCCGTCACCGCGCTGGCCGGCAGCAAACTAAACCCCTCGCCAACCGCGATCATCGCTTTCAAGGTCTCCAGGCTCATCGCCGTATGGCAGGGCCGAGCGCCGGTCGCGGCGCACAGCGACAGCGATTGATCGCGCAGGCAATGCCCTTCTTCCAGCAAGACCGCCTTGCTCATGTCGAGGTCGTCGAGCGCCACCGTCTCTTGCGCCGCCAAGGGCCAGCCACGAGGGATCGCCAGACGAAACGGTTCGCGATACAGCGGTTCGATGACCAGTCCGACCTCAGCCAACGGGGGCGACAACACCACCGCGTCGAGTGCCCCGACGCGCAGCCGCGCCACCAGATGGCTGGTTAGTCCCTCCTCGATTTGCAGTTCCAGCCTCGGATGGGCCGAGCGTAGCGGGGCAAGCGCATGCGGAAACAGATAAGGGCCGACCGTGGTGATCGCGCCCAACCGGAAGACGCCGCTCAGCGGGTCGTCCGCTTCCGCCACCGGCGCCAGGAAGCGATCGGCCGCCGCCAGCACATGGCGCGCCCGCTCAATCGCCAGCGCGCCGTCTCGGGTCAACAGGACCCGGCGGCTGGCGCGCTCAAAGACGCGCAGGCCCAATATGTCCTCGACCTTTCGAATGCCGGCCGACAGCGACGGCTGGCTCACCCCGCAAGAGGCCGCCGCGCGGCCGAAATGGCCGTGCTCGGCAACCGCCACCAAATACTCCAGATCACGCAGGGAAAGACCACGCATCGCCATAGTGAAAAGCTATCACAAATCTCGAAACAATCGATTGGAGTTTCATCTACGTCAGCCACATATATGTGGCTGACGTATCAGGTGTTACATCAAAACCACAGGAGACATCGATGACCCAGAACCTCAATCCCGTTGTCAAATCGCTTGAGCAGGCGCTAGCGGACACCTTCGCGTTGGCGCTGAAAACGCAAAATTATCATTGGAACGTCGTGTCCCCCAACTTCTTCGGACTGCACACGATGTTCGAGGAACAGTACGACGACATGCACGCTGCCGTGGACGAGTTGGCGGAACGCATCAGAGCACTCGGGGCAACCGCGCCCGGAAGCCTGCGCGCGTTCCTGGAGACCACCTCGATCGCCGACGCTATCGACGATGCGGACGCGATCGCCATGCTCGACGACCTCATCGCCAGCCAGGCGATGCTGGCCAAAACCCTGAAGGCTGGGGTCGCCGCCGCCGAGAAAGCCGGCGACACGGCGACCGCCGACATGCTGACCGAGCGGCTGACCCGGCACGACAAGCAAGCCTGGATGCTGCGCGCCACCCGTGGGTAGCGCCGCTGCCAACCAAGGACGCCTGGCCAATCCGCTGCTAAAATCCCGCGTATGGCGTGGATGATCGACCGTCGAAATGTCGTTTTTGGCCTGCTGGGGCTACCCGCCGCGGCCATGTCCGGCCACGCCGCTCGTCCAGGGCCGACCTTGCCGGCGGGTTTCATCATGGGCGGCCGGGGACGCGTCACCACCGTTCTTTCGGGCGACCGGCTGAACCTCGACGATGGCACGCAGATCCGGTTGGCGGGCGTGCAGGCACCGACGCTCGGAACCGGCACGGCTCGGGCCGAGCCTCTGGCCGCCGATGTTTCGAATGCGCTTGGCCGGATGTTGGTGGGGCACTACGTCGACGTGCACCTACCGACCGATCCGACCGACCGATGGGGCCGAACCGTGGCGCATCTGGTTCGCGCCGACGACGGTCTGTGGGTTCAGGGCGCGCTGCTAAGCCGGGGCCTAACGCGGGTCCGCACCTTCCCCGGCACCGCGACCGGCGCCCGCGCGATGCTGGAACTCGAACGCACCGCCCGGGCCGGCCGCCTGGGGTTATGGGCACACAGGCATTTCCGCGTCCGCAACCCCGGCGAGACCTGGGGCGACCTTGACAGTTTTCAGGTCGTCGAAGGCCGCGTGGTCGATGCCGCCGTGGTTCGCGGCACCGGATACCTGAATTTCGGCCGCGACTGGCGGCGCGATTTCACCCTGCGCCTGAAACCCCGTGTCCGCACCCTCTTCGATCGGGCCGGGCTTGATCCGCGCGCGCTGGCCGGTCAGCGTGTCCGGTCGCGGGGTTGGGTGTTCCCGACCAACGGACCGATGATCGATCTGACCCATGTCGAACAATTGGAGGTATTGGAGGAATGAAGGGAAACCTCATATCCTCAACACCACGCTTGCGTATACCGCATCCTATTTCGGAGACCCGCCCATGATCCGGCCGCTCTCCCGCGCCGCTGCCCTCGCCGGCATGGCCTTTCTGCTGCTCGGCCTCTCCGCCTGCTCGACCAATCCGGCGACCGGCGAGCAGAGCTTCACCGCCTTCATGTCACCGGAGGATGAGCTGCGGGTCGGCCGCGAGCAACACCCCAAGATCCTGGAGGAGTTCGGCGGCGCCTACGATGACCCAAGGCTTGCCGCCTATGTCACCAGGATCGGCAACAAACTGGGCGCCATTTCCCATCGCCCTGATCTGAACTACACCTTCACCATCCTCGACTCGCCGATCGTCAACGCCTTCGCGCTCCCAGGCGGCTATGTCTACGTCAGCCGAGGCCTTCTCGCCCTCGCCGACAACGAGGCCGAGCTCGCTGGCGTGATCGGCCACGAGATCGGACACGTAACCGCGCGTCACTCGGCCGAGCGTTATAGTCGGAGCGTTCTGGTGGGGTTGGGCGCCGGTGTGATCAGTGCCGTGATCGGCGACGCCGGAGCCACCGATCTGCTGAATTTGGGCGCCGGTCTCTATGTCCGCGGCTACAGCCGCTCCCAGGAGCTGGACGCCGACCAACTCGGCCTGCGCTACATGATGGCCGGCGACTACGACCCCAACGCCATCGCTTCGTTCCTGGAGCGGTTGCGGGCGCGCGCGACGCTCGACGCGGCGCTGAACGGCACCGGCGGGAACCCGGATGGCTACGATCTTCTGGCGACCCACCCGCGCACCATCGACCGAGTGCGCCAAGCCCAAGCGGCGGTTGGCGGGTTGCGCCACGCCGGGCGGCTCGAGCGCGAGACCTATCTCAACCAGCTCGACGGCATGCTGTATGGCGACAACCCGGAGCAAGGCTTCGTGCGCGGCCGGCGGTTCGTTCATCCGGTTCTGCGGTTCGAGTTCGTCGTGCCGCCGGACTATGCGTTGATCAACGGACAAACCCATGTCACGGCTATTGGTCCCGATAAAGCGCGCATCCTGTTCGATACGACCTCTGTACCAGCCGGCATGTCGATGCGTCGTTACCTCGGCACCTCCGAATGGACGCGACAGCTCGTACCACTTACGAATCTTGAGGTAATCTCAGTCAACGGGATGGACGGTGCGACCGCCATTGCGCGGCTGAGCGGATCCACCGGGAGCAGAGACGTCCGCGTGGTCGCGGTGCGTGCCGATACGACCAAAATCTATCGTTTCATCTTCGTCGGCCCCACGCACATCATGCACCGACAGCAGGAGGAGCTGCGCCGCACGACCTACAGCCTGCGGCGGCTCGACGCGGCGGAGACGGTGAGCCTCAAGCCCTATCGGCTGCGCATCCATCGAGTAGAGCCCGGCGACACGGTTGGGCGCTTGGCGCAATGGATGCCCGAGGGCCCCGACTCCGAAGCCCGGTTTCGCGTGTTGAACGGCTTGACGCTGGGTCAGGAACCGGCCGTCGGTCAATTGGTGAAATATGTGAGTTTTTGACACCAGGCGGCGGCGCTCACGCGGCCAACGGCCAACCCCAATGCCGTTCAATCCGGCCCGATTCCCGCAGTATTGAACCGGCCATCACGCAGCCGGGGCCGCGGCGTCGACCCGGTCTAGAATCTCGCCGGAAGGCGCGAAGCACACGGCCGTTAACCCACCACCACGGCCGCAGCCGCTATCGATGGTCAGGGCGGCACCATCCTCGCGCCATCCCCCGCCATCGGGATCAAATCCCCTCACGATGCGCGCGAACCCTGCATAACCGCCCGCCGCGCCTGCGAAAGCTCCGCTTTCCCACCAGAAGGCATCACGTTGTTCGGCCAGCGGGCGCGTCGGATCCAAGCCGGCGTGAACAAACAACACCCCCCCTGGACCGGTATGGGCATAGCGCCGAAGGTCCGCGAACCATGGCTGATGCCCCGGCACCGCTTGCATGGCGGCCTTGAGCCGGGCCGTCCACCGGGTCAACGCCACCATCCCCTCCGCCGCCGCGGCAAACCCCTGATCCCGGTCACCGCCATAGGCCGCCAGCGTGGCATCGACCCCGCGCGACAGCATCCACGTCAGCAAATCCTTGGGTTTCGGCGCGAAATGAATCTGCAGCAATTTATGCCACATCTCCTCCTGCCGGCCGCGCAGGAACACCACATCCTCGGGCAGGTAGAGCGGTGGCAGCGCCAGGACCGAGCGGCGAAAGCGCAACAGTTCCGCCAATGTGCCCGCGACGTCCCCACCTCCCAACACATTGCCGAGATAGACAAGCCGGTCACCGGGCACGAACCGCGCGCCCACCGCATCATGCAACCGGGCTAAGATCTCGGCCTGACCGTGAATCGCGGCAATCGCCCAAACCCTGGGTGCCGTGGATAGGTTCACGGAGTGATCGAACACAGGCAAGGCGTCTGGGAGAGTGGCCATCCGGGTGCGTGATATCCGCCATGATGTTAGGGCATTGTGATAGCAGCCGAACCGCGCACGGGGAAGAGGTCGGCATTACCGCTCCCGCGTCCGTGACGACGGCGTCGACGGACCGGAAACGAACGGGGCGGCCAATGGCCGCCCCGCGAAACCTCTATTGTCGAACGCTCACGCCGCGTCCATCAACTTCTCCAGCCGATCGACCGCCGCGTCCTCGTCGATCTGCTCGATCTTCGCGAACTCGCGTGCCAGACGATCAATTGCCGCCTGATACATCTGCCGTTCGCTATAGGATTGATCGGCCTGATTGCTCGACCGCCGCAGATCGCGCACGACTTCGGCGATCGACACCGGATCGCCCGAGTTGATCTTCGCCTCGTACTCCTGAGCGCGGCGGCTCCACATGGTCCGGCGCACGCGGGCGCGGCCCTTCAACTTCTGCAACGCCTGGTCCATCTGCTTGCGGCTGCTGAGACGCCGAAGGCCACTGGTCTTGGCCTTCGCGACCGGAATGCGCAACGTCATCCGATCCTGCTCAAAATCGATCACTAGCAAATCCAGTTCGGTCCCCGCGATGGTCTGAGTCTCCGATCCCGTGATCAGCCCGACGCCATGCGTCGGGTACACCACGTAGTCACCGGTGTTGAACTCGCTTTTTTTCGTCATTGCTTCCTGCTCACTCCTCACCTACACCCCGTCGAGCCGACGGACGCCACCACCAATCCGGCGCCAGAATCGCGGCCAATTAGGCCGCTAAGCGACGGTCGAAAACGGATTTTCGTTGTGTCCCACGTTTTGCGGGGGCGGCGCCGATTAAGGCAATCCACACGGCACCGAACGAGGAACACGGTAACACAAAAATAGGGCGATTGGTAGCGTGACACCCGTGCGCGTAGGGCATAACCGCTTCACGATGACGACTGCGCCATAAAATCAGACGTTTGTCACAAAACTCTTAATCCAAGGCGATAATTGGACGTGCCATCCAGCTTGTGAGAGGTCTAATTGCCTTCGCCCGGTTCCGGTGAAAAGTATTTCTCAAACTTCCCAGCCTCGTCCTTGTACTTGTCGGCCTCGGGCATTTCCGGAGTTTTGCGCGTGATGTTCGGCCATTCCTCGGCGTATTGGCGGTTTAGCGTCAGCCACTTCTCCGCCTCCACCTCGGTATCGGGCAGAATAGCCTCGGGCGGACATTCCGGCTCGCACACGCCACAGTCGATGCATTCGTCCGGATGGATGACCAACATGTTCTCGCCCTCGTAGAAGCAATCCACGGGGCACACCTCGACGCAGTCGGTGTACTTACATTTGATACAGGCTTCGGTGACGATATAGGTCATCGATGGCTCCTTGGGGCGCGAAACACGGCTCTTTATCCGGTCGGTCCCGCCTCATCAAGGCCGAGGTTCTCACGAGCCCGCTTACGCGCCTCGCCGCTTTCCCGATCTGGAACATACAACAACCCGGCCAACCGCCGCATCGTCTGCGCCTCGTAGTCGTGCAGGGTTCCGTCGGCGTAGACCACCTCCCACAACGCTTCCATCAACGCCAACCGGCCGTCGTGATCGAGCCGGTCCTTTACGATTCGGGTGAAACCATAGAGATCAACCGCGTCGGCGGCGGTCCTGGCCGCCTCGTCCATTATCTGCTCAACCTCGTCGCGCGGCACACCGAACCGTTGGGTCAACCGATCGGCGGCGGCGGCCCGCTCGCTCGCATCGATCCGGCCATCAAGCGCCGCGACCTTGGCCAGGAGCACCGCCACCGCCACAGCCAACTCGTCACGCGGTGTCGCGGCCGGTGTGCCGCCGCGCTCGACCCGGTCGAGAAACCGCTTCAATCGTGCGAGCATGGAATACCGCCTCAGTTGTTCGAGAACGCGATCCACCGTACATAGGCTGCCATGCGCCGCACGTCAGCCTCTATCGGTCCCGGCGATCTCGACACGCCGCCACCGCTCGATCTGCCGACGCCGTCAGGCGCCTTGGACGCCCCGGCCGCCCGTCGCAACGCCGCCCCCCTGCTCGCGGTGTTGCGCGCTGTCCTACCGGCGACCGGCACCGTGCTTGAAGTCGGCTCCGGCACCGGCCAACACGCCGCCGCCTTCGCTGCGGCTCTAACCCCGCGTCTCTGGCTTCCGACCGAGGTCGACGACGACCGTCGGTCATCAGTCGCCTTGTGGGCGGCGTTGACGCCACCGGACACGCGTCCGCTGCCCGCCCGTGCGCTCGATGCCGCCGCCTCATCCCAAACCTGGCCGATCTCGCGCGCCGACAACATCCGGGCGATGGTCAGCTCCAACGTCATCCACATCGCCCCCTGGGAGGTCGCGCACGGCCTGATCGCCGGAGCCGCCCATTGGCTTGAACCGGGCGATCCGCTGATCCTGTACGGGCCATTCCACCGCGATGGCCGCGTGACGAGTGACGGCAATGCCGCGTTCGACGCCGAGCTGCGCCGACGCGACCCGCGTTGTGGTATTCGTGACCTGGAGCGCGAGGTTGTCCCTGCCGCCGAGGCGGCGGGAATGCGGCTGGACACCCTGCACCCGATGCCGGCGAACAATCTGGCTGCGGTGTTCCGGCGAACCTAACTTTCGCTCACGACCCGTGCGAACCGCTCGATTTCGGCCTCGGTGTTGAGATAATGCACGCTTGCCCGTACCGCCTGGGTGATGCCACGTCGGTCGTAGCTGACCCGAGAGCCGCTATCGCCGGAAACGCTGACGTGGATTCCCTGATCCGCCACGCGTTTCTTGATCGCCTCGGCACCCTCATCGGCCTTGCGGAAGGTGACGATACCGCATTTCTCCGCCCCCTCGTCGAGCACCTCGACACCCGGTATCGTTGCCAGGCGGGTGCGCAGATCGGCGGCCAACGGCTGCACACGATCGCGGATCGCCCCGATGCCCCAACCGACGGCGTAGTCTATGGCGACACCGAGCGCCGCCTTGCCGGCGAAATGGCACTCCCAATTCTCGAACTTACGGGCGTCCTCGCGGACCACGTATTCGGTCTCGGAGATCAACTCCGCCGCGTGCTGGTCCAACAACGGCGGATCGAGCGTCGCCAGCCAATTCCGCCGCACGTACAGAAATCCTGTGCCGCGCGGCCCCCGCAGGTATTTGCGTCCGGTCGCCGCCAGAAAATCGCAACCGATCTCCTCGACATCAAGTGGTATCTGGCCGGCCGATTGGCAGGCGTCCAGCAAATAGGGAATGCCATGCCGTCGGGCCACCGCACCGACCCGCGCCGCCGGGTTCACCAAGCCACCGCCGGTCGGAATGTGACTGATCGAGATCAGCTTCACCCGACCGTCGATCATGCGGTCCAGCGCCGCCACATCGATCTGACCGTGATTGTCACTCGGCACGATATCGATGACGCAGCCGGTGCGCTTGGCGCGATGCAGATAGGCGATCATGTTCGAGCCGTATTCGCATTCGGCGGTCAAGATTCGATCGCCCGGGCCCAGGTCCAACCCGTAGAATGCCATGTCCCAAGCGCGGGTCGCGTTCTCGATGAACGCCACCTCATCCCGGTGGCAATTCAAGAGCCGCGCGGTCGCGTCGTAGAAGTTCTCCAACATACCCCGGTGCCGGGCAGCGGTTTCGTAGCCGCCACGAAACTCCTCCTCGCGTTGCCACCCGATGAGCGCGTCGGCCACCGGGATCGGCATCAACGACGAGCCCGCGTGGTTCAGGTGCAGGATGCTTTCGCAGCCCCGCGTCTCGGCGCGGGCACGAGCGATGTCGAGCGGCATGATGTTTCTCCGGCGGGACGTGATGAGCCATGTATCGGCTCGACGCTACCCAGCCTCGTCGCCTTCGTCCATGGGGGAACCATCCATCAACCGATCGATCGCCCGGCGATCCCGCTTGGTCGGCCGCCCAGCCCCTTTGTCGCGGTTCGTCCCCGATGTGGCGAAGATCGTCGGGTCGGCCGGCTCCGGGCGGCGTTCAGAGGGTGGCGACAGATCATTGTAGAGGGTACGGGCCTCGGGCGCGGGACCGCGACGCTCCGCCAGACTCAATACCTCGACCACACGCACATGCGGGCCCTGGGGAAAGGTCAACACATCGCCGACCCGAACTCTCTGATGGGCCTTGGCCACCACCTTGCCGGACAGCCGCAGGTGGCCGGCGCCGAGCACCTTGCTGGCGAGGCCGCGCGTCTTGAAGAACCGAGCGCACCACAACCATTTATCCAGCCGCTGGGTGTCGTCGCCGTCGTCCGTCATGCGCGATACGTCATGCGCAACCCGTCAGGCGCCGCCGGAAGAGCCGCCCGATACTTTGATCTTGAGCTGGGCAAGCACCGCGAACGGCGAGTTCGGATCGATTTGCGGCTCCCGTGGCGGTCTCGGGAGGTGTTGGCCACCACCATGCTTCGCGTGGGGCGGCCGACCACGGTCGGGTTTGCTCTCGGCCCCTGCCGCCGTCGTGTTGGCTGGACGCGCGTCCGCCGGCTTGCCACGACGACCGCGACGGGTTTTCCTCGGGGGTTTGTTCGACTCAATCGGGTCGGTCGCCGGTTCCGTCGCGGCGGCATCGCCAGACGCCGCCCTTTGACGCCCTTTCGTTCGGCGCGCGCGCTGCTGGCGTTGGAACAGAGGCACCATGGGACGCGGAGGCGGCGCCTCGGCCTCGGTGGACTCGGTTTCGGTGGGTTCGACCTCCGAGGACTCGGTCTCGGGAGCGTCGGTTTGTTGAAGATCGACACCCGCCACCTCGGACACAACGGCGGGCGTGGGAGTCTCCGATACGGCGACAGAGACCGGCATGACCGTCTCGGTTTCGGTCGTTGGCGACAGGTCGCCGGAGTCTAGCGAGTCACGAGAATCCTCAGATGTTTCTGTAACGGGCGGCATTGCCGGCTGGCCGGGCGCCCCTGGCCCCGTAACCTCGCTCTTCGGTGCATTCGGCGTCGGTGTGTCTGGCGCCGCTGGCACCTCACCGACCTTGCGGTATCCGAGATCGTCGAGCATCGCGGCGAATGTGGTGTGGTCGACACCCGCCAACGACAGCATGTCGGCGGAGATCACGAACGGGCCCTGACGCGCAGCCTGACGCACGGCGGCGGCCAAGCGTTCGACCATGTCGACGCGAACCGCACGGCCACCAAGTCGCGCATACCCGATCGCCACGTCATAGGCCGCCGGTGTTTCGGCCGCGCGCGCGACCTGAACACGACCCTCGGGCGGTGGCCCCTCGTCCGGCCATTGATCGTTGGCGACCGACCACAGCAGCGCGCGCAGCCGCACCGCCTTGGGTTTGAGAAGCTGCGGGATATAGAGGCTCTCGGTGCCGAGCCGCACCCCGATCCGGGCCAGATCCTTGCGCCCCGAATCGTCAAGGTCCTTGACCAGACTGTCGACCGACGGCGACGGTGCGCCGCCCAAACCTTCCAACACCTGGTAGAGGATGCCGCGCGCCGTTCCCGTCAAATCGGCCCGCCGCAGCTGAACCAGCTTCGGCACCGCGTCCTCCAGATGCGCCTCAAACCAAGTCTTCAACCGAGCGTGCAACCGGTCGCGCAACGGTGGGGTGATCAGCTCGTTGGCATCGACGCGAATCTCCGGGCTCCAGGCGGAATCGCCAGGAACCAGATGCGCCACTCGCGCGCCTCGCCACATCACCCGCGCCCGGTCGTCGAGGGCAAACAGCGCATCGACATCCGCTTCCAGGCGCGCCACTCGGCGCGCGATCTCGTCCGGCAAGACCCGGCGCGCCGCCGCCAGAAGCGGTTTGGTCTCAGTGCTGTCGCCCGCTTCCGGGACGAAGGAGAAACCATCCAAATGCCCGACCCGGTGACCTTCCACCAGAACCGAGCCATCGATCGTCACCGCCGCCATAAGTTCCGCATCCTCGTCCTTCAACTTTCGTATCAAGGTCGCCGCCCGTCGGTCGACGAACCGCTGGGTTAATCGGTCATGCAGGGCATCCGACAACCGATCCTCGATCGCCCGAGCCCGCTGTTGCCACTCGCCCGCATCAACCAACCAGTCTCCACGATGGGTAATGTACGTCCAGGTGCGAATATGCGCGACTCGACTGGACAGTGTGTCGAGATCACCGTCGGTGCGGTCGAACCGGCTCATCTGCTCGGCCACCCAATCGCTCGGCAACCGCTCCGACCCATCCGTGAGATGGGTGTACACCTGCGCCAGGAGACGGGCATGGGATTCCGTCATGGTTTTCTGGAAATCTGGAATTTGGCACACATCCCACAGCAACCGAATCCGCGACCGCGACGTGGCCCGGTCGGCGATGTCGGGCAATCGCGACAGGGCTTCCAGCGCCTGCTGGTCGTCGGCGTCACGCGTGCGGATCAGGAACGCGTACGGCGGCCGCTCCTCCAGCGTGCGCATAAGATCCCTGATGGTATCAAAGCTGAGCGCCTCGTTCCGCCAATACAGCGTCTTGATGGGCTCGAACTGATGCGTCTCGACCGCCGCCACCAATTCGTCCTCAAGCGGCGGGCAATCGCCGGTGGTTCCGAAGGTTCCATCGTTCATGTGGCGGCCGGCACGACCGGCGATCTGCGCTAACTCCGGCGCGTATAGCTTGCGTGGCACCCGGCCATCGAATTTCGAGGCGGCGGCGAACGCCACATGGTCGATGTCCATGTTCAACCCCATGCCGATCGCATCGGTCGCAATCAGGTAGTCGACCTCGCCATCCTGATACATCGCCACTTGGGCGTTGCGGGTACGCGGGCTCAGCCCGCCCGTGACCACGGCCGCCCCACCGCGCTGGCGACGTACCAACTCGGCCAAGACGTAAACATCGGCGACGGAGAACGCGACCACCGCACTGCGCCGAGGCAACCGGGTAATCTTGCGCGGCCCGATGAACTCCAGCCGGGACAACCGCCTCCTGGTCTGGAACCGCGCCTTGGGGATCAGGCGCGCCAGCAACGGCCGGATGGTCTCGGCGCCCAGGAACAAGGTTTCTTCAAGCCCGCGCGCCCGCATCAGCCGGTCAGTGAAGACGTGGCCACGTTCCGGGTCGCCGGCCAGCTGGATCTCATCAACCGCCAGAAAATCGACCTGGCGGTCGAGCGGCATGGATTCCACCGTGCAGACGAAATACCGCGCCTCGGACGGCAGTATCTTCTCCTCGCCGGTGATCAGCGCCACCGCCCGCACACCCTTGAGCCGGACGATCTTGTCGTAATTTTCCCGTGCCAGCAGACGCAACGGAAAGCCGATCATACCGGTCTTGTGGCCCAACATCCGCTCGATCGCGAGATGGGTCTTGCCGGTGTTGGTCGGCCCCAGGACGGCGGTCACGGGTGCGGGGGAAACATCAAAGGGCATGGCCAGAGAAATCTAGAGATTGAGGCGCGGGCGCAAGGGCTTGCGGTCGCGGGGCTAGCCACCATATCTCGGGGCGCCGTTAGACCCGAGGAAAAAGCAAAAAGGGCACTGGCCGATGGCCGCTGAGACCCGTTCCTTCCAAGCCGAAGTCTCCAAACTTCTGCACATTGTCGCCAACGCGATGTACTCCGAGCGCGAGGTGTTCCTGCGCGAGCTGATCTCCAACGCCGCCGACGCCTGCGACAAACTCCGCTTTCTCGCTCTGTCCGACGCGACGTTGGTCGAGGGTGACACGGAGTTTCGTATTCGCATCACTGCCGATCCCAAGGCCGGCACCCTGACGATCTCGGACAACGGCATCGGCATGACCGACGCCGAATTGCACGCCAACCTCGGAACCATCGCCAGTTCCGGCACCGCCGCTTTCGTCGACAATCTGTCGGGCGACGCGAAGAAGGACGTTGGCCTGATCGGTCAGTTCGGCGTCGGCTTCTATTCCGCGTTCATGGTCGCCGACAAAGTCGAGGTGCTGACCCGCACGGCGGGTACCGATAAAGCGTGGCTGTGGACCTCCGACGGACTTGGTGAATACACCGTAACCGCGTCCGAGAAGGCGGATCGGGGCACCATCATCACGCTGTATCTGAAGAAAAACGCCCGCGCGTTCGCCGAGAAGGAGCGCCTGCGGACCGTGGTGCGCACCTACTCCGACCATATTCCCTTCCCGATCGGTTTCGTCGAAACCAACGAGGACGGGGTCGAGGAGGTCGACTCCCTGAACCGGGCGTCGGCGCTGTGGACCCGTCCGAAGTCGGATATCTCCGAGGACGACTACAAGGAATTCTACCACCACACCGGTCACGCCTTCGACGACCCGTGGATGACCCTGCATTGGAAGGCCGAGGGGCGCATCGAATATCACGGCCTGCTGTTCGTGCCGACCCAGGCGCCTTTCGACTTGTTCCACCCGGAGCGCCGCCATCATGTGAAGCTCTACGTCAAGCGGGTGTTCATCACCGACGAGGTCGAGGGTCTGGTGCCGTCCTGGTTGCGCTTCATGAAGGGCGTGATCGATTGTGCGGATCTGCCGCTCAACATCAGCCGCGAGATGCTGCAGAGCAACCCCGTCGTCACCAGCATCAGCCAAGCGGTGACCAAGCGCGTGCTGAGCGAGCTGAAGAAGAAGGCGAAGAAGGACCCGGAGGCTTATGCGACGTTCTGGCGGAGCTTCGGCGCCGTCATCAAGGAGGGCCTGTACGCCAACGGCCAGGAGCACAAGGACACCTTGCTCGAGTTGGCGCGGTTCCGCTCCAGCGCCGGTGACGATCTGGTCAGCCTCGCCGACTACATCGCCCGCATGAAGGAGAATCAGACGGCGATCTACTATATCGCCGCCGAGAACGAGGAGACCGCCAAGGCGTCGCCGCAGCTCGAAGGGTTCGTGAAGAAAGGGGTGGAGGTACTCTACCTCACCGACCCGATCGACGAGTTCTGGGTGCAGGCGCAGTTCGACGGATACGATGGCAAACCACTGAAATCGGTCACCCGCGGCGGCGCCGACCTGTCGACGATCAAGGGCGCGGCGTCCGACGACGACACCAAGACGGCAGCCGAGGACAAGGACCCCGGGGCCGCGAGCGCGGTCGACGCCCTGGTGGCCAGCGTCAAGCTGGCGCTGGGCGAGGCGGTCAAGGACGTGCGGTCGACCGACCGATTGGCCGACAGTCCGGTCTGTCTGGTGGCCGACGACAACGACCTGGACATGAACCTGGAGCGCATGCTGCGCCAACACAAGCAGCTCGACATGGCCCCCAAGCGGGTGCTGGAACTTAATCCCGACCATATGCTCATCAAGGGGCTGGCCAAGCTGGTGAAGGACGGCAAGGCCGGGGTCGGGATCGAGGACGCGGCGTTCCTGCTGCTGGACCAGGCCCACATTCTGGAAGGCGAGCCGGTGGCCGACGCCAAGGCGTTCACCAAGCGCTTATCCGAGGTGATGGTGAAGGCGCTGGGGGCGTAGATTCGGGCACCATGACCATCGACGCGCGCTCCATTCCCGATGCGCTGGCCGAGGCCGGCCGACTTTTCGCGTCGGAGGATTTTGGCAGTGCGGCATCCGCCTACCACGCGGTGCTGGCGCGGTCGCCGGGCCATCCGGCCGCCCATGGCCAGCTTGGCGTGATCGCCCTGCGCCGCGACGATCCGGCCGCCGCCATCGAGCACCTGACCGCCGCACTGCGGCGGGCCCCGCACGCGCCAGCCCTGCACCATACCCTGGCGACCGCCTGCCGCCGACACGGCCAGCTTGAGGTGGCGGCGCACGCGTTGCGGCGGGCCTTGATCCTGCAACCGCACAACCAGGACGCCTTGGCGGCCCTGGCCGACGTCCGGCTGACCACCGGCGAGCCGAACGGGGCGGCATGGGCGTTCGATATCTTGGCGCGGCTGCGCCGCGTCGAGCCCACGCTCTGGTACAATCTCGGGGTGGCGCTGGTGACCGCCGGCCGGCTGGGCGACGCCGCCACCGCCTACCGCCGGAACGCGCGGCTGCTGCATGGCCGCGCCCTGAATCTGGCTGACCGCGACCCCGATCCAGACCTGCCGGTGGAGCCGGTCGCGCCGGTCTCCCGCCTTACCTGCTGGCACCGGTTGGAGCATGACCGGCGGCAACTCACCCATCTGCGCGAGCGAGGGTTGCTAGCCGACGACCTCGCCGACGAGCCGGAGCGCTACCAGACCCTGATCGACGGTCTGAGTGTCGAGGAACGGACGGCGATCTCCTTCACCCTGGACGAGGCCCGGTTCGACACCATCGCCCGCAGCTATAATCGGGTTGTCCACCAAGCGGAAACCGGTTGGGGTGATACGGCCGCCCTGTCCGACGTGGTCGATTGGCAGGCCAAGGAAGAGAAATTCCTGGCCGGCGATCCCCGCGCCCTCACCATCGACGGCTTGCTCACCGAGGACGCGCTGGCGGCGCTGCGGCGGTTCTGCTGGGACAGCACGATCTGGCATCAAATCAAGGGCGCCGGCTATCTTGGGGCCTATTTCCGCGAAGGATTCGGCGACCCGTTGGTGGTGCGCATCGCCGAGGAGCTCAAGGCGCGGATGCCGCGCGTGCTTGGCCCGCTGCCGGTGAAGGTGATCTGGGCCTACAGCTACGAGCAGTCGATGGTCGGCATCAACCCGCACGCCGATTTCGCCGCCATCAACCTGAATTTCTGGATCACCCCGGACGAGGCCAATCTGGACCCGGAGAGCGGGGGGTTGCTCGTCTACCGCAAGGCGGCGCCGGCGGACTGGGATTTCCGCACCTACAACACCACCTCGGCCGCGTTCATCTACGACCATCTGGGCGACCGCCGAGATGACGTCGTCCGCGTGCCGCACCGCGCCAACCGGGCGGTGATGTTCGACAGCCGGCTGATCCACGAGACCGACCGATTCTCCTTCGCCCCCGGCTTCACCAACCGGCGGATCAACATCACCATGCTGTTCGGCGAGGGCGGATAGGCGGCGAGTAGGTTCCTTGGCCCCATCCACGAGCGGCCTTCGGCCCTAGCCGTTCACCGCCGCGACACCCATCCTATCCTGCAAACTTACGGAGGATGCCATGGCCGATGCCCCGACCCTCGCCGAGGCGATCAACGACACCTGCCCGTGGTCCGGCAAGCCGATCGCCGAGGATTCGCTGACCACCTACAACGGCCACGTGGTCGGCTTCTGCAACCCCGGCTGCCGCGACAAGTTCGAGGCGGCAACCGGTCATTTCGAGGCGGCGCTGAATAGTGAGGTGGCCGAGTAAACGACCCCCGTTACGCTACCCGGTCGCCCTTCTTGATCTGGGCGGTGCGGTTGTCGACACCGGGCAGCATCTTGGCCGGATCGCGGGTGACCACCACGTCGAGCACGGTGGGCCGGCCGCTCTCGGCCAGGGCGGCGCGCAGGGCGGGGGCGATGTCCTCGGGCCTCTCGACCCGGATACCCTTGCAGCCGAACGCCTCCACCACCTTGGCGTAATTGGTCTCGGCGAGGTCGGAGGATTGATAGGCGTCTTGGCCGTACATCAGATGCTGCAGCGCTTTGACATAGCCCGAGGCGGCGTTGTTGACGACGATCACGGTGAAGGCGAGACCGAGGCGGCGGGCGGTCTCCAGCTCACCCATCACCATGTTGAAGCCGCCATCGCCGGTCAGCGCCACCACCGGACCCAGCCCGTCATGGGCGGCCCCCAAACAAGCGCCGATGCCGCCCGGCACACCGTAGCCGATCGAGGCGAACCCCCGGTCCGGCACGAAGCCGCGCCCGGCCTGCTTGGTGTCGTACAGCAACCCGCCCCAGTGCGCGGCGAAGCCGCCATCGGCGACCAGGGTCGCGTCGGCCGGCAAGACCTGGTTCAACTCGTGCAGCAGCCGCGCCATGTTGATCGGCGTCTCGTCCGAGGTCAGACGCGGGTCCACATCCTGGCGCCAGACGGCCATGCGCGCCGGCACCTGGGCCGCCCAACCGGCCAACTTGTCCTTCAGCCCGGCATCGGCCAAGGCGGCGTGCAGATCCTCGATCCCGGCCTCGGCGTCACCCCATAGGCTGAGGGCCGGGGTCACCGTACGGCCCATCTCCTCGGCGACGATGTCCAGATGGATCAGGGTCTTACCCTTGGGCGGCACGGAATAGCGCTTGGTGGCGATCTCGCCGAGCTTGCAGCCGACCACCAGCAGCACGTCGGCCTCGTCGATCAGGCCGTTGGCGATCCGGTCGTAGCGGCCGAACAACCCGGCCGACAGCGGGCTGGTGCAGGCGATCGCCCCCTTGCCGCTCATGGTGTGAGCAACCGGGATGTTGTTCGCCTCGGCGAAGGCGGTGATGGCGCCCGAGGCGCGGCTGATGTGCACGCCGCCGCCGCACAGCAGCATCGGCCGCTCGGCCGCGCGCAGCATATCGGCGGCGGTGTCGATGCCGGTGGCGCTGGGCCGCGCCCGCAGCGCCGGGGCGGCCCGGTGGATCGGATCGACGACGAAATCCTCGTCCTCGAACGGATAGGTCGCGTGGCAGATGTCCTCCGGCAGATCGAGCACCACCGGCCCCGGCCGGCCACTGGTGGCAACCGCGAAGGCCCGGCGCACCAGCTCGGGAATGCGCTCGATGTACTCGACCCGGATCACCTCCTTGGTCGCCGGACGCAGGATATCGAGCTGCCGGCTTTCCTGGGTCATGTTCTTCCAGGAGTGCAGGCGGTGACTGTCGCCAACGATCGCCACGATGGGAATGCCGGCGTTCAGGCTCTCGACCAGTGCGGTCACCAGATTGGTCGCCCCCGGACCGAGCGTCGCGTCGACCACGCCGACCCGGCCGGTCACCTTGGCGTAGGCGTCGGCGGCGAAGGCACCGCAACGCTCGTCATTGATCAGATAATGCTTGAGCCCCAGCCGCCGGACGGCGTCATAGAACGGCAGAAGCTGGAACCCTCCCATGCCGAACATCGGCCCGATCTCGTACGCCCGCAGCATCCGGGCAAGCGCTTCGCCGCCGGTCATCTCGTTGCTTGCCATGATTCCCTCTTTCCCGTCCCGGCTAAGGTGCCGATGTCTTACTGTTGCACCAACGTCCTGGCCATCTCGGCGATCTTCGCCGGCGTGACGCGCAGCATGTCCTCCAGCGGCGGCGCGTAGGCGATCGGCACGCGCGGGCTGCCGAGCCGCTTGACCGGGGCTTTCAATTTGCCGAACAGGGCGTCCGCCACGGTCGCCGCCACCTCGGCGCCGAAGCCGCCAACCTGCACGCTTTCATGCGCCACGATCAGCCGGCCGGTCTTCTCGACGCTGGCGAACACCGCCCGCTTATCCCACGGCCACAGCGTGCGAAGATCGATGACCTCGGCTTCTATCCCCTCACTCGCCAGGCTCTCCGCCGCCTCGGTCGCGGCGTGCACGGTGGCGGACCACGAGACGATCGTCACGTCGGTCCCCGCACGCGCGATCCGCGCCACGCCGAACGGGATAGGGTCCCCGTCCGGCACCTCGCCTTCGAGCGCCCACAGGTTCTTGTGCTCCATGTAAACCACGGGATCGTCCGAGCGAATCGCGGTCTTGAGCAGCCCCCGGTTGTCATGCGGCGTCGCTGGACAGACGACGACCAGACCCGGGATGTGAGTGTACCAGCTCTCCAGCGATTGGCTGTGCTGAGCGGCGGAGGAGCGCCACATGCCCATGGGTTCGCGGACCACCAGCGGCACCTTGGTCTGACCGCCGAACATATAGCGCGCCTTGGCCGCTTGGTTGACCAGCTCGTCGACGGCGCACAGCGCGAAATCGGCGAACCGCATCTCGACCACCGGCCGGGTGCCGGTCATCGCCGCGCCCACCGCCGCGCCGAGGATCGCCGCCTCGGAAATCGGCGCGTCGGAGATGCGTTGCGGGCCGAATTCCTCCGGCAGGCCCTTGTATTGCCCGAACACCCCGCCCCGGCCGAGATCCTCGCCCAGGCACCAGACCAGCGGATCGCGACGCATTTCCTCGGCCAGGGTGGTCTTGGCGGCGTCGGCATAGGTCATGACCGCCATCAGAACGCCTCCACGCGTGGGTCGCCGGCGTCCTGCACGTCCTCATACCCCCGGCTCAGCGGCGGCCAGGGTGCCGCCTTGGCCTCGGTGTAGACCGCATCCATCTCCTGTTTCGCCGCGCGCTCGTTCTCGGCCAGATCGGCGCCACGGACACCGGCATCGGCCAGCATCTGGGCCAGCTTGGCGATCGGGTCGCGGCGCCACGCCGCCTCGACCTCGTCCGGCGCGCGATAGGTCGCGGGATCGGCGGCGGTGTGCCCGGTCAGCCGGTAGGTCTCGGCGACGATGAACCGTGGCCCACCACCGCCTCGGATCGCCGACACCGCGTCGGCCACCGCCTCATCGACCGCCAGGACGTCGTTACCGTCGACCTCGACCGAGGGAATACCCAGCGCCTCGGCCCGCGCCGCCGCGCCCGGCCCGGCGGTCATCGCGGCGGTGCGGGTGGTCGAGGCGTAGCCGTTGTCCTCGCACACGTACAACGCGGGAAGCACGAATACCTTGGCCCAGTTCAATCCCTCCAGGAACGGCCCCCGGTTGATCGCGCCATCGCCAAAGATCGAACAGGCGATCCGGTCCTCGCCACGCAGCTTGATGGCATGCGCGGCGCCGGCGGTGATGTGAATGTTGGCGGCCACCACCCCATTGGCGCCCAGCATGCCGACCTTGAAATCGGCGATGTGCATCGACCCGCCCTTGCCATGGCTGTTGCCGCCCTCGCGGCCCAACAGCTCGCGCATCATGGCCCCGGCGTCCGCACCCTTGGCCAGGGTGTGACCGTGCCCCCGGTGGGTCGAGGTCAGGATATCGTCGCGCCGCAGGTTGGAGCAGACGCCGACGGCGATCCCCTCCTGGCCGATCGACGGGTGAATGGCGCCGAGCACCAGCTTCTCGGTATTGGCCTGCAGCGCCGCTTCCTCGAACGCCCGAATACGCCACATCAGCCGATGGTGGCCAAGCAGACGATCGACATCGAGATTGCGCGCGGTTTTGCTGGCGGACACGGGCACTCCTCCCTGAAGGCCCGACTTGCGTGTTGATTTTCTAGCGGGTCGCGGGCGGGCGAAGTCTAGGGAGAGGCGAGTCACCGGGTCAAGACAACGGCGGCGTCGACAAACACCCATATTGGCGCTATCACCCGCGCGCCCGACGTCGGCCCATCCGCCGCAGGAGTCCACCATGCGCAGCGCCACCACTGAACGCACCGCCCTGTTCTCCGGCATGATCGCCATCGGTCTTGTCGTCCTGGTGTCCAACATCGCGGTCGGCTATCCGATCAACGACTGGCTGACCTGGGGAGCGCTGAGCTATCCGCTGGCGTTCCTGGTGACCGATTTGACCAACCGAATCCTCGGCGTGACGTCGGCTCGGCGGGTGGTCTATGTCGGTTTCGCGGTCGGCGTGGCGCTGTCGCTGTATTTCGCAGACCTGCGCATCGCCGTTGCCAGCGGTACGGCCTTCCTGCTCGCCCAGTTGCTGGACATCTGGCTGTTCGACAAGCTGCGCCGTCAGGTGTGGTGGAAGGCGCCGCTGGTGTCTTCGATCCTCGCCTCGGCGCTGGACACCGCGATCTTCTTCGCCGCCGCCTTCGCCTTCACCGACCTGCCGTGGGTGACCTGGGCGATCGGCGATTACGGCGCCAAGCTGGCGATGGCGGCGCTCCTGCTGCTGCCGTTCCGGGTGTTCATCGCTACCTTGCCCGCCGAGTGGCAGAGGCCGCGCGCCGCCGAGAGCTGAGACCGCGCGGCGCCCGATGCGCGTCGAGCTGTTCGACTACCCCCTGCCCGAGGAGCGGATCGCCCAGCACCCCGCGAGCCCCCGGGATTCGGCGCGGCTGCTGGATCTGACGACCGGCGGTTTGACCGATCGGACGATCCGCGACCTCCCCAACCTCCTACGGCCGGGTGATCTGCTGATCTCCAACGACACCCGGGTCATCCCGGCCCGGCTGACCGGTCGGCGCGGGACGGCCAAGGTCGAGGCGACGTTGCACAAGCGCGACGGCGCCGACACGTGGCGCGCCTTTGCCCGGCCGGCCAAGAAGCTGCGGATTGGTGATCGTATCGATTGGGTGGACGGGTTCTCCGCCGACGTCGCCGCGAAGGGCGAGGCGGGCGAGGTCACCTTGACCTTCAACCACGCGGATGCGGATTTGATGGCCGCCCTGCACGCACACGGCGTGATGCCGTTGCCGCCCTACATCAAGCGGCCGGCGGGTGCGGACGCCGACGACGCGCGCGACTATCAAACCATGTTCGCCGCCCGCGAGGGGGCGGTCGCGGCTCCGACGGCCGGGTTGCACTTCACACCTGACCTGCTGGCGCGGATCGAGGCACGCGGTGTACGACATGTATTGGTGACCCTGCATGTCGGTGCCGGCACCTTCTTGCCGGTCAAGGCCGGCAACACCGACGATCACGCAATGCACACGGAGTGGGGCGAGGTGCCGGCCGAGACCGCGGCGGCGATCGCCGCAACCCGCGCGGCGGGCGGGCGCATCGTCGCCATCGGCACCACCACGCTGCGGGTGCTGGAGGCGGCGGCGCGCGACGACGGCACCGTGCCGGCCTGGAGCGGCGAGACCGATCTGTTCATCACCCCCGGCTATCGGTTCAAGGTGATCGATCTGCTGCTGACCAATTTTCACCTGCCCCGGTCGACCTTGCTCATGCTGGTATCGGCGTTTTCCGGGCGCGAGCGAATCTTGGCGGCCTACGACCACGCGATCCGGACGGGGTATCGTTTCTTCTCCTACGGAGACGCCTGTTTGTTGGAGCGCACTGAGCAATGACCATCGGCTTCGAGAGCTGGGCGCGGGATGGCGCGGCGCGGCGCGGGCGGCTGACCCTGGCCCATGGCACGGTGGAGACACCGGCGTTCATGCCCGTCGGCACCGCCGCCACCGTCAAGGCCATGCGCCCGGAAGCGGTGGCCGAGACCGGGGCCGAGATCGTGCTCGGCAACACCTATCACCTGATGTTGCGGCCGACGGCCGAGCGTATCGCCGCGCTGGGTGGGCTGCACCGGTTCATGAACTGGTCCAAGCCGATCCTGACCGACAGCGGCGGCTTTCAGGTCATGTCGCTCGCCGGTCGCCGTGAACTCGACGCCGATGGGGTGACCTTCCAAAGCCATATCGACGGCAGCAAGCATCGGCTGACCCCGGAACGCTCGATCGAGATTCAACACCTGCTTGGCGCCGACATCACCATGGCGTTCGACGAATGCACCCCACATCCCGCCACCCATGAGGCGGCGGCGGACTCCATGCGGCTGTCGATGCGCTGGGCCGAGCGCTCGAAGACCGCGTTCGTCGAGCGCGACGGACACGGTTTGTTCGGCATCGTGCAGGGCAGTGTCTATGACGATTTTCGGCGGGAGTCGGCCGAACTCCTGACAAGCATCGGCTTCGACGGTTACGCGATCGGGGGATTGGCGGTCGGCGAGGGGCAGGAGGAGATGTTCCGCGTGCTCGACGTCACGGTGCCGCATCTGCCCGATGACCGGCCGCGCTATCTGATGGGGGTGGGGAAACCGGCCGATCTGGTCGGCGCCGTGCTGCGCGGGATCGACATGTTCGACTGCGTGCTGCCGAGCCGCTCCGGGCGGACCGCGCAGGCCCAGAGCCGGCGCGGTGCGATCAACCTGCGCAACGCCCGCCACGCCGCCGACCCGCGGCCTCTCGACCCGGACTGCGCCTGCCCGGCCTGCACCGGCTATAGCCGCGCGTATCTGCATCATTTGACCAAGGCGGGTGAAATCCTCGGCCCGATGCTGCTGACCTGGCACAACCTGCACTACTATCAGGAGCTGATGGCCGGGTTGCGGTCGGCAATCGAAGCGGGGCGGCTGGCGGATTTCGCTGCCGGCTTCCACGCGCAGCAGGCGGCGGGCGATCTGCCGCCTCTCTAGGAACGGCCTAGGAGCGGCATGGATCCGACAACACGCATCAAGGACCGAGCACTGGCCGAGGGGTTCGACGCGGTCGGTATCACGACGGCGGAGATCGGCGTCCGTGAGCAGGCGCGGCTGGACGCCTTCGTGTCAGGCGGCGAGCATGGCGAGATGGCCTGGATGGCCGACACGCTGGCACGGCGGCGTGATCCCCGGGTCCTGTGGCCCGAGGCACGCAGCGTGATCGTCTGCGCCGCCAATTACGGCCCCGACCACGATCCGATCGACGATCTCGAACAATCGGACCGGGGTGCGATTGCCGTCTACGCACGGAACAAGGACTATCACGACCTGTTGAAGAAACGGCTGAAACGCCTCGCCCGATGGATGCACCAGGAGCTGGGTGCCGAGGTCAAGGTGTTCATCGATACCGCCCCGGTGCTGGAAAAGCCGCTGGCGACGCGCGCCGGAATCGGCTGGCAAGGCAAGCACACCAATCTGGTCAGCCGGGAATGGGGCTCGTGGCTGTTCCTGGGCGAGGTCTTCACCACGCTGGAGCTGACACCCGCTGCGCCGGAGGTCGACCATTGCGGCTCCTGCCGACGTTGCCTTGATGTCTGCCCGACCGACGCGTTTCCAACGCCCTACACCCTCGATGCCCGGCGTTGCATCAGCTATCTGACGATCGAGCACAAGGGGCCGATCCCGGCCGAGTTCCGCGAGGCGATCGGCAACCGGATCTACGGCTGCGACGACTGCCTCGCGGTGTGCCCGTGGAACAAATTCGCCGCGCGGACCGAGGAGGTGGCGTTCGTCGCCCGCGATGATTTGACCCTGCCGCTGCTCACCGAGCTTGTGGCCCTCGATGACACCGGGTTTCGCGACCGCTTTCGCGGCTCCCCCATCAAACGGACCGGACGCGACCGCTTCGTGCGCAACGAGCTGATCGCGCTGGGCAACAGCGGCGATGCGTGCGCGATCTCTCTTGTCGAGGCGCTGCTGGACGACGCGAGCCCGCTGGTGCGTGGCATGGCGGTGTGGGCGCTGGCTCGCCTCGGTCCGGCGCGGCTTGCACACCACGACACGCAGCGCGCAAACGAAACCGACGACCATGTCCGCGCCGAATGGCGCACCGCCCTGGGAGAACCCCGATGACCGACCAGACGATCTACAGCGGCCTGAACCAGCTCGGCGGTGCCTCCGCCCTGCCCGCCTCGCCGGAGGAAGCCGTGCTGGAGCGGGTTGAAAACCCGCATGCCGGCACCGATTACGTGGTGCGGTTCACGGCGCCGGAATTCACCTCGCTGTGTCCGGTGACCGGCCAACCGGACTTCGCCTTCCTGATGATCGACTACGTGCCGACCGACTGGCTGGTGGAGAGCAAATCGCTCAAGCTCTACCTCGGCAGCTTCCGCAACCACGGCGCCTTTCACGAGGGCTGCACCGTCGACATCGCCAAACGCCTGGAAGAGCTGCTGGCGCCAACATGGCTGCGGATCGGCGGGTACTGGTACCCGCGCGGCGGCATGCCGATCGACGTGTTCTACCAATCTGGCGAGCTCCCGAAAGGCGTATGGATTCCGCCCCAGGACGTGCCGTCCTATCGCGGACGGCCATAGCGGAACGGCACTGAAATCCACCAGAAGCCATGATACTCTCCAATATGTTGTGGTCATTTCGGATCAGACGGCGATCGGGGATTGCTGTCGCGGTTATCGCTGCCTTAGCCGTCTTGAATTTGACCAAGGCAAGCGATCTCATCGCGGTCGTCTGCACCGGCGCTGGCTACGACCGACTCTGCGAGGATCGCGAAATCGATAAGGAGTTCTGCGTCGCCTATGCAGCTGGCGACATGGGCAAGGCGGCGGAACGCGTGCGCCTCTTGCGCAATCCTCACGCGGTGCTGCCCACGGCGCATATGACCGCGTGCCGCTGGCTCGACGCCGGCGAACGGGATGCCGCACGGGAACTGCTCAACCAAGCGCTCGACAACACGGTCGTTGACATCACCAAGACCGAGCGGAGTGCCGGAGCGCTCACCCTGATTGCCGACGCGGCGCGTCTGCAAATCGCCGCCGAACTAATCAGCGACGCCGAGCGTACGATGAATGCCTTTGCCTGGATTGCCGACAGCTTTGCACCGACGGAGGAAGCGTTGCTGGCGCGGGCGATCGCGGCACGCGACTTCGCGGCGATCGGAGAGATCAGCCGGGCCAATGCCTTGTTAGACAAAGCCGCTGCCACAATAGACCAGGTCGCGGAGGTGAACGGCGTCCGCCCCGCTCGGTATCAGGCCGCATTCATGCTCACCCAGCTCGCCGCGGAAGCGGGACGATGGGAACGAGCCGAGGTGTTCCTCGAACGTCTGGATGCCGAATCGCCGATCATCGACAGCCTCGACCTCCCCGTCGCCGACCGCGACGCCATCCGCCGTTCGGAACGCTGGTTGGCCGACGTTATCGCGACGCGCGTCTTCATAGCTCCTGCCAATTAATATCCGCCCCCTGGACCCGCCCCATGCCGACCGTCAAGATGCGGTGTGCATCTATGGGGAACACGCGGACATGACGGATCTACCCGCTGGCGTCGTCGCGGCCGACACGGTCACTAGACCGACCGACATGTGGCACGGCGCCGTGCTGATCGCGGCGTCTCATGGCGGCGTTTATGCCGCCTATTGCGCGGTCAAGGCCGGGGTGCGGGGGGTGATCCTGAACGACGCCGGGCGCGGCAAGGATGACGCCGGCATCGGCGGCGGTGCCTATTGCGCCGCGCTTGGCATTCCCTACGCCGCCGTCGACACCCGTAGCGCGCGGATCGGCAACGGCGACAGCATGGCGTCGGAAGGCATCATCTCCTTCGCCAACCCGGTCGCCGAAGCCGCGGGGGTACGGTCAGGGATGGCGTCCGTCGAGGCGGCGCAGCGGATGCTGGCCGCTCCCCTCTCCGACAAGCCGGTGCCGCACTACGACGAGGCGCGCACCGAGCTTGCTCCGGGGCCAAGCGGTCGGCGGATTATCCTGATGGACTCGATCTCGCTGGCCGGCGACCAGGACATCGGCCAGGTCATCATCTCCGGCAGCCATGGCGGCATCCTGGGCCTGGAGAAGAAAGCGGCACTGAAGATCGACGGCTACGCCGCCTTCTTCAACGACGCCGGCGAGAGCAAGGACGGGGCCGGGTGGACCCGCCTGCCGGCGCTGGACGAACGCGAGATCGCGGCGGGGACGGTCGCGGCGATGAGTGCCAGGATCGGCGACGGCCGCTCGACCTACGAGGATGGGGTGTTGAGTCGTGTGAATGAGACGGCGATACGCTTGGGTGGTGTGATCGGCATGCGCCTCAAGGACTTCGCCAACAGCCTGATCGTATGAGGGAGGGGATTCCGTGAAACTCGCCAGCTTCACCACTGACGGCCGTACCCGGATCGGCGTCGTCGAGTACGAACGGATCGCCGATCCGTGCGCGGTCGACCCTTCGATCCCGACGGATATGACTGAATTCTTGACCGCCGGAGCCAAGGCGCGGACGGCCCTGGACGCAGCACTCCGTTCGGCCCCACGCCGGCCGCTGGCCGAGGTGACGCTGGGAGCACCGGTGCCGCGCCCCGGAAAATTCCTGGCGGTCGGGCTGAACTACGCCGATCACATCAAGGAATTGGGTGCCGCCACGCCGCAATTCCCGTCAACTTTCGCTAAGATGTCGAGCTGTATCACCGGGCCCTACGACCCGGTGCACCGGCCCCGGGTGTCGGATTCCATGGACTACGAAGGGGAGCTTGGCTTGGTGATTGGCCGGCGCTGCCGCCATGTGCCGAAAGAGCGCGCGCTGGAGGTGGTCGCCGGCTACGTGGTGGTGAACGACCTGACGGTACGGGAGTGGGTCGGGCTGACCCCGCAGGTGGTGATCCCCAAAAGCTTCGACACCCATGGCCCGTTCGGCCCGTGGCTGACCACCGCCGACGAGGTTCCCGATCCTCAAGCATTGAGCGTCAAGACCACGGTAAACGGCGAGGTGCGGCAAAATTCCTCGACCGCCGAGATGATCTTCTCCTGCGCCGATCTGATCGCGCTGCTAAGCCAGGCGGTGACGCTGGAACCCGGCGACATCATCACCACCGGCACACCGCCCGGCGTCGGCGAGGGTTTTACGCCGAAACGCTACCTTCAGCCCGGCGATGTGGTTCGCGTTGAGATCGACGGGCTTGGCGCGATCGAGAACCGGGTGATCGCCGAGCCGGATGACACCGCTTTCATCGACACCTGAACGACCGAACGGAGAGAACCATGGGATTGCTCGGAACCGGCATGCTGCTGACCTTCACCGAAGTCGCCGACGTCGACGAGGAAGAGTTCAACGAGTGGTACAATCGCGAGCATATCGACGAGCGCGTGTTCATGCCCGGCTTCAAACGCGCGCGGCGTTATCTCGCGGCCGACACCCAAACGAAGGTCAAGTACTTCGCGTCCTACGAGACCGAGAAGGTCACCGATCTCTCTGACCCGGAATACATGAAGCTGCTGGGCGACCAGTCGCCGTGGTCGAAGAAGGTAATGGCCACGTTCACCTATTTCGACCGGCTGACCCTGACCTGCACCGTCGACCTCTGCCATGGTGTGGCGGGTGCGGCCGGATTGGCGCGGTTCACCGTCGCCGACAAGCACGCCGAGGGTCTGCGGGCGTCGCTGCGCGACCGCGTCTTGCCGGAGATCGTCAAGCGGCCCGGTATGCTGGGCGCCTGTCTGCTTGAGAATGATCTCGGTGTGATGAACGAAGGGATGAAGGCACAGGGGCGTCCGATCCCCGACCAGCAACCGATCGAATGGGTGGTGATCCTTGACACCATGACGCCCGACATCGCGCGATCGGCACTGGCGGAAGGTTTTGGCAACGACGCGTTGGCATCCCTGGGCGTGGCAAGCGACGCGATTGAGACCGGCGCCTATAGCTTCATCTTCGGCAACCAGCGCTGACGGACGGTCATGGGTTGGCTCATCGGGGTCGATGTCGGCGGCACCTTCACGGATTTCTACGCTATCGACCGAGCAACCGGCGCCATAGCGATTCACAAGACCCCATCCACTCCGGCGAACCCTGCCGACGCCATCCTTGCTGGTTTGGATGTGCTCAGCACGACCCACGGCATCCCGGCCGGTGCGATCGAGCGGCTGGCTCATGGCACGACGGTGGCGACCAACACGCTTTTGCAGCGCAAGGGCGCGCCGGTGGCGCTGATCACCACCGAGGGGTTTCGTGACTTGCTGGAGATCGGCCGCCAGATCCGGCCGAAAATGTTCGACCTGAAGGCCGACGCGCCACCTCCGTTGGTCCCCCGCGAACACCGCTTCGAGGTACGCGAGCGGATGACCGCCCGGGGCACCGCGCTGGTCGAGCTTGAAGACGCCGCGATCGACGCCGCGATCGACCAAGTGGCGGCGTCGGGTGCCGAAGCTTGTGCCGTGTGCTTGTTGTTCGCGTTCCTGAACCCCGTTCACGAACGCCGGATCGGCGCGCGGCTGGCCGAACGGCTGCCGGGGGTTTCGGTCTCGCTGTCCAGCGCAGTGCAGCCAGAATTCCGCGAGTACGAGCGCTTCTCAACCACCGCGCTGAACGCCTATCTACAACCGGTGATCGGCCGGTACATGCTCCGGCTCGGCCAAGAACTGACAAAGCGCGCACCGAATGCCCGGCTGGGCATCAACCAATCGAGCGGTGGGCTCATGTCGGTGGAGCGGGCGGCTGATTTTCCGGTTCGAACCGCCTTGTCCGGTCCGGCGGCCGGCGCCATAGGAGCCGCGCATGTGGCGACGCTTTCCGGCCATCCCGATGTGATTACCCTCGACATGGGAGGTACCAGCGCCGACGTCGCGCTCATTCGCGGGTTCGAGGCGGAGATCGGCTTTGGCCGCGAGGTCGCGGGTTTCCCAGTGCGCCTGCCGATCGTTGACGTGCACACGGTAGGGGCCGGCGGCGGTTCGATTGCTTGGTTCGAACGCGACGGCTTGCTGAAGGTCGGGCCGATCTCAGCCGGCGCCGAGCCCGGGCCTGCGTGCTATGGCCGTGGCGGGATCGAGGCCACCGTGTCCGACGCCAATCTGATCCTCGGCCGGCTGTCGAGCACGCTGATCGGCGGGGCGATAACACTGGACCCCGCGGCGGCGCGAGCGGCGGTGCAACCAATCGCCGCGCGGCTCGGCTTCTCCATCGAAGCGACGGCGGAGGGAATCCTCGGGATCGTCACCGCCAATATGGTCCGGGCCATCCGCACCGTCTCGATCGAACGCGGGCATGATCCACGCGACTTCGTGTTGATGCCGTTCGGCGGCGCCGGGGCGTTGCATGCCGGTGAGGTCGCCCGCGCGCTCGACATGACCACGATCATCGTGCCACCGGCGCCCGGTATCCTCTGCGCCCAAGGTCTTGTGGTCTCGGATCTCAAGGAGGATTTCGTAACGACCACCCGGATGGCATTCGAGCCGGGCAATCGGCAGGCCATCGAGAGTGTCATCGCCAGCTTGAACCGCGAAGCCCAGGCATGGTTCACCGTGGAGCCGGTACCGGCCGAGCGCCGCCGCCTGCGGCTGGCGATCGACCTGCGTTACATTGGCCAGAATTTCGAGCTCACCGTCCCCATCGCGCAGACCGGAGGCGCCTCACCAGCACTGCCCGACGTCGAGACCGTGCGACGGCAGTTCTTTGAGATTCATGAAAAGACCTATGGTCACTTCACACCGGACGATCCGATTGAAACCATGAATTTCCGGCTGACCGCCCTTGGTGAGACCGACCGGTTGCCGCCGCCCTCCACTGATACCACCGCAAGGCGCACGCTGACCGCCATGAGCCGGCGCGACGTTTGGTTCGACGACGCCTACCGAACCACCCCGGTCTACGATCGATCGATGCTGATCCCCGGCCAAGCGTTCGACGGTCCCGCGATCGTCGAGCAGCTGGACGCCACCACGGTGATCCATCCGGGCGATAGCGTCGGCGTTGATACCGCCCTCAATCTGGTCGTGGAGATCGCCCGATGACCAAGAACCTGGCGCCCGATCCCATAACCACCGAGATCATCTTCAACGCGTTGCAATCGGTCACCGATGAAAGCTTCGTGGCGCTGATGAAGAGCGCCTATTCGACCAACATCAAGGAACGGCACGATCACTCGACCGCGATCGTCGATCGAGGCGGACGTTTGGTCGTGCAGGCGGCGAATTCGATCCCGGTCCACATTGCCTCGATGCTGGGGCTGATGCGCACGTTGTTGGCGAAGTATCCGCTGTCCGACATTCACGAAGGCGACGTGTTCTGCGCCAACGACCCCTACCATGGAGGCGGTACGCATCTGCCGGATGTCAACATCGCCAGGCCAGTGTTCGTGGACGGCGTTTTGATCGGTTTCGTTTGCAACATCGCCCACCACGCCGATATCGGCGGGATGAGCCCTGGCTCAATGGCCGGCGGCATGACGGAGATCTATCAAGAAGGTTTGCGGATACCAGTGGTCAAGCTGTTCCGTCATGGCCAGATCGACCAGGATTTGTTCGATCTGATCCTGCTGAACGTGCGAGTCGTGGAGGAGCGGCGCGGCGATTACAACGCGCAGTTCGCCGCCTTGCGTCTGGCCCATCGACGTCTGCTTGAGATCGTCGCCAAGAATGGTGTCGACATGGTCACCGCCGTCTTCGCCTCGATCATCGACCGCACTTTCGCCCGCATGAAGACGGCGATCGCCGGCATTCCCGACGGGACCTATCGGTTCGAGGATGTGTTGGACAATGACGGCGCGGGCACCGACGACGTCAAGATCGCGTTGACCGTGACCGTCAGAGGTGACGGCGCGGTGTTCGATTTCACCGGCACCGATCGTCAGGTTCCCGGCAACGTGAACATTCCCCTGAACGGCACGATCGCAGCGGTCTGCTACGTGGTCAAGGCGATGCTCGACCCCGAGTTACCGAACAATCAGGGGGTCATCGACTCGGTCACCGTGACCGCTCCACCGGGAACGGTGGTGAGCTGCGTAGCACCCGCCTCCGTCGCCTCACGCGCCCACACCTCGCAGCGGATCATCGACGTGGTGATCGGCGCCCTGGCCGAGGCATTGCCGGACAAGGCCGTGGGGGCGGCCAACGGTGCCAATTCCATGGCGATCTTCTCCGGAATCCACCCCACTACCGGCCGCCCCTATGTCTATCTGGAAACCCTTGGCGGCGGTTTCGGCGGTCGAAACGATCGTGACGGCAAGGATGGTGTGCAGGTGCATATCACCAACACCTCCAACCTGCCGATCGAGGCGATCGAGATGGAGTACCCGCTGTTGGTGGAAGCCTATGGATTGATCGAGGATACCGGTGGCGCCGGCACCTGGCGCGGCGGCATGGGGCTGCGGCGCGTGGTGCGGCCGATGGGTCACGATTGCCTGTTCACCGGGGTTGGGGAGCGGTTCCGCCACCAGCCCTGGGGTATTTTTGGAGGCGAGCCGGGACGCTCCGGCCGGTTCGCCATCCAAGAAGCCGACGGCACGGAACGGCCGATGCCGACCAAGTTTGGCGACGCGGTGCTGCGCCATGACCAGAGTGCCGTGATCGAAACCCCCGGCGCCGGCGGCTACGGCCCACCGTCCGGGCGGTCGGTCGAGAAGCGCGACGAAGATCGGCGTTCCGGCAAGTTCTCCGACGCGTACATGACCAAGCACTATGGAGTAGCGCCCTCCGGCGGCGGCTGAGCGCCAGCGCCCCCCACGGAGGAGGCCGTCATCACTCGGCCTCCTCGCACGCGATGATCTTCTTGCCGGCGGTCACGGTGTCGCGGATCGCCTCCTTGCCGGCGTTGGAAATACCGGCGCAATAGGCCGTGGTGGCGACACTCAGGCCGATGACAACGGTCTCCAGGGCGCAGCCGGACAGGCTCGCCACCAGCACGGCGGCGATGATGGGTCTCTTCACGATGTCCTCCTTGGGGTTCAGTCGTTGCGGAACGTCGACCAGCCGCCGAGGCGGACGGCCCAATACATGACCGTCGCCAGCCCCGAACGGACACCGCGAGCCTTGAGGGCTTCGAGGAAGATGCGGTCGGCATCGGCCCGGGTGATGGATGGGTGACCGGCGATCGACGCACGGCTGTAGAGCCAGTCGTGAACGACGGCCGGCTTGGTGTGGTCGCCGTCGCGGCTGACATACCAGCGCGCGAGGCGCGGGATCGACGCGAGGTCGGTCACGAACCCGGCCGGAACCGTGATCGTGCCGTAACGCCGGGAGATGTAGGTGAACGGCGCCAGAAGCTCCCAAGTCGGGCCGGCGGACTTGCGTGCGTCCAGATGATGCGGGAAGCGCTCCACACTCATGATGTCACCTCATGAAAAAACCCCGCTCGACGGCGGGGCGGAGTCAATTCGCTGGATCAGGAACAGGCGTTTCACCCAACCATGAAGGTATTTCCGATGATCACGCCGCGCTCAGCCCATTGATGCTTGTCAGCGCGCCAGAATGTCACGTTGGCGACAGGTAGAATGCTTCTCATGGGTAGTTCCTTACAAAAACATCTCGCGCGACGAGTAATGAAATTATAGTAACGTAGAAAAATATAAATATAGATATCAAAAATAAATAAAAATCATTTCGTATATTTATGTATTTTAAATTCATAACACAGGAGAATTAACATTATCATACCGAGCAACGTTAGATATACGTAATTCCGCAATTTTACCACCTAGATAAAAACTAGGGTCTGCTGTTCTATTTCCTATGGATGGCTGTTCTGTTCCACCACCTGTATTATTCCCGCTGTTTATACCGGTATCTGAAAGGGTTGAATTAACATACAAGTAACCCGCCCCACTTTTCCGCGAAAATGCCAGAAATACCCATTCATTCTGTGGAAATATAATTGTTTTTTGGTAACTGTTTGGCGCAACTCCAGCGCTTAATTCCACACCAAATATCGCGAGTTCAAGTCCTGGTTGTGGGCCTCCGGCCTTAGTAGTAAAAACATATCTTTGAGATAATCCGCTATAGCTGCTGTCGAAATACACCCAGCTTTCTATTGTAAAATCCCCAATTCCATATATTGGATTAATCGACGTTCCAAATTTAAAATAATTATTTGAAGAATTAAAACTAAACGATTGCGTTGAGTTAAGTCCTTTTTTGGATATTCCAATATTTTCTACCAAAACACTTCCAACTTCTGATAGGGCATAATTACCAGACACATCAATTTTTCCTTGGTCTGCTATCAACAAAAACTCCGTATTGTCGTCATCAACTAAACTTGTTGTGGCACCATTACTTCCAATCAAACCAAACCGAACCGCGCCAATAGGCATTACATCACTCCTGTATTACGAGAAATGTTGACCAGCAGTGACGCCATACCAAATGATGCCGCCGTCTACAGTCATAAACGTCAGGATATCAATAGCGCTCGCGGTAGTCGTAAGAGTGGGCGCGGAACCCCCGGCCCATTTGACTGAGGCGGGCCATGTCGTAGTGCGCGACCCCGTGGCGTCTTGTCTCAAGACCATCGTCAAACTGCCCGCCGTGCCGCTCGCGGGAGGATTGGAGAACGTGAACGTGCAATTGCCGGTCAGCGTTAACTCGAAGACGTTGCCGTTCTCCAGATCGACGGTATAAGTCGTCCCGGTATTCGCTTGAATTCGGGTCTCTCCATAATCCTTTAGGACCGACCGAGAGACCACATTGTCCGCCATTGAGACATCACCGCTCATCGTCAACGCCGTCGCAGACATTGAGCCTGCGTTGGTGATGTTGAACCCACTCGCATCAAGATTACCGCCAAGCGCCGCCGCAGACAGCGTACCAATATTGGTGATGTCGAACCCGCCGGCGTTCAGCGGCTCCAGCAATTGAGCCAACTGCATGGAGACGGCGTGCGTGATCACCCAATCCGCCGCGGCGGCTCCGGCGGCGATCGTCGCGTTGATGGTCAACGTGGTGCCGGTAAAGCTGGTCACCGTGCCGATGGCGTATTTGGCTGTATCGGCGGCACTCGTGACCTTGACCAGGGCACCATCGGGGATCGGCACGGCCGAGGCGTCCTGATCGGTGGTGAAGATCAGGGTGCCGGCGGCCGGGGTCAGGTTGGTCGCCGAGGTGGCGCCGAGACCCTTGACGAAGCCGGCGTCGGTGGCGAAGTCCTGAAACATCGCGGGCAGGCCGTTGGCCTCGTCGGCGTAGGCGGTGCC
>JABMNR010000026.1 GCA_013203465.1 Alphaproteobacteria bacterium
ACTCTGGACCCCGGCGACTCTGGACCCCGGCGACTCTGGACCCCGGCGACTCTGGACCCCGGCGCTCCGGCCGGGGATGCGTGTAGGGACATGGTTCTTCTATCCCCACAGTCCCGGAGGCGAAGCCATCCGGGACCCAGACTCTATGCCGCTTATACCCTGCGCTCCGCAGGAGATGCGGGACGGGTGGATGAAGCAGCGAGAAGTCGCTCTACCCCGCCAGGGCCACCGGCTTGGTCTTGCCGCGCACCTGGGTGCGCCGCATCAGCCGCCGGGCCGAGGCGTCGAACGGATCGCGGCGGTGCATGGTCGCCCGGTTATCCCACACCAGCAGGTCGCCGACCCGCCAGGAATGGCGGTAGGCGTTCTCCTCCCGCGTGGCATAGGCCCACAGATCGTCAAGCAACGCCTCGGACTCCGCGAGCGGCAGCCCCTCGACATAGGCCATGCGCCGTCGGCCAAGATACAGCAGCGGCGCGCCGGTCCGGGGATGCGCGCACAGGATCGGATGGAAGGTACCGGGGCTTTCGCGCGGATCGTCGGTGACCTTGGCGCCTCGGCGCACATAGCCGCCGGAATTGTAGGTGCCGTCGTGCTTGATCCGCAGCCCCGCCACCTGGCGTTTCAGCGCCTCCGGCAACGCCTCATAGGCCGCGTGCATACCGCACAGCCAGGTGTCACCCCCGCTGGGCGGTACCTCGACGGCGTTGAGCATGGAGATGTCCGGCGGCATGTCGAGATAGGACATATCGGTGTGCCACACCGCCTCTCCCGCCCCCAGGCTGCCGATCGGCTTGCCGTCGGCGCCTTCGATGTTGGAGACCAAATACACTTCCGGCAGGCCGGGCACGGCGGTCTGGCCGTTTTCCATCACCGGCGCATGGTCGAGATCGCCGAACCGGCGGCTGAACGCCACCAGCGCCTCCGGTTCCAGGTGTTGATCGTGGAACAGCAGGCCGGCATGGCGATCGAACGCCTCGGTGATCACGGTGAACTCGGCATCCGTCACCGCCGCCAGATCGACGCCGGTGATCTCCGCCCCCACGCAGTCGGTCAGCGGCCGCACCGCGATACCGGATGCGAGATGGTTGCTGCTGGCGGCTTGGCTCATGATTTCCTCCCGTCGCCGATCGTCACGTCGGCCTCGTCTTATCCATCCGACAAGCCTACACCGCCCCGGCGCGCCAGATCAGCGGAAACATCTCGCCCGCCAACCGATCACCATGGGCCAAGCCCGGATCGCTGGTCGGGATCGCCACCTCGCCCGGCCGCACGCAGTAGCGCGCGTCGTCGCCGGTCCAGCGGGTGGCCAACGCCCGCCGCCGCCGCTGGCTGGCATTGCCGGGCGCGCCGTGCACGATCATCGCCTGGAACACCAAGCAATCCCCAGGCTCCAGCGCGAAGCGAAGGATACGGTGCCGGTCACGCTCGGCCTCGATGTCGGGCAGCGTCGGCAAGCCGGTACCCGCATAGGGTCGGCCGTCGGCGAAGTGGTAGGGGCTGAATTCCGGCCAGGCGTGCGAGCCGGCGACATACTCAACACAGGCGTCCTCGGCCACCGGATCGAACGGCACCCAGACCGAGCACACCTGCCGGCCCGATACCGCCCAATAGGGCTGATCTTGGTGCCAGGGCGTGCGCTCCGCGGTTCCCGGCTCCTTCACCAACAACTGGTCATAGAAGAACGTGGCGGTGTCCGAGCCCATGATGCGGCCGGCGATCTCGGCGGCCGGCGATTGGAACACGAACCGGCGGAACGGCTCGTGCCGCCGCCACACATCGAGATCGCCGAAGAACCGGCCACGGCCACCCGCCGGCGTGTATTCCTCGCCGTGCGGCCCCGGCGCCACCATCGCGGCGTCGACCGCGCGGCCCATGACCGTCATCCAGTCGGCGTCGAACTGCCGGCGCAGGCAAACGATGCCGTCACGGGCATACGCCACGCGATCGGCGTCGGTGATCGAGGTCAACGGTCGGCGGTTCATGATCGGCACTTCATGGCAGGCGATGGACCACATCCAATCGAAACGGTGCGCCTAACGATGCCATGGGAAACGTCGGTGCACCAACGCACCTTGGGCCGTTAGGATCGGCCGGTCGGCTAATCCCCGGTGGCGGCGTATTTTCCCGTGAGCTGTGGGGTATAGGGGCCGGGTAGGCCTTTTTCCTTGTGTTGCAGACGGGTGTCGCGCGCCCAGTTGCGCTTGAGCGGGTCGGACACGTGCACCCGCAGCAGGCCGAGCGATCCGACCTCCAGCTCGACGCGGTCGCCGTCCTGGAAGGCGTTCAAACCTCGATGGTTGGTTCCGGTGGCCACGATGTCGCCGGGCTCCAGGGTGTGGATCGAGCTCAGCCATTCGATGCAGCGCGGAATCTTGTGCGCCATGTCGGATGTGCTGAAGCCCTGCATCACCGTCCCGTTGACCGTCAGTCGAACCGGCAGTCCGTGTGGGTCCGGCACCTCATCGGCGGTGACCAGATACGGGCCGATCGGCGCGAACGTATCCCGCGACTTTACCTGAAAGAAGGTGTTGCCGGCGGGCGGCAAATCCCGGGCCGAGCCGTCGATGAAGTTCATGTAGCCGAACACGTGATCCATCGCGTCGGCGGCCGAGACATTGGTCGCCCGCGTGCCGATCACCAAGGCCAGTTCCGCCTCACCTTCAAAAATGCCCGCCGCGACGTCGGGCAGCACCATGGTGTCACCGTATCCGATGATAGCGCTCGGCGATTTGTGAAACCCGTTGATCTCGGGCGGCTCGGTGAGCGTGCCGTCCTCCATGTAGTTGCGCGCCATGCAGTCGATCTGGCGCGGCAGCGGCAACGGCGGTCGCAGGCGCACATCGGCCAACGGCAGCGGCGTTCCGGACGTGGCGGCACTCTCGATCACCGCCTTGCACGCGGCGTAGTGCGCGATCACCGCGTTGATCAGGCCGCGGGGGTCGCCCCGGGGATCGCTATGCGGCAAGTCCGACACCGCCGCGGTCACATCGACCACGGCATCGCCTTTCAGCACGCCCAACCGCCAGTTCCCGGCCACGGGATGATCGAAATAGAGAAACTTCATGGCTGCACGCTGCTCCGTTATGGGATTTCACAGGACGGCTTCTGACCAAGATCATAGGAGGCGTCGGCCGCCAAACCAATGCCGCGCCGTCACGATACCCAATCGGGCGTCAGGGTCCGAGCAGATCCGCGAACTCCGACAACGCGCGCCGGGTGTTTCCGTGTTTGCCGGTTCTCGGGCGCGCCGCCAGGAGCGCGTTCAGGATCGCCTCCTCGGTGCTTTCGATCACGGCCCGGAACAGCGGGTCGAGCGCCTCCTCGTGCAGGATCCGCCGGGTGGTCACCGGATCAGCGGGCGGGGTGTGGGGAATGCGCTCGGCGGTGGACACCGCGAGCACGATGTCGCCGCTGCCGGACCCGAAATGCGATCCGGTCCGGGCGATCCCACCGGCGGCCCGCACCGCCAGCCGCCGAAGCTGGCGGGCGTCGAGCGGCGCGTCGGTCGCGATCAGGACGATGATGGAGCCCTGATCGCGGCTGTCCCGTTCCGCACCCAACCGGCTCGCGATCGACACCCCGACCGGCCGGCCGTCGATCCGCAGATCGCGCAGCCGCCCCATGTTGCAAAGCGTCAGTGCGCCGATGACGTGGTGCCGACGCTTGACCGGGACGACGCGCGAGGCGGTGCCGATCCCGCCGGCGAGGCCGTAACAGCTCATGCCGGTGCCGGCGCCGACATTGCCCTCGGTCACGGTTGCACCGACGGCATCCAGCGCCTCCCGCACGTGCCGCTCCTGCACATGCAGGCCGCGAATATCGTTCAACCAAGCGCCGTCATTGCATTCCAGGACGACCGGATTGACCGTGCCGGTGGCTTCGCCGATCTCCGGCGTCCGTTCCAGCATATGACGGACCAAGGCGGTGGCGGCGGTGCCGACCGACAGCGTGTTGGTCAGCATGATCGGCGTCTCCACCGTGCCCAACTCGTTGATCTGCGTGAGCCCAACGCTCTTGCCGAACCCGTTCACGATGTGGACGGCGGCCGGAAGCTTCTCGCGAAACGGGTGGCCGTCATGCAGCCGCACCGCCGTGCAACCCGTCTGCACGGGACCGTCCGACAAACCCGCATGCCCGACCGCCACGCCCGCCACATCGGTGATCGCGTTGACGGGCCCGGCCGGAAGTTCTCCGATGGCGATGCCATATTCTCTTAGGCTGGGGCGCGTGGTGTCGGCCATGCAGGCTCCGGGCGTCGTGGTTGGTCCGATCGAAGCAGAGGTCCCGCCCAAACGCTAGCCCGGTGATCGGGGGCAATGGTTGGCGGTTCATGACAAGCGATGTACCAAGTCAGATTGGACGCGCCGCGCGCAACGATGGCATGGGAGACGGCAATGGAACAACGCACCCTTGGACCGCTGGGACCGGTCAGCCGGTTGACCCTCGGGGGTGGCGGGCTTGGCCATCTCTGGGGAGCGACAACGCGCCAGGAGTGCGTCGCCACGGTCAAAGCCGCCGTCGACGGCGGCATCACCCTGATCGATCTGGCGCCGCGCTACGGTGACGGCGAGGCGGAAGTGGTCCTGGGCGAGGCGTTCGGCGGCCGCCTGCCAGCCGGCGTGCGGGTAACCAGCAAATGCCTCTTGGGCAACACCCCAGCGGCCGAGGTCGACAGTCGGTTGCGCACCTCGATCGCCGACAGCCTGGCGCGCATGAAGCTGGAGCGCCTGGATCTGTTTTTCCTGCATTCCAACGTCGCGCCGGACAATCACCCGATGCGCGTCCACCCGGATGCCGGCACCCGCATGACCGCGCATTCGGTGTTCGTCGAGCATGTCCGCCCGGCCTTCGAGCAACTGGTCGCCGAGGGGTTGATCGGCGCCTGGGGCATCACCGGCATCGGCCATCCCGACGCCATCGAGACGCTGCTCAACGACAGCCCGCGCACGGCCGCCGTCCAACTGCTGGCCAACCCGCTGGACAGCGCCGGCGAGCTTAAATTCTACGACGGGCCGACCCGGCCACGGACCCTGATGCGCGCGGCCAGGACACACGGCGTCGGCGTGATGGGCATCCGCGCCGTGCAGGGCGGCGCGTTGGCCGCCGAGATCGACCGGAAGCTGCCCGAGGATCATGCGGTTGTGCGTGACTGGCATCGCGGCGCCGGATGGCGCGCCGTGGCGGCGGAGCTGGGCGAGGATCCCGCCGATCTCGCGCACCGCTACGCGCTGTCGCTGCCCGATGTCGACACGGTGGTCCTGGGCATCAAGAACCGGCAAGAACTGAGCGCCGCGCTGGCCGCCGCCGAACGCGGCCCGTTGCCGGCCGACGCCGTAGCGCGGATCGACGCGGTGACCGGACCCTCGGACGCCGATCACTGAGCCGCCTGCCTGCACCCTTCGTCAACCGCCATCGTGAGAACGCATCCCCATGGAAGCCTGGATTCCGATCACCATCGCCGGTGCCTTCTTTCAGAATTTGCGCTCGGCGGTGCAGAAGCATCTGAAGGGCCGGCTGTCGACTTTGGGGGCGGCCTATGTGCGGTTCTTCTACGCCTGGCCGTTCGCCCTGATCTACGTCTTCGGGCTCAATCAGATCGGCGGTGCCGCCTGGCCCGAGCCGAACCTTACCTTCCTCGCCTATTGTCTGGCCGGCGGGCTGTCGCAGATCCTGTTCACGGTGACCCTGGTCTGGCTGTTCTCGTTCCGCAACTTCGCCGTCGGCACCACCTTCTCGAAGACCGAGACCGTCCAGGTCGCCCTGTTGGGCTTTCTGCTGCTGGGCGACACGTTGTCCTGGGCCGCGGCGGCCGCCATCGCCATCTCGATGGTCGGCGTGATGGTCTTGTCGCTGGGTCAATCGAAGCTGTCGATCCGTGCCCTGGGCACCGGCCTGCGCGAACGGTCGACCCTGGTCGGGGTGCTGTGCGGCGCGTTCCTCGGCGCGTCGGTGGTGTTCTTCCGGGGGGCCGCCCTGTCGCTCGGCTATGACGGGGTGGTGATGGCGGCGGCGTTCTCGCTGACGGTCGCGGTGGTGATGCAGACCGTCTTGATGGGTCTGTATCTGGCGATCCGCGAGCCCCGCACCCTGCTTGCCGTGATCGTCGAGTGGCGCTGGTCGCTGATGGTCGGGCTCGCCGGGATCGGCGCCTCGATCGCCTGGTTCACCGCCTTCACCATGCAGAACGCCGCCTACGTCCGGGCGCTGGGCCAGATCGAGCTGGTGTTCACCTTCTTCGTCTCGGTGGTGATCTTCCGCGAGACCTCCAACCGGATGGAGGTGATCGGCATCCTGCTGGTGGTCGCCGGGATTCTCACTCTGGTGCTGGGACGGTGAGGGGTGAGCAGGTCTAACTTTATGTATGCGGCCCTTTAATACGGCTACTCCAACCGCTTGCCGATGCGCAGGGCGAAACATCCCTGGACCCGCTCGACCACTTTCTCGGCCTTGCGGGGTAACGGGATCTTGGCGGCGAGCGCCGCTTGGATCAGCGCCTCAAGAACCTCTTCGGGCTTGAAGGACGCGATCGCGGGCGGCCCATCGCCATTGCGGACATAGAGCCGGCCCACGGGATTCTGTTCGCCGATCAACTCGGCGTCGCCGGGCGTACCTTCCGGCAGTGTCCGCTCCCGGGAGGCGGCAAAGGCGACCAGCGCACGCGACGCCTCGGTCGACGTGAAGATCAGATAGCGTATTTCGGTCGGCATGATGGCCCGGTCTACAATCGGTGACACCCGTCGTCCAGGAGAACACGCCGCCCGATGCCAGCGGAAATCACAACGAACGGCGGCCGTCAGGCCGCGTGCGGCGTAAGAATTTGCCGCACCGCCTCACCGTCGGCCAGACGGTCGAAGCCGGCGTTGATGCCGTCGAACCCGAGATGCGCGCCGATCAGCCGGTCGACCGGCAACCGGCCCTGGCGCCACGCCTCCAGGAAGCGCGGGATGTCGCGCACCGGCACGCAAGAGCCCATGTAGCTGCCGCGCACCGAAATCTCACGGGTGACCAGATCGGCCGCCGGGATCGGAAACTCCGCGCCGACCGGGGACAGGCCGACGGTGATCAGGCCGCCGCCGGTCCGCAACACCTGATAGCCGGTTCGCAGTGCCGCAATCACGCCCGCGCATTCCAACGCGATGTCACAGCCGCCGCCGGTCAGATCCTTGATTTGGTCGACCGCGTCGGCGTCGCGCGCATCGACGGTATGATCGGCGCCGAGCTGACGGGCCAAGCCGAGCTTGGCCGGGTTCACGTCGACCGCGATCAGCGTGCCGGCACCGCCGAGCTTGGCGCCCAACAAGGCGGAGAAGCCGACCCCGCCGAGACCAATCACCGCCACCCGGTCGCCGGGCGCCACCCGCGCCGCGTTCAACGCCGCCCCGACCCCGGTCATCACGGCACAGCCGAAGATCGCCGCCATCTCCAGCGGCACGTCGGCGTCGACCTTCACCACCGAGCCGCGATCGACCACCGCGTATTCGGCGAAGCAGGAGACCCCGGACTGGTGATTGATCGGAACGCCGGCCGCGTCAGCCAGGCGCTTGCCGCCGCCCATCAGCTCACCCTTGGCGCGGGCCGTGGCGTGAGCCAGACAGATCTGCGGTCGGCCCTCTTGGCAGCGCACGCAACGCCCGCAACTGGCGGAAAATTGGAACACCACCGGATCGCCCACCGCGATATCGCGGACACCGAGGCCGACCTCGACCACCTCGCCCGCGCCCTCATGCCCCAGCGCCAACGGCACTGGACGCGGGCGCGAGCCGTTGATCACCGACAGGTCTGAATGGCACAATCCGGCACCAACCACCTTGACCAACACCTCGCCCGGACCCGGCGGGTCGAGCGAGACCTCTTCCACATGGATCGGTTGGCTGGTCGCATAGGGCCGATCGGGGGCGATGGTTCGCAGAACGGCGGCGCGCATTTTCATGATTGGTCCTCCCGGCCCCAGTCTAACCCGGGAGAATCTCGCGCAGATAGCCTTCCATCCCGCGTGCGTGATCCCATTGCCGAGGATAGCCAAGCGAGACCTCCTCGAACCGCGTGCCGTCGATCCAATCGGTTCGCCGGGTGTGCAGATGGCCCGAGACCACGGCATGGGCGCGGAACCGGCGGTGCCAGTCGGCGGACCGCAGGGTTCCGCACCACGGCGTGAAACGCGGTACCCGGGGAATCCGTACCAGATCGCGGCGTAGAGGCCAGTGGTTGATCAGCACCGTGGCGGCACCCTCGGGCAACTCCTTGTCCAACCGCTGCTCCGTCTCGGCCAGCCGGGCGTGGCACCACGCCACACGGCTGTCGAACGGCTCCGCACTCAAATGGATTTCATCGCCGCAAACGTTATGGGTTTCCTCCGCCCAGGCGATCACGTCGGCCAAACCGACGTCCGCCGGCCGGAAGCTGTAGTCGTACAGCAGGAACATCGGTACCAGCACCAGACGGTCGACCCCCGGGGGACATCGCCCCGGCCAGTCGAGGTAAGGGTCTTCCGGTGTCACCACCCCGTGGAAACGCGCCAGATCGATCACCGCCTGGTAGCGCGCCAAGCCGCGCGGCCCGCCATTGCTCGAGGTCCAGAGATCGTGATTGCCCGGCACCAGGATCACCCGGGCGAAGCGATCGGTCAGCAACGCCAACGCCTCGTCGATCCGGTCCAACCGCTCGGCCACGTCGCCGGCGAGGATCAACCAATCCTCCGGATGCGGCGGCAAGGCCGCCAGCGCCTCACGGTTGACGGCGCTGGCCAGATGCAGGTCGGAGATCGCCAGCAAGCGCATGGCTCAGTGCGCGCTCGCCCCGCTTTCGGCCGGCAGGATGGCGCCGGTGATCCGCCTCGACTCGTCGCTGGCGAGATAGAGCGCCATGTAGGCGATGTCGTCGGGCTCCATCGGTCCCATCAGGGATTTCTTGGCGATCGGGTTGGTGTCGGGGTCCAGCATGGCCTTGACCCGCTCGGTCAACACCACGCCGGGGCCAATGGCGTTCACCCGAATACCAACGGCGTTCCACTGCATCGCCAGCGCCTTGGTCAGCGCGATGATGCCGCCCTTGGCCGCCGAATAGGCGTCGGCGCCCGCGGTGCCGGTCAGCGCCCGAATCGAGGTGGTGTTGATGATCGAGCCGCCGCCGCCCCGCTCCATGTGCGGGATCGCGAAGCGGCAACCGAGAAACGTGCCGAACAGATCGACCGACATGGTGCGCCAGAACTCGTCCAACGGCATCTCGGTCACCTTGCCGTCCTTGGACGTGGCGCCACCGGCGTTGTTGTACAGCACGTCGAGCCGGCCATGGCGCGAAGCGGCGCCATCGATCAGCCTACGCATGGCCTCTTCATTGGACACATCGGCGGTAATGAACTCGGCCTTGCCGCCGTCGGCGGTGATCGCCGCCGCCGCCGCGTCACCCTCGGCGGTCTTGATATCGGCCATCACCACGATGGCGCCCTCGCGCGCGAACAGCACCGATGACGCCCGTCCGATACCCGACGCCGCCCCCGTGATCACCGTGACCTTGCCGTCAAGCCGTCCCATGCCGTACTCCCGGGTGCGTCGAACTCGCCCCGAGAGTAGCGGTATCGGACATCACATGAACAGCTGTTCGCCCTTTTTGTCGGCGTACAGATCGGCCACGAACTCGCCGTAACCGTTGTACAACAGTGTCGGCACCCGCTCGTTGCTTCCCAGGACCCGCTCGCTCGCCTGACTCCAGAGCGGATGCGGCACTTCCGGGTTCACGTTGGCCCAGAAGCCGTACTCGCTTTTCTGGATTTCCTCCCAGAACGAGACCGGACGCTTCTCGGTGAAGGTAAAGCGCACCAGCGACTTGATCGACTTGAAGCCGTATTTCCAAGGCGTCGCCAGGCGCAAGGGCGCGCCGTTCTGTTTCGGGATCGGTTTGCCGTAAAGCCCGGTGGCGATGAACGCCAGATCGTTCGTCGCCTCCTGGATCGTCAAACCTTCGACATACGGCCAGGGATACCAATTCTGCTTTTGTCCCGGCGCCACGTCGGTGTTGTGGAAGGTCTGCATCGCGATGTACTTGGCCGAGCCGAGCGGTTTGGCGTACTCGACCAGCTTGCGCAACGGGAAGCCGGACCACGGCACCGTCATCGACCACGCCTCGACACAGCGATGGCGGTAGACCCTTTCCTCCAGCGGACCCATCGCCTTCAGCAGATCGTCGACACCGACCGACATCGGCGTCTCGACCATCCCATCGATCGCGACGGTCCACGGCCGGATCGGCAGATCCTGGGAAGCCCGCCAGATATTCTTATGCGAGCCGAACTCGTAGAAATTGTTGTAGGTGGTCGCGTCCTCCTCGGAGGTCAGCGGCCGATCGACCTGGTAGCGCGCATTGCGCGGCGCCGGATAGAGATGCGCCGACGGATCGTCGCTCGCCGCCGCCGCGACCTGGGTCTCGGTCCCAGCGCTGGCGTCGGCCTCCTCGGCGCAGCCGGCGAGCACACCCGCCGATCCCGCCAGGATCGGTCCGGCGGCCAAGCCCTTGAGCAGCTGGCGGCGGTTCAGCCACACGCTTTCCGGCGTGACCAAGCGTTCCGGAATCTCCCAACCACGAAGCCGTTTGATAAGCATGTCGCGCCTCTCGATCCTTTGTGACAATACCGACATAGATAGGGCCGGGCCGGGGCGTGCCGAAATCAAAACACGGTGATGCCGGCCAGCACCACCGGGGCATACCCCCTGGACGCGGGTCTCACCGGGTCCAGGGGAAGGCTTGATCTCTGCCCTAGCGGTCTGATCTGGTGGGGCGATTCACGGAACGGATGGAACCCATCCGTTTCGATCGCACCACTAGGCGACCGCCGCCACGCGACGCTCCACCACCTGATCGGCCAACCGGCCGGTCAACTCAGCCAAATGATCGAACCGCCATTCATAAAACGCCAACCCTTGGCTCTGCGCCCGCAGGTCAAGGATCAGGTCGTGCAGTTCGGCCTCCGGCAGATAGGCCGTCACCGAATCCCAGCCGGACCAGCCCTCCTTGGCGTCGAAGCCGAGGATCTGGCCACGCCGGCTGGACAGAATGGCGTGGACCTTCGAGGTCGACTCCGTGGGCACGGCGATGGTGACCTCGTGGATCGGCTCCAACAGCACCGGGTCGGCTTTCGGCAGCGCCTCCGACAAGGCAAGACGCGCGGCGACCTTGAACGCCATATCCGAGCTATCGACCGCGTGGTACTGGCCGTCGGTCAAGGTTGCCTTGATATCCATCACCGGGAAGCCCAAGGGGCCGCGCTTCAGATAATCACGGCAGCCCTCCTCCACCGCCGGGATGTATTGCTTGGGTACCGCGCCACCGACGATGGTGCTGGCGAACTCGAACCCTCTGCCGCGCGGCAACGGCTCGACCGACACCTTGATGTCGGCGTATTGGCCGTGACCACCCGATTGCTTTTTATGGCGGGCGTGCTGGTCGACCGACCGCCGGATGGTCTCGCGATAGGCCACCGCCGGCCGTTCGGTGGTGACGTCCAGCTTGAACCGGTTCTTCAACCGGTCGATGACAACCCGCAGGTGGGTATCACCCTGGCCCCACAGGATCAGCTCGCCCGACTCGGCGTCATGCTTGAGCCGCAGGGAAAGATCCTCCTCCGCGAGCTTGGTCAACGCTCCGGACAACTTCACCTCATCCTTGCGCTCTAACACATGCAGGCTCATCGCATAGACCGGTTGCGGCGTCGCCGGCCAGTCCAATCCGCTCTCCACCCTCCCGTCCGCGGGCGTCAACACATCGCCGGTCTGGATCGGATCCATGCGGCCGAACGCCACCACATCGCCCGCCGCCGCCGCGCCGATCTTGTCCAGCTTGGCGCCCAACACATGGTAGATCCCCGAGACCTTCTCGCCGTTCAACACATCCCCATCCTTGACGGTGCCGCGCCAGATCCGCGCGTAGGACAGCTTGCCCATGTGGGCGGCATGTTGGGTCTTGAACACCTGGGCCAAGGTCTCGCCTTCGGGCGTCAAGCCACGGCGCGCCAGCGTGGCGGCATGATCAGCGGTCTCGTGCCGCAGCAGCTTCAGCAAGCGCTGCACCCCATGATCCTGCTCGCCCGCGCCCAACAGCACCGGCACCAGAAGGTCCGCCCTCAACGTCTCGGTCAGGTGGGCGTAGACCTCCTTTTTGTCCGGATCGATCTCCTCAAGGATTTTTTCCATCAGGTCATCGTCGAAATCGGCGAGCGTCTCCAACAGCTCGTTGCGCGCCTCGGCCTCGCGGTCGACGACGGTGCTCGGCAGCTCGATCAGTGCCGACGGCTCGCCCGCGCGATAACGATAGGCCCGCTCGCTCACCAGATCGACATAACCGGTTATCGTTTCGCCATCGCGGATCGGCACCTGACGAAGCGCCAGCGGACGGGTCGAATACCCCTGCAACGCCGCCAGTACGTCGCGCACCCGTTCGCCCGCCTGATCCATCTTGTTGATCAGCACGACATGCGGCACGCCGTGATCGTCGAGGAATTTCAGCATCGGTCCCGCCGCCGCCGCCTTCGCCGCCTCGGGCTCGACCACCACGACCGCCACGTCGGCGATCAGGCAGGCATGGCGCGCCTCCAGCGCGAACTCGATGCCGCCCGGGGTGTCGATGAAGGTCCAGGGCTCGTCAAGGAACCGCCCATGACCGATGGAGGATTCCGTACTGGCGCCGCGCTCGCGGGCTTCCGGCGAGCCGTCGCCGACGGTGTTGCCCTCCTTGACCGTTCCCTTGCGCGGGATCGCGCCGGAGGCGGCAAGCATCGCCTCGAACAGGCTGGTCTTGCCGGCTTGATAGGGCCCAACGATCGCGGCGCAACGGATGGTGCCGCGTTCAGTGCCTGCAGTGTCGCTTGGCATGGTTCTCTCCCTGCGTTCCGCCCGGGTTCGGCTGCCCATGAGCTTCGACCCCCTGCACGAGGTTCGAACGAAGGCGTCCCGGGTCATCAGATCCGGAGGTCGCCCCAAGGCCCCTCTGTTGGCGGAACGCCGGGACGACCGGCGTCTATGTCCGGGTATTGTCGACACGGCAGCCGTCGAGTCGCAAGCCGAATCGGCGGCGTGACGTGGCGAAGGGATCACGCCGGCGGAGAGATACCCCCGCCGGCGTGATGACCCCGCTTATCCAGACGGGCGCGGTGATGAAGCCGTTGCCGCTGTCGACCGCCGCGCCCACCTGGATCATGGTCGCAGGGGCGGCAACGTCGCCTTCATGTGCGGATGAAACACGCAGTAATATGCCGGCGCGGTATCGGCCGTCAGAGTCATCGACCAGCGGTCACCAGGCGCAATCTCGCCCGAATCCCAGCTCCCATCGTCGGCGGTAGCCGTGTGGGGAACGATGTCCTTGTTCACCCATGTGAGCGTATCGCCGATGCGTGGTGGTACCGCGAGTTGGCCATAGACGAAGCTCTGGATTGGCAGAACATGCTCGACGGTCGAAAGCCACTCGACCTGGGCCGCGTGAGCCGAAATCGCGGCGGCCATAGCCGCCGCGATCAAGGGAAGTGTTCCGATGCTCATGATGCCGATCACTTGGCCAGCGTCGCGACCATCATCTCCGCGTGGCGCTCATGCGCCTTGAAGATCTTCAGGCCAGTCTCGAACAGCGATTTCACCTTGGCGTTCTCGATGTTGGGGATGAACGCGGTTGCCACCAGGCCGTTAACCGCCTTGTGATAGCCGAGCTCGTTTTCGGCATAGCGCCGATCGAAATCAGCGCCGTGCAGATGGCTCATTTCATGAAGAATTTCCGCGGCGTCGACGGTGAGCTGCTTGCTCAGGAAGTTGTCCTGCGGGTCGGCACCAAGCTTGGCCAACAACGCCAGCGCCTGCTGGTTCACCGCCTCATGGTCGCGGATCATGGTCTTGGCGAACTTCTGAACCTCAGGATTTGATGAGATCGCCAGCGCCAGATGCGCGTAACGGATATCGATGGAGTCCGCTGTATACGCCACATGCGCGATCTCAAGATCGTTGAGCTCGGCCGGAGATTTGGCCAGCGCCGATCCGCTCACGACCACGGCCGACAGCGCCACCGTCGCGATCAGGGTTTTGAACGACATTCTAGTCTCCTTGACAGTTGGAACGGATAATTCCGTTCGGGGTGCGTCCATTCCAGGGATGGCCTCCAGCGCCACGATCGACGTCGCGGCGTGACGAGAACTCCTGGGCGACACCGATGAAAATACGACTTAAAATAATATTTTAAATGTTCATATATTCAAAATAATATGCAGATCATCCTATTATGTAGTTTTTTCGGCATTTCGCATGCTATGCTGAAACAGCGTGACGGAGACCGAACCACGGAGGTTCTGATGGATCTGCTAAGTGATATTCTGGCGGTGATGAAGATGCGCGGAACCCTGTATTTCCGTACCGAGTTTTCCGCCCCCTGGGGCGTTCAGGTGCCCGCCTTCGAGAACGTCGCTCGATTTCATTTCGCCCATCGCGGACGCTGTTGGGTACGGGTCGCGGGCGTCGAGAACCCCGTCTTGTTGAACCAAGGCGATCTCGTCGTCATTCCCCATGGCGCCTCGCACGTGCTGGCCGATCCGGTGGATGTCTCGGTGGTGACGCTTGACAACGTGCTGGAAGCGTCCGGTTTCACCGGCCACGGTGCACTGGTCTACGGCCACAGCGGAGACAGCCACACAACCGAATTGATTTGCGGGCATTTCGCTTTCGACAGCGGCGCGACCCACCCGTTGATCGAGGCACTACCACCCTTCATCCACATCCATAATTATGGGGACGTAGCGCATCACTGGCTTGAACAGACCTTGAAAGTGATCGGCTCCGAGGTGGCGCAATCCGCCTTGGGCGCCGATCTGATCGCGCTCAAGCTATCGGAGACGATCTGCGTGCAGGCGATCCGAGCCTATCTGTCGACCGACGGACGGGAACGCTCGGTTCTCGCGGGTTTCACCGATCCACGGATCAGTCGAACCCTCGATGCGGTGCACGAAACCCCCGGCGCGCCTTGGACGCTGGAATCCATGGCGAAGGCGGCCGGGCAATCGCGAACCGCGTTCGCGGAGCGCTTTCGCCGGATCATGGGTCAGGCGCCGCACGAATACCTAACCCAGTGGCGTATGCAGATCGCCCGTCAGTTGTTGCTCGAAACCAGTACACCAATCATCGATATCGCCGAGCGCGTCGGCTACCAGTCGGAATCGTCCTTCGGGCGGGTCTTCAAGCGATGCATCGGCCACACGCCAGCGGGCGTTCGCAAAACCCGGTTAGCGTTCGGAACGTAGCGCGGCACCCGGCACGACAAACGCCGCTCAACGCAACGAGCCGCAGAACCGCTGGATGCGCTGACACGCCTCCTCCAACGCTTCGGTCGAGGTGGCGTAGGAGATGCGGAAATGCGGCGACAGCCCGAACGCCACGCCCTGAACCGCCGCCACGCCCTCGGTCTCCAGGAGCGCCGTGACGAAATCGCTGTCGCTCTCGATTACCGTGCCGTCCGGGGTCTTCTTGCCGATGCACCCGGCGACCGACGGGTAGACGTAGAACGCCCCCTCCGGCGTCGGGCAGTTGATGCCCTTGGCCTGGTTCAGCATCGAGACCACCAGATCGCGGCGCTGCTTGAACACCGCGTTATTCTTGGCGATGAAGCCGTGATCGCCGTTCAGCGCCGCCACCGAGGCCGCCTGGCTGATCGAGGACGGGTTGGAGGTCGACTGCGACTGGATGTCGGTCATCGCCTTGATCAAATTCGCCGGGCCGCCGGCGAAGCCAATGCGCCAGCCGGTCATGCAATACGCCTTCGAGACGCCGTTACAGGTCAGCGTGCGGTCGTACAGCTTGGGCTCGACCTCGGCCGGGGTGCAGAACTCGAAATCGTCGTAGATCAGATGCTCGTACATATCGTCGGTCATCACCCAGA
>JABMNR010000220.1 GCA_013203465.1 Alphaproteobacteria bacterium
GCCCAAGAAGGCGGAGACCGCGTGGGCGCAGTTTGCCGCCACGATCGCGCAGTTGGATGACGCCGAGATCCGGCAGCAACCGGCCCAGATGATCGAGATGGTGGTTGATGCGGGTTACGACGATTATCTCAAACAAACCCACACGAACTGGCGGCAGCGCCTGGATGATGTCGAACAGTTGGGAAACTTTGCCATGCAGTTCTCGAGTACCACGGATTTTCTCACCCAGCTTTCCCTGCTCACAAATGTCGAAGCGGAGGCCGACAGATCCGCCCGTCAGAACAACGACGACGAACGCGTCAAACTGTCGACGATCCATCAGGCCAAAGGGCTCGAGTTTGACGTCGTGTTTGTGATCATGCTTTGTGACGGATTGTTTCCATCGGAGCGTTCAATTGACACCGATGCCGGTGTGGAGGAGGAGCGGCGGTTGTTCTATGTGGCGGTGACGCGGGCGAAGCATGAACTGTATATCTGCTGGCCGTTCATGCGCACAATGGCCAGTTATGGTGGGGACGCAATGCAGCGCCGTTCGCGATTCGTCGATGAAATCCCGGAGGATCTGATCGACGAATGGAACTTGCGCGGATACTGATCCGTCGACCGAACCTAGCTGACAAATTCCAGCTCCTGCCGGTGCGGGATGAGGCCGGCGTCGAAGGCGCGACCGAGGAAGCGCCGGATGCTTTCTCGTCCTTTTTCGCCGTAGTCGAGCGTCCAGTGGTTGACATACATTCCGACGAATTTGTCGGCCAGTTCCACTCCCATGTCGCGGGCATACTTGAGGGCGTAATCAACGGCCTCCTTTCGGTGATCCAGGCTGTATTGAATGCTGGCTTCAAGCACGTCCGAGATTGCCTTTCGAACGTCCGGGGCAAAACGTTTGTGGATCACGTTTCCACCAAGCGGCAGGGGGAGACCGTCGTTCTCCCGGCCCCACCACACGCCAAAATCTTCGGAGACGACGACGCCTTCATTTTCGTAGGTGAGCTGGCCTTCATGGATGATTAATCCGATATCGGCCTTGCCGGACTTTACGGTGGCGAAGATCTCATCGAACGGGACAACGACGTAGTCCAGTTCGGCGACCGGTTTGCCGGTCCAGAGCTGGAGCGCCAGAAAGGCGCTGGTCATTGTGCCGGGGACGGCGATCTTCTTAGTGACGATCTCATCGCGCGTGAATTTTTCATTGCCCACGAGCATCGGACCGTAGCCGTCACCCATGCTCGCGCCGCTGGGGAGCAGCGCGTATTGATCGCTGACGTAGGCGTAGGCGTGAATGCTGATGGCGGAGATGTCGAGTTCGCCGCGGGTGGCACGTTCATTCAAGGTCTGAATGTCCTGCAAAGTATGTTCGAATCGAAACCCATGAGTGGGAATGAGATCCTTCGCCAGCGCGTAAAACATGAAGGCGTCGTCCGGGTCGGGGGAGTGGCCGAGGGTAAGCGGTTTGGTCTGCATCATTGTCAAAGCGCGAAACGATGGCGAAAACGCCCCGCCATTGCAACCGATGACGTCAAAAATACGCCGAACCAAACAGGTTGCGGCGAATTTGACGCCATGATAGTTTGCGGCACCTTTTATACGAAATGGCTGAGAATAATCGAAATCGACCCGATCAAAACGATCGCCGTGGTGGTGACTATCGCGTTCCGCCGCGTGCCTGGATACTTTGGATCGTCATTATCGGAACCATCCCGCTTCTGTTCTTCTTCAAGGATCGAGTACAGCAGAACATCGAACAGTGGAATTACATTGAGTTCAAACAGGCGTTCGAGGCGGGGGCAATTGAATCCGGCAAAATCACGTTTTACCCTCAGTCCCCGGATCGGCGTGAAATCACCGGCAAGTTCAAGAAGCGGGCGGACAAAGTAAAGGGCTGGGAAAAGGACGAAAAAACGGGCGAAACCCTTCCTTTCGCAGGGCCATGGGAAATGAATCCCAACAATCCTGGCAAGGAAATGCTCTATGTGTTTAGGACAAAAGAACCCCTTACAGATGAGTTTCAGGAAACGCTGCTGGCCAAGGGATTCGAAACTGACGAGCCCAACACGATGCTGCTCGGGTTCCTCTACTCCATCCTGCCATTTGTTCTGATCGTTGGTTTGATCTATTTCTTTCTCATTCGGCAGATCCGCTCAGCAGGCAAGGGGGCGCTCAGTTTTGGCAAGAGCAAGGCCCGCATGTTGTCCAAAGAAAAAAACAAAGTCACGTTCAAGGACGTCGCCGGCGTGGAAGAGGCGAAGGAAGAGGTTTCTGAATTGGTGGAATTCCTCAAGGACCCGAAGAAGTTTCAGAAACTGGGTGGCCGTATTCCCAAGGGAATCTTGATGATCGGTCCTCCCGGCACGGGCAAAACTTTGATCGCGAAAGCAATTGCCGGTGAGGCGGACGCCTCGTTTTTCACGATCAGCGGTTCAGACTTCGTCGAAATGTTCGTGGGTGTCGGTGCCAGCCGTGTTCGTGACATGTTTGAACAAGCGCGAAAAGCCACGCCTTGTTTGATTTTCATCGACGAAATTGACGCGGTGGGTCGCAGTCGCGGTATCGGCATGGGCGGCGGAAATGACGAATGCGAACAGACGCTGAATGCATTGCTCGTGGAGATGGACGGCTTTGATACGCAGGAAGGAATCATCATCATCGCGGCGACCAACCGTCCCGATGTTCTCGATCCCGCACTCTTGCGTCC
>JABMNR010000001.1 GCA_013203465.1 Alphaproteobacteria bacterium
AGACCAAGACCGCCGAGACCAAGACCGCCGAGACCAAGACCGCCGAGACCAAGACCGCGGGTGCGGGGTGATTGCATGGACGACCTGGATATCTTCGATGAGCTTGATCCTTTAGCCGAGTTCTGGCCGCCGCGCTTTCCGCCCTTGCTCACCGGTCGGCAAGTGGCGGCCGGGATCGATCCGATGCCGACGGCGATCGCGCGGATGCGAGCTGACGGTGATCCGGCGGAGGTGCTGTACACGCCCGATCGTGACCGGTTGCGTCTGGCGATCACGCTGGCGCCGGAGGTCGACCGGCTGAGCGCGTTGCAAATGGGCCATGCGCTGATGCTGGCGCTGGGCGATGCGATCGGCGCGCTGGCGCCACCGGAGGTCGGTGTGCAGTACCGTTGGCCGACGACGATCCTGGTGAATGGCGGGGCGTGCGGCCGGCTGCGTCTGGCCCTCGCCGACGGTGCCGAGGACGCGGTGCCGGGCTGGATGGTGGTTGGACTGGATCTGTGGCTGACACCGCGCGGCGAGCACGAGCCGGGCGACCGGCCGGAGGATACGGCGCTGTACGACGAGGGCACGGGGTCGATCCCGCTGGCCCGGCTGCTCGAGTCCACCAGCCGACATTTCCTCTCATGGCTGCATCGCTGGGACATCGACGGGTTTGCTCCCTTGCGAGACGCCTGGAGCGCGCGCCAGGAAGCGGGCGGTGCGACTTTGGACGACCGGGGACGGCGGGTCGCGAGCGATGCGGCGGGCCAGTCCGAGAGCCTGGAAGCGGCGGCGGAGACGATCGCATGAAGCTGCTCCGCACGATCCGGTTCGATGATTCCGACACCCGCGTCTTCGAGACAGGGGCCGAAGACGGCGAGTGGGCGGTGCCCGGCGGCTTCGAGTTCGCCGACGACACGGCGGAGACCTTGACCGGCAAGCGTCGTCAAGCCTTCGCCAATGGGTTTCTCGGGCTCGGCGGTTTCGGGCGGGCGACTTTCGTGGTTGTGGCCAGCATCGACACCAACCAACGTGACGCGGCGGTCAAGGCGCTGGCCGCGCATTTTGTCGAGCGCTATGGCGCCCCCACGATGGAACTGGCCCGACCGGCGGCGGAGACCGAGGTGGGGTTTGCCGCTGAGCTGGCGGGTGATTTCGAGGTCGGCACCGTGCTCGCCATCAGCCGTGAGTTGACCGACGGGGGGGTGAAGGAATCCTATCGCCGTGTCGCCTCGGAGGAGCCGGGCGCGGCGCAATCGTTGTGGTCGATGTTTGGCGAGGATGGAAAACCCGCATGACCGATTTCTGGCTCAGCTCCGGCTTCGAGCTTCTTGAGTGTGATGATACGGGGCGTCTGCGCTTCACCCCGGAGTACATGCGCGCCTATTGGCGGCGACCGGAAGTGGCGCCGATCGCGGAGTCCTGCGACGCCGAACGGACGCTGCACGCGACGTTGCTGCACGCGCCGCTGCGCCCGGTGGAGGACGCCGAGCTGACGGCGCTGGCCGATCCCGACGCGATCGAGAACTACCGCGCGGTTCTGCGGTTCCGCGCGTTCTTGCAGCGGTTCGAGACCGTGGAGGCGGCTTACCTTCACGTTGCCCGCCAAGGCGGGATCGATTTCCCGCCGGTGTTCGTCGACCATCTGGTGCACGCCATCCTGCGGGCGGCGCTGGGCGGTACCAACGACCCGTTCCGCGTCCGCGCGGGCGAGCTGTTCTTCCGCTCGCAGCGGGTGACCATCGAGAACGAACGGATCATGGTTGCCGACCAAGCCATGGTCGACATGCAGGCCCGGTCCGGCAAAACGGGCCTGTCGTCCAGTATTATTCCCGGCTCGGTCGACATCGAGGTGCTGACCGAGGACGTGAAGCAGGAATATTGGGGGCGCTCCGACAGTTTCGACACCGCCGTGGACATTGCCTACACCCAGCCGGGGCTGCATGGTTTGGCCCGCGCCATCGAGGCCTGGATTACCCACCTGCTGGGGCTGGCCGTGCGGGTTCAGCCGATGCGCAAGATCGAGGACGAGCGCTGGGTTTGGCATGTCGGCCTCGACCGCGACGCCAACGACATCCTGAACGATCTCTACAAGGGCAACCCGGTTGAGGAGGATCGGTTGCGGCAGATCGTGGCGCTGTTCCAGATGGAAATCGAGGATACCGCCACCGTGCTCGACCATGTGACAGGCCGGCCGATCTATCTCGGCCTGGCGATGGCGCCGGACGGGGTGGTGCGGATGAAGCCGCAGAACCTGATCGCCAACCTGCCGCTGAAGGCGGCGAGCTGAAATGGCGCGGGGCCGGAGCATCCTCGACACCATGCGCGCGCGCATCGCGGCGTTGGGCATCGCGCTGTTGGCGTTGGCCGCGCTTGCTTTCATCCATCGCGCCGACATCGCGGCGATAGTCGCCGGGCCGGTGGCAGCGGCCGACGACCCACTGTCCCACTGCATTGCCGAACGTCACGCCACCATCGACAAGGGGGTCGCCGAGGGGGTGTTCGGCGCCGATCAGGCGGCACTGTTCAAGCAGCGCGCAACCGCGCTGTGCCAGGCGACGGTGAAGACGGAGTAGGCGGGCAGGGTGGCCCCTCGCATCCCCGGCCGAAGAGCCGGGGCCTAGAATGCGGCCAGACTGGATCCCGGATGGCTTCGCCTCCGGGAATGCGGTGAGGCAACAGCTACTCCATGCATCGATCCTGAGCCTACTCGTCGTCCAGTTCCTCGCCGCGCTCTCGGGCATCCTGGTAATCCTCGGTGGTGCGCGGCAGGGGACGCGGTTTGGAGGCGAAGGGGTTGTCCTTGCTGTGGAACTGGGCCTCGATCCGGCAATCCTCGCACATCTCGATCAGCCGGGATCGATCGTCGGATTCGAACATCCAGTGCTTGCCGGCGAGGCGGCTCTTGATCGTCTGGATCGAGCGTGTGGTGCCGAACGTCTTGCCGCAGGACACACAGGCGAATGGCTCGTCCTCCATCACCAATTGGGCGGAGAGGGCGGAGTCGGCGAGGCCGTAGCGTGGCTCCAGAGTGATAACCTTTTCCGGGCAGGTGGCGACGCACAGCCCGCACTGCACACAGGCGTCCTCTTGGAACAGCAGCTGCGGTTGGTCGGGATTGTCCTGCAACGCGGACGCTGGGCAGGCGCCGACGCAGGCCAGACACAGGGTGCAACCCTCGGTGTCGATCACCACCCGGCCATAAGGTGCCCCCTTGGGCAGGGGCAGCGCGTCGGCGGTTGAGCCCAGCGCCGCCGCCAGACCCTTCACCGCCAGCCGGGTCACCGCCTTCTTGCGGCCGAGGGGCGCGAACGGCGCCGCCGGCAGGGCGGTGTCGGGGGCGGTGCCATAGAGCGCGGTACCTAGCGCATCCGGGTCGGTCTCGGCCAGCACCCTTACCCGGTTTCCGGCATCCCCTAGGCCAGAAAGGATCGCGTCGGTCACCGCGATCTGGTGGTCAAGGCCGGCATGGTCGTCCGGCTTGCGCGGGTCGACCACCAAGTAGATGGCTTGGAACCCTTGGGCGAACGCGGTCAACAGGGTGTCGTGGCCGATTTGCCCCACCGCATTGACCTCAAGCGGAATGACGTCGGCCGGCAGGCCGCGGCCATAGCGGGCCAGGGCCTCGATCAGCGCGGCTCCATGCCTTGGGTCGTGGAGCAACAGCCGCGGCGCCTTATCACCCGCCGCCCGGTACCCTCCGGCGAGCGCGGTGATCTGGCGCAGTGTGGCCGCGGCGTCGGGATAGGCGTAGGTGATCGCGCTGGTCGGGCAGGCGCCGGCGCATAGCCCGCAGCCGGCGCAAAGCCCCGGATCAACCGCCACCACGTCACCGGCCGAGGTGATGGCACCGGCCGGACACAGGTCGAGACAACGGGTACAGCCGGTGAGCTTATTGCGCGAATGGGCGCACAAGGTGTCGTTGACGGTGACATAGAGCGGCTTCTCGAACTCGCCGATCATCGCCATCGCATCGACCACCACCGACAGCACCGCCGCCGGGTCGCGGGGATCGGCGCGGAAATAGCCGTCACGCTTTTCCGCCGCGGGGACCAGAGGCGGCTCACCCGACAGGTCGACGATCACGTCGGTTTCCGAACGGGCGCCGTCGACTGGCGGCTCGAACCCCAGGCCGGCGCGGACCGACGGGCTCCGCTCGGCGAACCGGTCGACCGTCAGCTCGAAAGCGCCCAACCGCCCGGTAAGTCCCGCCACCCACCCCGTCACAACGGGCAGCTCGGCGACCGTCGGCGGCAGGGCATCCTCGGCGTCGATCAGCATGACCGTGACCGACAGCGTGTCGGCGAGCCGTCGCGCGGCGTCCAATGCCACCTGTCCTCGGCCGTAGACCAGACAGCGCCCCTCGCTCTGAATGCTCAGGCTTCGGGCCGGGGGTACGGGTACGTCGGCGGCGGCGATCAGCGCGGCGATCTTGGCGGTTGCCTGGTTGCCTTCGTTGGACCAGCCGGCGGCCTCGCGGATGTTGATGAACGATACCCGGCCGTCCGCTCCGTGATCCTCGGCCACCTCGGCGAAGGTCGGTGCCTCCTGGGTGCAGGCGACAACAACCGTCCCGCCCGTGGCCAGGGTATCGACGAACCGGCTCATCTGGCGGCGACACAGCGCGGTCGCGATCTCGGCCGGGCCATCGGCGCCACAAGCCTTGCCAATGGCGGCACCGTCCAGGGTCATCGTGCCACCGCAGTCACAAATCAAAATGGAACGATCGCCGCGCCGCATCGCCATATCTTATATCCCCTGAGGTGTTTGCGTGATCGAGCGGTCTCTTGCGGCGGACCTTAAAGTGTGTCCAATTCGTTGCCTAGTACGGCGACAGCCGGGGTCGGCACCTAGCAGCGAGGCCGAACGAAGATGGACAAACATGTCGTGATGCCGGTGGGCGTCATCGTGCAGAAGCGGCGCATCGACCATCCCTGGAAAGAGTGGACGTGGGAACCGGTGGGCGTGCTGCCGTGGGCTCCCGAGGGCATATCGTGGCAGGTGCTGGTGGAGGACGCCGGTCGGGTTCAGTATCACGCGGCAACCCTGCCACTAGAACTATTCCGCGCCGATACCGAGGCTTATGTCGACAATCTGAATTCCTCGGCGCCGGCGATCTATGTCGTGGTCCGGCCGGGCGACGAGGAAAATGACGAGGCCGACATCGTGCCGTGCCTTGTCACGGTCTCCCCCTACGAAGCACAGGATTATCTCGACAGCGGTGAGGAAATCGTCGAGCGCCTGGGTCTGCCTGACATCCTGCGTGAGTGGATGGAGGCCTTCGTCGCGGAGCATCACGAAGAAGAAGCGTTTATCAAACGCAAGCGTGATCGGGTGCGTGTCGACCGGACGGAAGACGGTAAGGGCGACCCGCGCGTCCGGCAGTTGAGCGACGTCTACCGGGCGCCAACCAGTCGGAAGATTCATTGAGCGACGATCGAGGACAATCTGGCGCGCGGAGCGGTGAGGGCGGCTTCCTCGGACGCTGGTCGAAGCGTAAGGCGGCGGTGCGTCAAGGTGTTGTGCCCGACGAGCCGGCATTGGCCGAGCCGGATCTGGCGGCATCGGACCCGGCCGTTGACGAAAGCCTAGCGGAGCCTTCCGAGGACGAGACCCTGCCGGTCGAGGAACTGGCGGCCAAATACGATCTGCCGAACCCGGAAACCCTGGAGACCGAGGATCAGGTGGCGCCGTTTCTCGGAGACGGCGTGCCGGAGCGGCTGAAGCGCCTGGCGCTGCGCCGAGTGTGGCGTTTGAACCCGGTGTTCGCCAACGTCGACGGTTTGGTGGATTACGGCGAGGATTACACCGACGCCGCCACGGTGGTGGCCAATCTCGCCACCGTGTTCAGGGTCGGCAAGGGAGCCGCTCCGGATATCGATGAGACGGAGCCGGAAGCCATCGAGCCAACGGACGAGGCCGAGCCCGATGCCGCTCAAGCGTCTATTGATTCCATTGATAGTGAGGCGGCAGCCCCAGAGGTGCAGCCCACCCCTGAAGCGCCGGTATCGGAGCGGCCCGACGAGGCCCCCCATGATCGGGTGGCGCACACATCCTCCGAGCCGCCGCCGCCGCGTCCCCGGCGCATGGTGTTCAGGCGTCCCGCCCCGTCAAACGACGGCGATTAAGCCGGTTACGACGATGTGAACGATTAGGGCTGGCACATATAAGGAAACGCGCTACACTTTGTATGCAATCCACCTGCGACGGCCTTCATGATCGTAGGAAAAGCGATAGATATCTAAGGGAGAAGACGGTTGTCCGCCGTCACAAAACAGATAGATGATATCGACTCCGGCATCCTGGAAGAAGACCGGTTGCGTGCCGATGTTTATGATTTGCTGGCGTCGACACTGCGGCGCGAGCCGGATCGTCTGTTGCTGGCCGGCCTAGCACGGTTGCAGGGTGACGACAGTGACCTGGGCCGGGCATTCTCCGCTCTCGCAGCCAAGGCCGGGACCATCGATCCCGAGGCCGCCCGGCACGAATACCTTGATTTGTTCATTGGGTTGGGACGGGGTGAATTGGTGCCGTTCGCGTCCTATTACATCACCGGATTCCTGAACGAAAAGCCGCTGGCGACCCTGCGCGACGACATGGAGCGCCTGGGCATCGCGCGTTCGGACGAGGTGAGCGAGCCCGAGGATAGCATCGCCGCGCTGTGCGAGATGATGGCGGGGCTGATTCGTGGCCGCTTCCTGGAAGTGGCGCCAGTCAAGCTTCAGCGTGCGTTTTTCGACCGACACCTCGCCCCGTGGGCGGGACCGTTTTTCTCCGATCTCGAAGCGGCTAAATCAGCCGATCTCTATGCGCCTGTCGGCACACTTGGCCGGCTGTTCATGGCGATCGAGCGAGCCGCGTTCGATATGGAGGAATGAGCCGGTTGGGTGCCCTTTGGAGGCATCTGGCCATGATGAGGAGAAGAGTGATGACGGACCAAAAGGACCAGTCGACGGTCTCCGGTCGCCGAAGTTTCCTGAAGCTGTCCACGCTTGGCGTGGCGGCGGCGGGCGCGGCGGCGGTTGTCTCGACGCCGGGCGCGGCCGAGGCGAAGGAGCCGGAAGGGACGGGCTACCGCGAGACGGCGCACGTCAAAACCTATTACGAAACGGCCCGGTTCTGATCCCCGTTGGAATCATCCGGGATAACGCCACGCTCGACCGGCGGATGTGTCCGACCGGCGACGGCGCAGGGAGGTAAGAGATGCTGAGGAAGAAGACGAACGGGGTCGCGCGAGGCCCACGTCTGTCGTCCTTCGCCGCGCAAGCTGCCGAAAAGACGTTGGATCGTCGAGGGTTTCTAAGAAACTCGGGCTTGGCCGTGGGTGGCCTGGCCGCCGCGACCGCGTTTTCCGGTGGATCGGTCCGCAAGGCCGACGCGGCGACGGCGGGCGACGGGGCCGTTCAGATGATCAAGTCAGTCTGTACTCACTGCTCGGTCGGTTGCACGGTGATAGCGGAAGTTCAAAAGGGCGTCTGGATCGGCCAAGAGCCCGGTTGGGACAGTCCCTTCAACCTGGGAGCCCATTGCGCCAAGGGTGCGGCGGTACGCGAGCACGCGCATGGCGAACGGCGCTTGAAGTACCCGATGAAGATGGTCGGCGGGAAGTGGGAGCGCGTCTCCTGGGAGACCGCGATCGGCGAGATCGGCGACAAGATGTTGGATATCCGGGCGAAATCCGGTCCCGACTCGGTCTATTGGCTCGGCTCGGCCAAACACAACAACGAGCAGGCCTATCTGGTGCGCAAATTCGCCGCCTATTGGGGGTCGAACAACGTCGATCACCAGGCGCGTATCTGCCACTCGACCACCGTCGCGGGCGTGGCCAATACCTGGGGCTACGGCGCGATGACCAACTCCTACAACGACATCCACAATTCCCAAGCGATCTTCCTGATCGGCGGCAATCCGGCCGAGGCGCACCCCGTTTCGCTCCTGCACCTGTTGAAGGCCAAGGAGCAGAACAACGCGCCGTTGATCGTTTGCGACCCGCGGTTCACTCGGACCGCCGCGCACGCGGATGAGTATGTCCGGTTCCGTCCGGGCACCGATGTCGCCCTGGTCTGGGGTCTTCTCTGGCACATCTTCGAGAACGGCTGGGAGGACAAGGAATTTATCCGCCAGCGTGTCTGGGGCATGGATCAGATCAGATCTGAAGTCGCGAAGTGGACGCCGGAGGAGACCGAGCGGGTCACCGGCGTGCCGGGCTCGCAGCTCAAGCGGGTGGCGCGGCTGATGGCCAACAACCGTCCGGGCACCGTGATCTGGTGCATGGGCGGTACCCAGCACACCAACGGCAACAACAACACCCGGGCTTACTGCGTGTTGCAGTTGGCGCTCGGCAACATGGGCAAGGCCGGCGGTGGCACAAACATCTTCCGCGGCCACGACAACGTGCAGGGGGCAACCGACCTTGGCGTGCTGTCGCACACCCTGCCGGGATACTATGGCCTGGCGGCCGGCTCGTGGAAGCACTGGGCCCGGGTCTGGGAAGAGGACTATGAGTGGCTGAAGGGGCGGTTCGCCTCCGAGAAGCTGATGCAGTCGGCAGGCATTCCGGTATCGCGCTGGTTTGATGGTGTGCTGGAGGCCAAGGACAACATGGATCAGCCGGACAACATCCGGGCCATGGTGTTCTGGGGTCACGCGCCGAACTCGCAGACCCGTATGAAGGATATGAAGGTTGCCATGGAGAAATTGGATCTCCTGGTGATCATCGATCCGTATCCGACGGTGTCGGCGGTGCTGCACGACCGCAAGGACGGGGTGTACCTGCTTCCGGCGGCGACGCAGTTCGAGACCTACGGGTCGGTCACAGCGTCCAACCGCTCGCTGCAGTGGCGCGACAAGGTGGTCGAGCCGTTGTTCGAGTCGAAGCCGGACCACACCATCGCCTATCTTCTGGCGAAGAAGTTGGGCTTCGAGAAAGAGCTGTTCCGCAACATCGAGATCAAGGGCGAGGAGCCGTTGATCGAGGACATCACGCGGGAGTTCAACCGCGGCATGTGGACCATCGGCTACACCGGGCAAAGCCCGGAGCGGCTGAGGGCTCACATGCAACATCAAGCGACCTTCGACAGGACGACGTTGCAGGCGATCGGTGGTCCGTTGGACGGCGAATTCTATGGCTTGCCCTGGCCGAGCTGGGGTACGCCGGAGATGGGCCATCCCGGCACGCCGATCCTATACGACCCGTCGCGGCCGGTGGCCGAAGGCGGGTTGTGCTTCCGTGCGCGCTTCGGCGTGGAACGGGACGGCGCCAACCTGCTGGCGGAGGCCAGCTATCCGGCGGGCTCGGAAATCAAGGACGGCTATCCCGAGTTCACCATGGCGATGCTCAAGACGCTCGGTTGGGATGGTGACCTGACCGCCGATGAGCGGACGGCCATCGAGGCGGTCGCCGGCGACAAGACCAACTGGAAGACCGACCTGTCGGGCGGCATCCAGCGGGTCGCGATCAAGCACGGTGCGGCGCCGTTCGGTAACGCCAAGGCCCGGTGCGTGGTGTGGAACTTCCCGGATCCGGTGCCGTTGCACCGCGAGCCGCTCTACACCCCGCGGCGTGACTTGGTGGCGGATTACCCGACCTACGAGGACCGCAAGTTCTACCGCCTGCCGACCATGTACGCGTCGATCCAGGCACAGGACTACTCGAAGGACTTTCCGATCATCCTCACGTCCGGCCGGTTGGTCGAGTACGAGGGCGGCGGCGACGAAAGCCGGTCGAATCCGTGGCTGGCCGAGTTGCAACAGGAAATGTTCGTCGAGATCAACATCCGCGATGCCAACAATCTCGGCATCCGTGATGGCGAGCAGGTCTGGCTCTACGGACCCGAGGGCGGAAACGTCAAGGTGGCCGCCATGGTGACCGAACGTGTCGGCGCCGGTGTGGCCTTCATGCCCTTCCACTTTGGCGGGCACTTCATGGGCAAGGATCTCCGGGAGAAATATCCCAAGGGGGCCGATCCCTATGTGCTGGGTGAATCGAGCAACACCGCACAAACCTATGGCTACGACTCCGTGACGCAAATGCAGGAGACGAAAGCCACCCTGTGTCGAATTGAACGAGCGTAAGGAGACGCGACATGGCACGCATGAAATTCCTGTGTGATGCCGAGCGTTGCATCGAATGCAATGCTTGCGTCACCGCCTGTAAGAACGAGCACGAGGTTCCGTGGGGCGTTAACCGTCGTCGTGTCGTCACGATCAGCGACGGCAAACCCGGCGAGCGGTCGATCTCGGTGGCCTGCATGCACTGCTCGGACGCGCCGTGCATGGCGGTTTGCCCGGTGGATTGCTTCTATCAGACCGACGAGGGCGTGGTTCTGCATTCCAAGGATCTGTGCATTGGATGCGGTTACTGCTTCTACGCCTGCCCCTTCGGGGCACCGCAGTTTCCCCAGGCGGGCAACTACGGTTCGCGCGGTAAAATGGATAAGTGCACCTTCTGTGCTGGTGGCCCGGAAGCGGACAACTCCGCCGCCGAGTTCCAGAAATACGGCCGTAACCGTTTGGCCGAGGGCAAGTTGCCGCTGTGCGCGGAGATGTGCTCGACCAAGGCGCTTCTCGCCGGTGACGGTGACACGGTCTCGAACATCTTCCGGGAACGTGTGGTGGCGCGTGGCTTCGGGTCGGGTGCTTGGGGCTGGGGTACGGCCTACGGGCTGAAGGGCTCCTAAATGGACCTAAACGGGGCGCGTTTCGGCGCGCCCCGTTTGCTGATATCATTATCCTATGCAATCGCCGACCGCGACTTCGTGGGGCGGTGCGGTGTGTGCCGCGCCAGGGAGAGTGGGTCGGGTCACCGTCAGGGATGAGACGATGGTCGCTGCCGCCTCCAGACCGTTCAAAAAACCCAGAGTATCCGTCATGCGTGCTGGAGCGGTCGTCCTGATCGCGGCCATCGCGCTGGTTGGATGCCGGACGGAAGAGCAAGGACGTCCAGTCGCCTACGACAAAGGTGTCTATCAGGGGCAACCCGATACCGCCTTGCCGGAAGCCAGATTGAACGATTTGCGCGATCGCGCCCGTCGTCAGCATTTCTTCTGAGTTCGAGCGGCGCGGCCTTTACCGATCGCGCCCGTCCAATCCGGGGGTCACCATGTTCCTTCGTCACTCGCTTCGATCTCTGGCCGTGGTCTTTCTTCTCGTGGCGTTGGTATCGGTGCTGTACACGCCGGCTATCGCCCAGGTCGCAGGTCAAGTGCCGGGCGACAGTTTAGGCGCCACGTCGGACTCCGAGTTCTGGCGCGGCATACGCCAGGGAAATGCTGGCCAAGTGTCTATTCCGAATGCCCAGGCCGGCATCCTGATCCAATCCGAAGGCGACAATTGGCGGGCGGTGCGTAATGGTCCGTTGTCGGCCTACGGCGCCGTGGCGCTTCTCGGCATGGTTATCGTGGTGGCGTTGTTCTTCGCGGCTCGGGGACGCATTCGTGTCGAGGCGGGCTTGTCCAACCTGACGATCGAACGGTTCAGCGGGATCGAACGGTTCGCCCATTGGCTGATGGCCGGATCGTTCATTGTCCTGGCGCTGACGGGCCTCAACCTGCTGTATGGCCGCTATCTGTTGATACCGGTCCTGGGGCCGGAGGTGTTCGCGGCGATCACCGAATTGGGCAAGTACACCCATAATTATCTTGGCTTCGCGTTCATGGTCGGGCTCGCGTTGTCGTTTGTGTTGTGGGTGGTTCATAACATTCCGAACCGACACGATGCCGTCTGGCTGCTGCGCGGCGGCGTTCTGATCTGGGGCGGCCATCCGCCGGCGAAGAAGTTCAACGCCGGTCAGAAAATCCTGTTCTGGCTGGTCATGCTCGGCGGCTTGTCGGTCAGCTTGTCGGGGATCGCGTTGATCTTCCCGTTCCAGACCAGTTTCTTCGCCGACACGTTCGCGCTGCTGAACGGTTTCGGCCTGCCGCTGCCGACCCAGATCACCCCGATGGAGGAGCAGCAGCTCAATCAAGTCTGGCATACCGCGATGTCGCTGGTGCTCGTGGTGATCATTATCGCTCACATCTATATCGGCTCGGTCGGTATGGAGGGGGCGTTCGACGCCATGGGTAACGGCGAGGTCGACTTGAACTGGGCCAAGGAACACCACCCTCTATGGGTCGAGGAGATCGAGGAGAAGGAAGCCGCGCAAAGGCATAGCCCTGCCGAGTGACCCGGGACCGATGAGGCTGGACCCATGAACCTGCTTCGGCCGCTTGGTATCGGGGCTGTTACGGCTCTTTGCCTGGTGACGGTGACGGGCGAGATGCGCCGCGCCAACGCGGCCGATGTTTGGCCGGCACGTCTGGAAGGGCACGGCGGTCCGGTTAAGGGTATCGCCGTCGCGCCCTCGGGCCGTTCGGTGACCACGGCGAGTTTCGACTACAGCGTGATTCTGCGCTCCTGGCCGGAGGGGCGGGAAAAAGCGATTTTTTATGGTCACGACGCCGCCGCCAACGCCGCGATCTTCACACCCGATGGTGCGCGGGTCGTCACGGCCGGCGACGATGGCAAGGTGCTTGTGTGGTCGGTCGACGGCCCATCGGAACGGCACGCGGTCGAGGTCGAACTCGGCCGGCATCAGGGCAAGGTCTTGCACCTTGCCATATCTCCGGATGGCCGAACCGTGGCGAGCGCCAGTTGGGATGGACGGGTTGGCCTCTGGTCTCTCGATCCATCCGGCGCAATCGGCTTTCTTGACGGTCACGACGGCCCGGTGAATGACGTGGCGTTCGGCGCTGATGGCACGCGGCTCTATTCCGCTGGCTATGACGGCACGATACGCCTGTGGTCGGTGAGTGAACGGCGCGAACTTCATAAGGTGGTCCGTCACGGCTTCGGTGTGAACGTTCTGGCGGTCGACGAGGCGGCGGGCCGTTTGGCGTATGGCGCCTTGGATGGCGGCATCCGGATCGTCGGCCTTGACGACGGCGTGGTCCAGGCGACCATAGAACACGACCGTACGCCGATCCTGGCCGTGGCGGCGGCGGCCGATGGACAGCGCTTCGCCTTCGGCGACGGGAGCGGCGTGGTCACGATCGTGGACGCGGCGCTAGGTCGGGTGACCCAGGACTTCCCGGCGGCCCGTGGCCCGATCTGGGCACTCGCCTTCGGACCCGGCGACACGACGTTGTTGGTCGGCGGGCTTGATTCCTCGGTCGCGGTCTGGCCGCTTGACCCGCTGCGGCGGCCCGACGGCGACAATGGTTATACAAAGGCGTCCGAGCCGCGTTCCAACGGCGAGCGGCAGTTCATGCGGAAATGCCAGATATGCCACACACTTACCCCGGACACCGCGCGACGGGCGGGGCCGACGCTGCATGGGCTGTTTGGCCGGCCGGCCGGCACCGTTCCCGGCTATCCTTATTCCCAAACGCTCACCTCCCTGGGGATCGTTTGGGACGAGCACACCATCGACGCTTTGTTTGCCGAAGGGCCCGACCATTACATTCCCGGCTCCAAGATGCCGTTACAGAAGATGGCCAACGGACGTGACCGAGCCGATCTGATCGAGTATTTGAAAGAGGCGACCCGGTAGCTAACGCCGGTAGCCGAGAAGGAGGAGACGATGAAGGCTTTCCTGTCCGCGTGCGTGGCGATGTTTGTGATCGGCGTGGTGGCCTGGGCGGCTCTTGAGGGTCTTGGTACGTCCAGCAAGGTCGCCAATACGTCGACCAGCGGCAGCGTCCGCCTCGATTAGCGCGGAAGGGGCCGGGCGCATGCGGCGGCGCGGGTCCGACCCTTTGTTCCTGACGACCCGCGAGGTCGCCGCCCTGCTGCGGATCAAGGAACGCAAGGTTTACGATCTGGTGGCCGACAAGGCGATCCCGGTCAGCCGGGCCACGGGAAAGCTGTTGTTCCCGCGTGACATGATCGACGCCTGGGTCCGCCGGCACGTGGTGTATCGCGGAAACTCCGAGGCATTGGTACCGCGTCCGGTGGTGTTCGCCGGCAGCCACGACCCGCTGCTCGATTGGGCGCTACGCGAGTCGGGATCCGAAATCGCTACGTTCTTTGACGGCAGCCGCGACGGGTTGGATCGGCTTGTCGCCGGCCGGGCGATTGGCGCCGGGATCCATCTGATTGGCGAGGAGGACGAGGACTGGAACATCGGTCACGTCCAGCAACGCCTGCCGGGCGCGCCGGTGGTGGTGATGGAATGGGCGCGCCGCCGACAGGGGCTGGTGCTGCCGTCTGGAAACCCGCTTGGCATCCAGCGGGTCGCCGATCTGGCTGGAAGACGGGTGGCCGGCCGGCAGGAGGGGGCGGGCGCCCGCGTGCTGTTGGATCGCTGGCTGTCGGGTGACGATGGTGTGGAGGTGGAGCGCTTGGACCCACCGGCCCGAAGCGAGGCCGATGTCGCGGTCGCCGTGCTGGACGGCAAGGCCGACGCTGGCGTGGCCATCGAGGGCGTGGCGCGGCAGTACCGGCTCGACTTCGTGCCGTTGGTGGAAGAGCGCTACGATCTCGTGCTATGGCGCCAGGCGATCTTCGAGCCACCGATTCAGGCGCTGCTAGCCTTCGCACAGACCGCTGCCTTCGCGACGCGGGCCCGGGAGCTCGGCGGCTATGACCTCTCCGGGCACGGTCGGGTACACCATAACGGGCCCTGAAAATCCATATTTTGATTGGTGGATGGGCTTGGCGGGATAGTTTCACGCGGGCAGACTGCGGACCGACGGTGTATAGACCGGGGAGAGGCCCGCGGGGATAACCGCGGCGCGACGAACAGGGAGAACGATGATGCGTAAGGTTTTGACGGCTGCCGCCGTGGCCGCCGTGGCGATGATCGCGGGCGCGGCGATCGCGGCCGAGCCGATGAAGATCGGCATGATGGTAACGCTATCGGGACCGCCAGCGGTGTTGGGCAAGCACATTCGTGACGGCTTCCAGCTTTATCTGGACCAGAAGGGTGGCAAGCTGGGCGGCCGCGATGTTGAATTGATCGTAGTCGATGACGAGCTGAAACCCGACGTCGCGCTGACCAAGGTCAAGGGTCTGTTGGAACGCGACAAGGTCGACATGGTCACCGGCATTGTGTTCTCGAATATCCTGCAGGCGGTGTTCCGTCCGGTGACCGAGAGCGAGACCTTTCTGATCGGCGCCAACGCCGGCACCTCGACCTTCGCCGGGCGCGGCTGCAATCCGTATTTCTTCTCGACCTCCTGGCAGAATGACCAGATCCACGAGGTGATGGGCAAATACGCGCAGGAAAAAGGCTTCAAGAAGGTCTTCCTGATGGCGCCGAACTATCAGGCCGGGCGTGACAGCGTCAGCGGCTTCAAGCGGTATTATAAGGGCGAGATCGCCGACGAGGTTTATACCAAGCTCGGCAACCTCGACTTCTCGGCCGAGTTGGCGAAGATCGCGGCGTCGGGCTCGGACGCGCTGTTCACCTTCATGCCGGGCGGCATGGGCGTGAACCTAGTCAAGCAATTCCGCCAGTCTGGCCTGGACAAGAAGGTCACCTTCCTGTCGGCTTTCACCGTCGACGAGACCACGGTGCCGGCGACCAAGGATGCCGCGCTTGGCCTGTTCTCGGCCTCGCAGTGGACGCCGGATACGGACAACGCCGCCAATAAGGCATTCGTGCCGGCCTTCGAGGCGAAATACGGCTACATCCCCTCGCTCTATGCCAGCCAGGGCTACGACGCGGCTCAGCTGATCGACAGCGCGGTCGGCAAGACCGGCGGTAACACCAGCGACAAGGCAGCGTTGCGCAAGGCGTTCGAGGCGGCGGACTTCACCTCGGTACGCGGCGATTTTCGCTACAACACCAACCACTTTCCGATCCAAGACTTCTATCTGGTGAAGGCGGTGAAGCGCGGTGACGGCAAGTATCACACCGCCATTGTCGAAAAGGTGTTCGATGATTATGGCGACGTCTACGCCGCCCAGTGCAAAATGTAGGATACCGTTGACCGGAAGGACGCGGGCGGGGCCTTGGCCTCGCCCGTTTTCCGTTGCGATGGGCGGGTTCACGCGATGACGCGGCTGCGGAGGGGATCATGACGGCGACCCTGCTGGCGGTGCAGGTGTTGAACGGCCTGCAGTTGGGGGTGCTGCTGTTCCTGGTGGCGGCCGGGCTGACCCTGGTGTTCGGCGTGATGGATTTCATCAACCTGGCCCATGGGGTCCAGTACATGCTGGGCGCCTATCTGGCGGTGACGTTCCATCAACTCACCGGGAGCTTCTTCCTGGCGGTGCCGTTGGCTCTCGCGGCGGCGCTGGTGCTCGGGCTTCTGCTTGAGTTCCTGGTATTCCGCCACCTCTACGACCGCGATCATCTGGATCAGGTGTTGGCCACCTTCGGGGTGATCCTGTTTTTGAACGAAGGCGTGCAGATCGTCTGGGGGTCGGCGCCGTTGAGCTATCCGATCCCGGCGTTGTTGGAGGGGGTTATTCCGGTCATGGACGGCTTCGGCTATCCGATTTATCGGGTGGCGCTGATCCTGGTCGGGTTGGCGACGGCGGTCGGGTTGTGGCTGGTCGTCACCCGCACGCGGGTCGGCATGCTGGTGCGCGCCGGCGCGACCAACGCCCGCATGGTCTCGGCCTTGGGCGTCGATATCCGGCGGTTGTTCATGATCGTGTTCGGCTTCGGCGCCATGCTGGCGGGGTTCGCCGGGATCATGGCGGGGCCGATCCTGTCGGTTGAGCCGAACATGGGGGACGGCGTGCTGATCCTGGCCTTCGTGGTGATCGTGATCGGCGGCATCGGCTCGATCCGGGGGGCGTTCGTCGCGGCGCTTCTGGTCGGTCTGGTCGACACCCTCGGCCGGTCCTTCATGACCGATATCTTCAGGACCGTCCTCGATCCGTCCGCCGCTAATCAGGTGGGGCCGGCGCTGGCGTCGATGCTGATTTATGTGCTGATGGCGGCGGTGTTGTTCTTCCGGCCCAGCGGCTTGTTCCCGGCGGTGGGACGGTGATCCGCGCCGTGCCGTCCCGATCACCGATTCCGTTGATGCTGCTGATCGCGTTTCTGGCGGTGCCCGCCATCGCCGGTGCGTCGGATACCAGCTTTCTGATCGTGATGGCGACAAGGGTGATGATTTTCGCGATCGCCGCTCTCAGCCTCGATCTCATTCTCGGCTATGGGGCCATGGTGAGTTTTGGGCATGCGGTCTTCATCGGTATCGGGGCCTATGCCGTTGGGATCGGTGCCGCGCATGAGATTTACGACGGGCTCATTACCTTTCCGATCGCGATCCTGGCCGCCGGGCTGTTCGCGCTGATCACCGGGGCGATCTGTCTGCGGACCCGGGGTGTCTATTTCATCATGATCACCCTCGCGTTCGGCCAGATGGCGTATTTCACCGCGAGTTCGCTATCGGCTTATGGCGGCGACGATGGCCTGACCATGTGGGGGCGCAGCGAGTTCTTCGGCGTGGCCGTACTGAACGACCCGACGGTGTTCTACGTCGTCGTGCTGGGGTGCCTGGTGGCGTGTTGGGGATTTGCGCGGGCGTTGGTCTCCTCGCGCTTCGGCCGGGTGATCCGGGGGGTGCGGGAAAATCGGGTGCGGATGCAGGCGGTCGGCTACGATCCCTATCGCTATCAGCTGGTGGCCTATGGGATCGCCGGGATGATGGCCGGCCTGTCGGGTGCCTTGCTGGCCAACCACGCCGAGTTCGTCAGCCCTGCCTACATGTCGTGGCAGCGCTCGGGCGAGTTGATCATCATGGTGGTGCTGGGTGGCATGGGCTCGCTGCACGGCGCGGTTCTGGGCGCGGTCGCTTATCTGGTCACCGAGGAAGTGCTGTCGCACTACACCGAACACTGGCGGGTGATCTTCGGGCCAATGCTGATCTTGATCGTAATTTACGCGCGGGGCGGTTTGAGTCGCCTCTTGGATCGGACCGGGAGTGGCGCCGATGGCTGAGCCGATCTTGGCGCTGGAGGGGGTGTGCAAGGCCTATGGCGCGCTAGCCGTCAGCGATGATCTCTCGATGGCGGTGGCGCGTGGAACGATCCATGCGCTGATCGGCCCCAATGGCGCGGGAAAGACCACCCTGGTCGGACAGATCGCCGGACAGATCGCGCCCGATGCCGGGACGGTCTGGTTCGACGGCCGGGATATCACGCGCGTTCCGGTGCACGCGCGATCGCATTTGGGGCTCGCCCGGACCTTCCAGATCACCAGTGTGCTGCCGGGGTTCACGGTGCTGGAGAATGTGGCGGTAGCGGCCCAGGCGCACGCCGGACACAGCTTTCGCTTCCTGAGGCCGGTCGCGGGCGAGCGGGCGTTGAACGACCGGGCCATGCAGGCGTTGGAGACCGTGGGATTGACGGCGCGCGCGCCGATGCCTGCGGGTGCGCTGAGCCACGGCGAGAAGCGCCAGCTTGAGATCGCCATCGCCCTGGCCACCGGGCCAAAGCTGCTGCTGCTGGATGAGCCGATGGCCGGGACCGGCCGGGAGGAAACCGAACGCTTGGTTGCCACCCTGCAAGCACTACGCGGCAGCGTGACGATCCTGTTGGTCGAGCACGATATGCAGGCGGTGTTCGCGCTGGCCGACCGGATTTCAGTGCTGGACTATGGCCGGGTGATCGCCGAGGGCACGCCGGACGCCATCCGCGGCAACCCCGAGGTGCGCGCCGCCTATCTGGGTGAGGAGGACGCGGCGTGAGCGCGCCGATGCTGCGGGTCGAGCACCTGACCTCCGGCTATGACGGCAGTCAGGTGCTGTTCGGCATGACGCTGGAGGCTGGAGCGGGGGAAGTGGTGACGCTCATGGGCCGCAACGGCATGGGCAAGACCACCACCGTGCATACGATCATGGGGTTGGTCCGGCCGACCGGCGGGCGGGTACTGATCGAGGGGGCGGCGATGCAGGGTCAGCCGCCGTACCGCATCGCCCAGCGCGGTTTGGGCCTGGTGCCCGAGGGCCGGCAGATCTTCCCGACCCTCACCGTCGAGGAGAATCTGCTGGCGACGGCGGCGGCGCGACATGGCACCCCGCCCCGTTGGACACTGGACAGCGTGATCGCGCTGTTCCCGCGCCTGGGTGAGCGGCGGCGGCATCTGGGTGGTCAGCTATCCGGTGGCGAACAGCAAATGCTGTCGATCGGCCGGGCGTTGATGACCAACCCGCGCCTGCTGATCCTGGACGAAGCGACGGAAGGCTTGGCGCCGATCATTCGCGCCGAAATTTGGCGCTGCCTCGCGACGTTGAAAGCAGACGGCGAGGCGATCCTGGTCATCGATAAGAGCGTCTCGGCGCTGCTTGATCTCGCCGACCGGCACTACATCGTCGAGAAGGGTCGCGTGGTTTGGCAGGGCGACACGGCGGCGTTCCGGGCCGAACGGGCGGCGGTCGACCGGTACTTGCATGTTTGAGAAATGGAAGAATCCGCGAAACGCCTAAGATCAACGAAACAATCTAGGCCGCTGGCAAGGCCGCCGGGCGGCGAACGACCAGGGCGACACCGATAACGGCAACGGCGAAACCGACAAGGCCCAACAGGTCGAGCCGTTCGCCGAAGAACATCCACGCCAGCAAGGCGGCCGTTGGTGGTGTCAGGTAGAACAAGCTCGCCACCTTGACCGCCTCGCCACGCCGGATCATCACCATCAGCAGTGAAAAGGCGCCCAGCGACACGACGAGTGACAGCCAGAGCCAGGAGAGAGTGAATTCCAACGACCAGGTGATGCGGAAGCTTTCGAACAGCCAGGCGCCGATCCCGGTGAGCGCGCAGGCGGTGATCGCTTGGATGGCGCTGCCGGTTATAAGGTTCATGTCGGTGCAGAAGCGTTTTTGATGAACGGTGCCGGCACTGATGGCGATCAGCGAGACCACGCAGGATCCGATGGCGACCGGATCCATAATCCCGGCCCGCGCGTGGTCGTGGACGACCAGCGCCACCCCGGCCAAGCCGAGTGCCAAACCGAACCACTGCCGGGAGCCGAGTTGTTCGCCAAGCAGGCGTCCGGCGAGAAAAGCGGTCAAGATCGGCTGCAAACCTACGATCAGCGCCGCCAATCCCGCCGGCAGACCGCGTGAGATCGCGATGAAAACGCCGGACAGATAGACTGCATGGACCAAGGTCCCGACCGTCGCGATGTGCATGGTCTCGGTCCAGGTGACCGGCCACGGCGCGTTGCGTATCCACGCAAGGCCGACAAAGACCGCCGCCACCAGCACGAAGCGAACGAACATGAAGCTCAGGGGTTCGGCGTCGGGCAGACCGAACTTGGCGCCGACGAAGGCCGAACTCCACAGCACGACGAACAACGGCGGCGCCAGGCGGGACAGATCGGGCATGGGAACTCGCGGCTGAATGGTGGTTCAGCATAACGGTTTGTGTCGAGGGGGATAGCTGGGTTAGCTCAACCTACTCACAAACTCGGGATTTGGTGCATCCGGCCGGTTGTGGTCCAATGATGCGGGGAGTGGTCGAGGAGCTGGGTCAATGCCCGTTTATGTCGCGATGTACGACGTGTGCCACATCGTCGCCCCGCTGCACCCGGTCAGCCAGCAGTTTCTGGAGTCGTTTCTGCGCGGCGATATGAGCGCCCACTTGTTTCAATGGTTCTTCTCGCTGCCGAACTCGGACTACATCCCACTTGCCGAGTGCATCCTGCACACGATCATGCCGCCGACCGTTGGTTAACGGTGTCGCCGGCTTGTTAACACTTGGCGGGTCGATTCGTGCTACATTCCTCATGAGAGAGGGTGACGTGCCCCGACCTACACAGGGCCCGTGGAGTTACCACATGTCACGGAGAATGCGGTCAGAATGACCACCGTCGCGCCGTTCATAGCCCCCGTCGTGGGTCCGCCATCGACGATCGGTGGCCCTTCCGCTGACCGTGGCGATGGCGCGTTACGTGGGGTGTCGGCGCGTGGTGCGGTTGGTCGCGAGGATGCCCGAAATACGGTGTTTCCTGGCCGGGCCGAGGACGTAGTTCCCGGGCAGGACCCAACGGAAAACGCTAGCGACACTCCCACTCCGACCCTTCCGGGCGGTGAACCACTGCGGCTTATTGGTCAGGAATTGGCGGTTGATGCCGGTCGCGCTCCACCGGGTCCACTGATCCGGGGCGGTGCCTTCACGCTCGCCCTCGCGCTTCATCTGGCGGCTGAGCAAAGTGGTGAGCCGGTGCCGCCGGGTGACCAACCCGCGGTCGACGGGCTGAATCCAAACACCCAACAAGGCGGCGGCGAAGAGGGTGAGGGGCCGAACGGGCTGACCGAGGAAGAACAGCAGGCTGTGAGCGAGCTGCAAGCCCGCGACGCCGAGGTTCGGCGGCACGAGGCGGCACACGCGGCCACGGGCGGTCAATACGCCGGCTCGCCGAGCTACACCTTTCAGCGGGGTCCCGACGGCCGGCAATACGCCGTTGGCGGCTCCGTGCCGATCGATGTGTCGGCGATCGACGGAGATCCGCAGGCCACGTTGCAGAAGGCGCAGCAGGTTCGTAGCGCGGCGTTGGCGCCGGGTGATCCGTCGGCGGCCGATCGGGCGATTGCTGTCGCGGCCGACGCGCTGGCCAGCCAAGCTCGGGCGGAGATCGCCGCACAGCGCCGTGAGGAAACGTCGGAAGTGGCGGACGGCGGCGGCGGGACCCAAGAAACCTCTGAGAGCGTTGAGGAAGGGGCGGCTCCGGATACGCTGTCACAGGCCTCGAACGGCCCGGAAAATCCGTTTGCGAACGGCGCTGACGAAGAAGACGATCCCTTCGCGCTGGGAACCACTCGTTTAGGTGAGGGACCATCCGGCGCCGTCCAAGGCGCAACCGACGGTAACGCGTCGCCCTTCCCCGCGGTGTCTCGCGATGAGGGGATACAAGGTTTTGGACCATCGAACGGTTCGCGTGGTCTTGGCGGCGCCGTGGCTCCGCCGCCGCCGCCGCAATTCCTGTCGATCGCGGTGTAATCCACCCGCCACAGAGCAAGCGGCCGTCGGCGTGATCCGGCATACCGTGGGGATCAGGCGCCCGGGCGGGGCGGGGGTTTACCTTCGTCCTTCTTGCCGGCCTCGTCATCTCCGTCCTTGGCCTTGGGCTTGGCGTGTTTGGTCGGGTCGAAGTCCAAACACGCCATTAGGCTTTCGGCGGTTTGATCCGCGGTTTCAGCGCAACGCGAGAAGATTTGCCGGCAATTGGTGTAGTCGGTGTCATTGCTGGTAAACCGCATGTCTTCGCATAGCTCCAGGAACCGCTTTGCGACGAGCGAGAAGGTTTGGGTCGGCTGTTCGACCGAGTCGGTGTCGGGGTTCAAAGGGCGCACACGGAGGAATTGGGCGATGGCCTCGTTGGCGCGGTTTAGCGTGATCTCGGCCTCGTTGCTTTCACCCAGAATGGTGAAGTAGGTAATCCGTAGCGATTTACCCAACATCATTTGCCGCAACACCGGCGGAATGAAACCCTTGCGGGCATCGCCCCATAAGATGAACTGAATGGAGCGGCCTTCGATTTTATAGAGCGTGGGCTCCGAGCCGGATTCCAACTCTTTGAGTAGTTCGAGGTCGGTCGGATCATGATCGTCGACCCGGTAGACGGGCAACTGGTCGGACGTCAATGTCGCTTGGCTGGAGCGTGGCAACGTGAACTGGCCCCAGATCGAGTTGTCCGTGCGCCGCCGCAACTGGAAGCGATAGCCCTCACGGGTCAGAATGTGGGCCTCAAGCAGCGGCCGTTGGCTGATCGGGTCGGTCACAACCTCGACGAACCACTGAATACGCTGGGCGCTCGCCGGCGCGGCGTCCAGCATAATGGTGAGCAATGCTGGGGCGATCAGGGCAAGCAGGGTGAGGCAGCGGCGCATCGGCATCCGAGAGGTTGCGTATGATGTGAATATAGGCGATCCAACGAAGGTCAGATAGGGTCCGGCTGCGATGTATCTGGTGATCACACTGGGCGCGAGCGCGCTGACTCTATACGGCTTGATGGTCATGGCGCTGTACACGTTTCAGCGCCGGATTTTGTTCGTGCCGGACAAACGGCGTCCAGACCCGGCCGAGGGTGCGGCCGCCGGCATGACGCGTGTCGAGGCCGAGACCGCCGATGGCCTGGTCCTGGAAGGATGGTGGCATCCACCGCCATATAACCGGCCCACCGTGCTTTATTTTCAGGGCAATGGCGGCAATATCGGCATGCGTGACACCAAGGCGCGCCGCTTTATCGAGCACGGCTATGGCGTGCTGCTGGCCGGTTATCGCGGGTATGGCGGCAACCCGGGTAGCCCAAGCGAGACCGGTTTTCTAGCCGACGGGCGTGCCTGGCTCGACGCGCTGGACACACTGGGCGTGCTTACCGAGAAGACCTTGGTGTATGGCGAATCCCTGGGGACCGGCGTTGCGGTCGCGCTGGGCGCCGAACGTGAAGATCTTGGCGCGGTGGTGTTGGAAGCACCGTTTACGTCGATCCGAGACATCGCGGCGGCGCGGTATCCGTTCATCCCGGTCCGGTGGTTGATCCTCGATCCCTTCGACAGCCTCAAACGGGTTCCCCGCGTGGTCGTACCGCTGCTGATCCTGCATGGCGATCAGGATACGCTCATCCCAATCGACCATGGCGAGCGGTTGTTCGCGGCGGCGGCGCAACCCAAGCGGATTGAGCGGATTGCCGGTGGCGGCCACACGGACCTGTACGATCACGGCGCCTTGGCCGCGGTCGACCATTTTCTGGCGGTTCACGGACTTGTGGAGGCACGAGGGTAGCGAAAACCGGCAAAAGACGCTATTTTAAAGCGGAACGTGATTTTGGGTATTTGGCATGGCGATCACCAACGGTCTCAACATCGGGTTAAGCGGTTTGCAAGCGGCGCAGGAGCGTTTCCGCACCTCGGCGGACAACGTTGCCAACGTACGCAGCGTCGCCGCGCCGTCGGTCGATGGGCCGACGACGGATGCGGACGGCAACCCGCTGTTCCAGCCGTCGCGCGCGGTCGATCAGTCGGTTCAAGGCGGCGGTGTCCGCTCGACACAACAACTCGTCGACCCCTCGGCGGTGCAACAGTTCGATCCCGATGCGCCGGATGCCGGCGAGAATGGCCTCGTCAACCGTGCGAATGTCGAGTTGGATCGCGAGGTGGCGGAGCAAATCACCGCTCAGCGTCAGTTCGAGGCTAATTTGGCGACGATCCGCGCTGCCGATGAGCTTGCCGAAAGCACTCTCGACATTCTCAGTTGATCAGGCTGTTTGTTTTTCTCGCAAGGCTTTGGCCGCCGCCTTGAACGGCAACAGAACGCAATCCCTACGTGATTTCATCGGCCGTACCGGCGCGAAGACACCAAGCTGTGCCCACGGCAGCTCGTCGCTGTCTCCGGCCAGATAGGCGCTCATCGCCGCCGCAACCGTCTCCAACGCCGCCGCCGGTTTACCGACCGCCGCCTCGGCGATCACCGCCGCCGCCGCTTGGCACAGCGCGCATCCCTGAACCTTCGCACCCACCGCCACCACGGTGTCGCCTTTCAGCGCCAGATCGATGGTCACCCGGTCGCCGCAAACCGGATTATCGATCCGGGCGCTGACCGTCGGGTTTTCCAGACGGCTGACCGCGCGACTTTGCTTGGCCAACACCAAGATCGCGTCCTGATACAGCGCCGCGGTCAAGCGCCGTCTCCCGAGGCGTTTTCGTCGATGAGAGCCTTGAGCGCGGCCGGCGTGTCGACATCCAGCAGAACCGCGTCGTCGTCCACCTCGATCTCCACCACCACGTCGTCATGGTCGCCGATCAAGTGTCGTGCCCCCGTGTCACCCGAAACCCGGCCCATGTCCTCGAAGAAGCGTTTGGCGAACAGCACCGGATTGCCGCGTTTGCCACGCCGCGTCGGCACCACGATCGCCCGACCTTCGATCGGATCGAAGGCGGCGATCATGCGATCGATCACGTCGGCCGAGATCTTGGGCATATCCCCGAGGCAGATCACCACGCCGTCGATGTCGGTCGGCAGTGTCGCCAATCCAGTTCGCAGGGTGGTCGACAGGCCATCGGCGTAATCGGGGTTTTCGGCGAAGATCACCGGGCAGCCGCCAAGCGCGGCGCGCACCCGATCCGCCTCATGCCCGATGGCGAGGACCACCGGATCGGCCTTGGACGACAACACGTTGTCGACCACACGACGGATCATCGGGGTGCCGTCGATCTCCGCCAGCAGCTTGTTGACGGCGCCCATGCGGCGCGATTGTCCGCCGGCCAGCACCAAGGCCGCGATGCGGGGCGCCCGGGCCGGCACTTTTCCGGTTCCCCCGGAGTCGACCAGGGCAGACACGCGCGATCGTGGCATCGGGCGGCTTGGTATGTCCTTAAGCAATCCGCCCACCCCCATGCGCATGACCTCGTCAGGGCCGACCGGTAGACGCGCGATGGTGCGGCCCAGCACCCAATCGAAGCCGTTCAGTTTGGGCGAGCGGGCACAGCCCGGCAGGCCGATCACGGTGACATCGCCGATACGCCCGATCAACATCAGGTTGCCGGGGTCCACCGGCATGCCGAAATGTTCGATTACGCCGCCGGCCTTCTCGATCGCGGCGGGCACCACATCGCGGCGGTCGACAACGGCGGAGGCGCCCGACACCAGCACCAACTGAGCGCCATTGCGCAGGGTTTCGTCGATCGCCTTGGTTATGGCGTCCGTGGTGTGGTCACACCGCACCTGATGGCAAATCTCGCTGTTCATCGGGTGCAAACGGGATCGCGTCACCTCAAAGGTGGAATTGAGGACGCTTTCCTTGGTGCCCGGCAATCGTGACTGCACCAACCCGACCCGTGTCGTATGAAACGGGACCACCCGAACCAGAGGTTTATCCCGGCCAGCGATCGCCTCGGCCAACAGTACGGTGTCGCCGGGGACCGCAAAGGCGATAACCTTCAGAGTGCCGATCATTTGCCCGGATTCAACGGCTTGGAACGGCGGTACCAGGGCGAGGGTCACCGCCTCGTCGATCAGATTGAAGGCGTTGAGACGCTCCGGATTGTAGTCGACGATGCCGGCGCTTTCGGCGAACAGGTTGGCACGGCCGGTGAACGCCGCACTGGCGGTCACGGCGTCGCCACGCGCGGATCCGGCCAAACGGTTGGCGGCCTCGTCTTCGGCGATATCCTCCTCGTCAAGACGGGCGGCGACCACGCTGTCGTACCCCGCCTCGCGCAGCACGGCGATCGCGCCGGCGTCCAGCACGGTTCCCTTCTTGAAGGTCTTGACCTTCAAACGCAGGGAATGGGCAAGGATCGCACCCTCAGCCTCGTCCAGTGGGGTTTCGCCGAACCGCATGTCAGACGCGCCTCTCCACCGTCAGGCGGCTACCGCAAGAGGCCCCGCCTCGTGCAGTACCGAGGTCAACTCCGCCATGATGGCGATCGCGATCTCGGCGGGAGATACCGCGCCGATCGGCAGACCGGCGGGGCCGTGGATGCGGTTCAGCGTCGCTTCGTCGAAGCCAAGCGCGCGCAGGCGGTCCAACCGTCGGGCGTGAGTTCGTCGCGAGCCGAGGCAGGCGATGTAGAAGGCTTCGGAGTTGAGCGCGACCTCCAACGCCGGGTCGTCGAGCTTGGGGTCGTGGGTCAACGTGATGACGGCGGTGCGGGCGTCGGGTGCCAACTCGACCATCGCGTCGTCCGGCCACTCATCAAGCAGATGTACGTTCGGGAACCGCTCCGGCGTGGCGAAGCTGGCGCGCGGGTCGACCACGATGACCTCGTAGCCGGCGATCGCCGCCATCGGCGCCAGGGTTTGCGTGATATGAACGGCGCCCACGACGATGACGCGCAGGGGCGCGTTATGGCAGTCGATGAACCAGTGGGTGCCGCCGATCTCCATCACACCGGTCTTGTCGTCGCGCAACCGGGTGCGGGCCTCGGCGATCACCGCCTCCGGTAGGCTACTATCGACGCGGTCGGCGTAGACCAACGCCTCGGAGCCATCGCCATCGATGCCGATGACCAGCGCCACCGGGGTTTTCGACCGTCGCGCGGTTTGCAGCGCGCCGAAGGTATCCGCTTTCATGTCTAGCCCTCCAACCGCTCGACCCAGACCTGAACCTGCCCGCCGCAAGCGAGGCCGACATCCCAAGCCTGTTCGTCGGAGACACCGAAATCCAGCAGATGGGCGGCGGCGCCATCCATGACCTCGAATGCCTCCTTGATCACGGCCCCCTCGATGCAACCGCCCGAGACCGAGCCGACCATGGCGCCGTCGGCATCGACCACCAGACGGGAGCCGACCGGGCGGGGCGAACTGCCCCAGGTCTTGACGACGGTGGCGAGCGCCACCTTGCGCCCCTCCTGCAACCACGCCTCAGCGGTGCCGAGAACGTCGTCGCGTGAGGCAAAGGCGCTCGCGTCGATGCTCATGTTGTCGGTCATGCGGTTGCTCCCTCGGTTTGTCGCGCTTCATCTTCAACCTGACGAAGCGCCGTCATCCAGTCGTCCATACCCTGGCGCCTACGATGCGCCGGACGGCCAATGGCGTCGGCCAACTCCTGCAGGCTGTCGAGCGAATGGATCGGCCGGAAATCATCGACATGCGGCAGGATCGCCCGCACGCCCTGGGATTTGGGGGCGAAGCCATCGAAACGCAACAAGGGATTGAGCCAGACCAGCCGTCGACACGATTTGTGCAAACGCTCCATCTCCTCGGCAAGACCATCACCGGCCTCGCGATCCAGGCCGTCGGTGATCAGCAGTACCACCGCGCCCTGGGTCAGCACGCGGCGCCCCCAGGTCTTGTTGAAATCGTGCAGGCAGTGGCCGATGCGGGTGCCACCGGACCAGTCGTCGACCGCGCCACCAACCTTGGCCAGCGCCTCGTCAACGTCGCGCGATCGCAGATAGCGCGTGACGTTGGTCAGCCGCGTGCCGAACAGGAAGGTATGCACCCGGTCACGGTCGTTGGTGATGGCGTGCATGAAATGCAGCATCATCCGGGAATAGCGGCTCATCGAGCCCGAGATATCACACAGAATAACCAGCGGCGGATGACGGGTGCGGTGCTTGCTGCGTTCCAACGCGATCTCGTCGCCGCCGGCGCGCAGGCTGGAGGCGAGGGTGCGGCGCAGATCGATCCGCCGGCCATGAGGCGCCGGAGTGAACCGCCGCGTCTTCACCTCCATGATCGGCAACCGCATGTCGCGGATCACCTGCTTGGCCTTGGCGACCTCGGCCGCCGTCATCTTCTCGAAATCCATATGGCGCAGCAGCTCGCGATCGGACCAGGTCATGGCCGCGTCGAACTCGATCTCCTCTTCCTGCTCGTCGCCCGGCGTCTCACGCGGAGCCTTGGGCGGGTGCAACGCCTCGGCCACCCGGCGGTTCATCTCCTGGCGCTCGTCCTCGGTCGACACATCGGCGCGAAACTCCGGCAGCACCATTTGCAGCATGCGCTCCAACAGCCGCGGGTTGCGCCAGAACACGTGGAAGGCCTGATCGAACACCTCGCGTTGATCCCGTCGGTTCACCAACACCGCGTGCAGGGTCCAATAGAAGTCCCGGCGGTTGGTGATGCCGTTCACCTCGACGGCACGAATAGCATCCAGCACCTTGCCCGGCCCGACCGGCAGGCCGGCGGCGCGCAGGGCACGGCCGAAATGCATGATATTGTCGACCAGCTTGCCCGATCCCTCGCCGGCGGGGTCCGGTAGCGTGCGGGGGTCGTTGGGGGGAGCGGCGTCGTTCACGCGGCCTCCAAACGGGTGTCCATGGGGGTCGACACGGTGATGATCACACCACGGCGGCGACACCCGCCAGCTCGACTTTGATCTGGTTCAGGATGCGGGTCGCCTCGCTGCCTTGGATTTTGGCGATGTCGTCCTGGTACTTCAGCAGCACGCCCAGCGTGTTGTCGATCGCCTCGGGGTCGAGCGACAGATGGTCGAGCTGTACCAGCGCGTGGGTCCAATCGATGGTTTCCGCCACCCCGGGCAGCTTGAACAGATCGAGCTTGCGCAGCTCGTGCACGAAGGCGACGACCTGACGGCTCAACTCTTCCGGCGCGTTCGGTGCCTTGATGCGCAGGATCTCGCGCTCGCGTGTCGCCGAGGGGTAGTCGACCCAATAGTAGAAGCACCGCCGTTTCAGGGCATCGTGGATCTCGCGGGTGCGGTTGGAGGTGATGATGACGATCGGCGGGACCGCCGCCTTTTGCGGGCCAAGCTCGGGGATGGTCACCTGATAGTCGGACAGCACTTCCAGCAGGAACGCCTCGAACGGCTCGTCGGTACGGTCAAGCTCGTCGATCAGCAACACCGGTGCCCCGGCCTCATCGGCTTCCAGCGCTTGCAGGATCGGCCGCTTGATCAGGAAGCGGTCGTCGAAGATGTCCTTGGCCAGGGCCTCGCGATCGGCGCCGCCGGCGGCCTCGGCCAGTCGGATTTCGACCATCTGGCGGGCGTAGTTCCATTCGTATACCGCCGAAGAGATGTCCAGCCCCTCATAGCACTGCAGCCGGATCAACTTGCGGCCCAGGGTGTCGGCCAGAACCTTGGCGATCTCGGTCTTGCCGACCCCGGCCTCGCCCTCCAGAAACAGCGGGCGGCCGAGCGCTAACGCCAGGTGTAAGGCGGTGGCGAGCGAGCGGTCGGCGATGTAGTGGCCGTCGCTCAACAGGCGCAGGGTGGCATCGACGGACTCGGGGAGCGAGGCAACCATGACGGCTCCGATCAGGATGATGTCGAACGGTGGGTGTTTCCTGGGGACATAGCACGCGCTCCCACAAGCGTCCAAGCACGCAGGGCGTCGGACATCACAGCCAGTATCGCCCGGTGGCGCCGGCCACGATGGTCACCCAACCAAGGCCGAGATTGATCGCAACGATCCGGCGAATGCTCACCAGTTTGGCCGCCGCCGTGGTGAAATCATCGGCATCGACCGCGCGGCGGAACTTTGGCCACACCCCGAACCGCAGATGGCCATAGACCAGGAACATCAGCAGACCGGTCGCGTTCATGACATGGATGTGGATGCCGGCCGCGGAAAAGCCGCCGAACACCAGGAAGATCATGGCGTAACCGGTGGCCAGGAGCACCAGCACGCTGATCGATACCCAGAGGAAGAACCGCTCGAACACCCGGCGCCACAGCCGTGGCCGCTCGGCCGGCGGCTCGATCTCGCCGATCGATGGGCGCAGGACCACATAGGCGAAGAACATGCCGCCGACCCATATGGTGGCGGTGATCACGTGCAGGGTCAGCAGGATTGTCATCAGCATGGGGTGGCCTTTCGGCGTGCGAACGGGGATACGCACTCCGTGATATAGGACGCGGCACGGTCTTCACAGCCCCGATGAGCGCTGATGTCCCGGTTGAACTCGTGGGCGAACCGCCGGACACTATGACCTGATCGAAGACTGTCGCGAGAACGGATATGCGCCCGAATCCAGGTAGCTTTCCCTATACCGATCACAACGGCACCGTTTGGCTCGCCTTCATCGATTTCGGCACGCGGTCGCGCGAGCGAGCGGTGATGTGCGTGCATGGCTTGACCCGCAACGGCCGTGACTTCGACCGTCTTGCGACCGCCATGGCCAAGGATTTCCGCGTCATCGAAGTTGATATCGCGGGACGCGGGCGTTCCGGTTGGCTGGCCGACAAGGGCGCCTATGGGCTCGAAACCTACCTCAAGCACATGGACGCGCTGCTCGACTATCGCGGGTTGGAGCAGGTCGATTGGATCGGCACCTCCATGGGCGGGCTGATCGGCATGATGTTGGCGGCGCGGGAGGAATCGCCGATCCGCCGCCTGGTGCTGAACGATGTCGGCCCCTTTATCCCCAAGGCGGCGTTGGCGCGCATCGGCTCCTTTGTCGGTGCCGACCCGCGTTTCGCCACGCTGCTCGAAGCCTCGGAGTATCTGCAAAAGATCCATGCCGATTTCGGTGTGCCGGACGAGGCGGGATGGTCGGAACTGACCCTGCACTCGACCACCCGACAGGAGGATGGCACCTACGCCCTGCATTACGATCCGGCGATCGGCGACGCCTTCAAGGAACCATATGAAGACGTCGATCTCTGGGAATTGTGGGATCGGATCGAGTGCCCGACGCTGGTGCTGCGTGGTGCCAATTCCGACCTGTTGACGCGCGAGACGGCGAAAGAGATGACCCGGCGCGGCCCCCTGGCCGAGTTGATCGAGTTCGAGGGTTGCGGCCACGCGCCGGCACTGATGAGCGAGGACCAGATCGCCGTGGTGCACGACTGGCTGAAGTCGTTCTACGTGGAGGAGGACGGTGAGGGCCGCGAAGATGGTGGCTGAAGTGGCGTTCGCGCCGTTCCAACCACGATGGCCGTGGATCGGCGCCGATTCTCAGACCATCCGCGACGCCATCATGCGCCCGGCGGTGGCGTTGCCGACCATTTCGACCGAGCGGCTGGATGTCCCGATGTCCGATGGGACCGGGGACACACTGGTCGGGTTTCTGGATCGCCCCCGTCAAACGCGGTCTGGCAGACCGCTGGCCATCCTGATCCATGGCTTGACCGGTTGCTCCGACAGTATTTACACGCGACGAACCACCGCGCGGTTGCTGATGGCCGGGTATCCGGTGCTGCGGCTCAACCTGCGCGGAGCGGGACCGTCGCGCGATCTCTGCCGGTTTCAGTACCATTCCGGCCGGTCGGAGGATCTGCGCGCGGTGCTGGAGCAGCTTCCCGCCGCGTTGATGGCCGACGGTGTGGTGCTGATCGGCTGGTCGCTTGGCGGCAACATGCTGCTGAAGGCTTTGGCTGAGTTCGGTGGTGCCTTCCCGATCCGCGCGGCGGCGGTGGTCTCGGCGCCGATCGATTTGATGGCCTCGGCTCGACGGTTCGGTGATGCGCGCAACGCGCTCTATCAACGTTGGCTGCTGGCCCGCATGCGGGAGGAGGCGACCGCCGGTCGGGCCGAAATCTCGGTCGAGGAACGGGCGGCGATCGCCAAGGCGCGTGACGTGATCGCCTTCGACGATGTGTTCACCGCGCCGCGCAACGGCTTTCGCGATGCCGTCGACTATTACGCGTGCAATTCAGCGATAGGGTTCATGGCGGACATCGCTGTGCCGACCTTGGTCATCCATGCGCTGGACGATCCGTGGATTCCGGCGCGGGCGTATCGCGCATTCGAATGGGATGCGACACCGTCGCTCACACCGTTGCTGCCGCACTACGGTGGCCATGTGGGGTTTCACGGGCCCGGAGGCCGGTCCTGGACGGATGACTGCATGTTGACGTATTTCGAGAGCCGGTAACGCTTACCCGGCCTCGCGCAGGCGCTTGGCGGCCTCGACCGCGAAATAGGTCAGCACCCCGTCGGCGCCGGCCCGCTTGAAGGCCAGCAGGCTTTCCATCATCGCTCGGTCACCGTCGATCCAGCCGCGCTCGGCCGCCGCCTTGATCATCGAATACTCGCCCGAGACCTGATAGGCGAAGGTCGGCACGCCAAAGGTGCTTTTCACCCGGTAGACGATGTCGAGATAGGGCATCCCCGGCTTGACCATCACCATGTCGGCACCCTCGGCGATGTCGAGGGCGATTTCGCGCAACGCCTCGTCGGTGTTGGCCGAGTCCATCTGATAGCTCGATTTCGAGGCGGTGCCCAAGGTGGCGGCGGAGCCAACCGCCTCACGAAATGGGGCGTAGAATCCCGAGGCGTATTTGGCGGCGTAGGACATGATCTGCACATGGTCGTATCCGGCGGAATCGAGCGCCGCGCGGATCGCGCCGACGCGCCCATCCATCATGTCCGAGGGTGAAATCACATCGCAGCCGGCCGCCGCCTGGATCAGTGACTGACGCACCAGAACCTCGACGGTGGCATCGTTGACGATCTCCCCATCCTCCAGCAGCCCGTCATGGCCGTGACTGGTGAACGGGTCGAGGGCGGCGTCGCACATCACGCCGATATCCGGGACGGCGGTTTTCACTGCGTCGACCGCCTGACAGATCACATTGCCGGGTTTCACCGCATAAGACCCTTCCGGGTCCTTAAGACCGCCGTCGACGTAAGGGAAAACCCCGATCAGCGGGATTCCCAGATCGCGCGCTTCTTTTGCCGCGTCGACGAGCGCCGCCACGGAGTGACGTACCACACCTGGCATGGTGTCGACTGGAATGCGCGGCGTGTCGCCCGCGTGCACGAACACCGGCCAGATCAGATCGTCCACCGTGACACGGTTCTCCGACACCAGACGGCGCGACCAGTCGGTGCGCCGGTTGCGGCGCATCCGGGTGGTCGGAAATCCCGGCGAGGGGACCGTGATACCGTTGTCTGGTTTCTCTCGGCCATTGAACGGCATGATGCTCTCCGGTGCCGGCAGCCCGGCGTCGTTTGGTCACAGCGCAATCATAGTGTGGGTGGCTGGAACTGCCAACGCGCGCCAATCGTAGGTGGTCAATTGACGTTAGGGCATCGTTGACGCCACAACCTGTGATTCCGATGATCCCGGCCACGCGAGCCGGAGGCGGGAGGACACCATGGACTTCACGCTCAGTGACGAGCAACAAGCGATCCAGGACATGGCGCGAAGCTTCGCGCGCGACAAGCTCGCGCCGAACGCCGCCGCGTGGGATGAGGACGAGGTGTTTCCGGTAGATGTGTTGCGCGAGGCGGCGGCGTTGGGCCTTGCCGGGATCTATGTCCGCGACGACGTCGGCGGCTCGAACCTGGGACGCTTGGAGGCGGCGCTGGTGTTCGAGGAGTTGTCGGCGGGGTGTGTGTCGACGGCGGCTTTTCTGTCGATCCACAACATGGTGTCCTGGATGATCGACCGTTTCGGATCATCCGACGTTCGGGAACGGTTCCTGCCGGCGCTTACATCGATGGAATCGATCGCGAGCTACTGCCTGACCGAGCCGGGTTCCGGCTCCGACGCGGCGGCGCTGAAAACCCGCGCCGAGAAGGTTGGGAATTCCCACTACGTTCTGAACGGTGGCAAGGCGTTCATTTCCGGCGGCGGCGAAAGCGACGTGTATGCCGTCATGTGTCGCACCGGCGATCATGGCTCGCACGGTATTTCCTGCATTCTGGTCGAAAAGGACACCCCCGGTCTCGGTTTCGGCAAGAAGGAGCGCAAGCTCGGTTGGAACAGTCAGCCGACGACCATGGTGACCTTCGAGGATTGCAAGGTGCCGGCCGAGAACCTGGTCGGAAACGAGGGCGAAGGCTTCAAGATCGCCATGCGGGGGCTGGATGGTGGGCGCATCAACATCGCCGCCTGCTCGCTCGGCGGTGCCCGAACGGCGCTGGAGGCCAGCCTCGGCTATGTCAAGGAGCGCAAGCAGTTCGGCAAGCCGATCGCCGATTTCCAGGCGACCCAGTTCCGTCTGGCGGACATGGCGACCGAACTGGACGCCGCCCGGCTTATGGTGCATCGGGCCGCCGCCAGCCTCGACGCCAAAAAACCGATCGCCACCCAGCACGCGGCCATGGCCAAGCGTTTCGCCACCGACATCGGGTATCGGGTCGTCGACGAGGCACTGCAACTGCATGGGGGGTATGGCTATCTGAAGGACTTCCCGATCGAGCGGTTGCTGCGCGATTTGCGCGTGCACCGGATTCTTGAGGGAACCAACGAGATCATGCGGGTGATCATCGCGCGCAGCCTGTTGGCCGATTAGACGGTCGATATCAGCCATTTTCGAGAATGAGGAGACAAGGGTGCCCGAGGACATCCATTTTTCGGCCGAGCATGGGCTCGCCACCATCGAGTTGGATCGCCCCAAGGCGCTGAACGCCCTGACCCTGGACATGATCCGCGCGATGCATCCCATGCTGGACGCCTGGGACCATGACGACACCGTCAAGGCGGTCCTGATCAAGGGTGCGGGCGGGAAGGCGTTCTGCGCCGGTGGCGACGTACGCGCGGTCTATCGCTCGATCGTTGACGATCTGGATGGCAAGGGGCCGTCCGCGCTGTCCAGGGTGTTCTTTTTCGAGGAGTATCAGCTCAATCATGCGATCCACGCGTTCTCCAAACCGTTCGTGGCGCTGTTGGACGGCGTGACCATGGGCGGCGGTGTCGGGGTGTCGATCCATGGTTCGCACCGGATCGCCACGGAGCGGCTGATGTTCGCGATGCCGGAGACCGGGATCGGCTTGTTCCCCGATGTCGGCGGCGGGTGGTTCCTGCCTCGGCTGCCGGGAGAGACGGGCCTGTATCTGGCGCTGACCGGTGCGCGGTTGGACGCAGCCGGGGTCTGTGCGCTTGGATTGGCGAGCCATTTCGTTCCATCCAGTCGGATTGAGGGGCTGGAAGCCGCGTTTGCGACCACGCTTGCGACGACCGAGAGTGGTCGGGCGGCGATCAACGACGTGCTCGACCGGATGTCGGAAAAACCCGGTCCCGATCCCCTGGCGCCGCATCGGGAGATGATCGATCGGTGTTTCGCGCGGAACTCGGTGGCGGCAATCCTGGACGCCCTGAGCCGCGAGGCCGAGGCCGGCTCCGACTTCGCCCGCGAGACGCGCGAGACGCTGCTGGGGAAATGCCCGACCAGTCTGGTGATCAGCTTCGAACAACTGCGCCGGGGCCGGGCGCTATCCAGCTTGGCTGAGGCACTGACGATGGAATACCGGATGTCGCAGGCCTGCATGGCCGGAACTGAATTCTTCGAGGGAATACGCGCGGCGTTGATCGACAAGGATCACGCGCCGCGCTGGCGCCCGAGTTCGTTGGCGGAGGTAACCCCCGAGTTGGTCGAACGCCATTTCGCGGCAACCGGCGACCTGGAATTCACCCCGGCTTGACCGGACCTCGGGTCCGATAACGTGATAGGGCGTTGATCCTTTGGGTTCCATCAAGGCCCGCGACACGACCCGTCGCACCGCAAGGCCGGATACAGAACTGCACGCTCCAAACCCATTCAGGTCAACGCAAAACCCTTGCACCGCGGCGGTGTCGATACACGGCAACCCCAGTCTTCGACTTGACGGAGTGACAGCGGATACCGGACGTGCATCATCCCCGCCAGGCGGATGATCTCCGGTGAGCAGTTGAAATAGCGGAAGGGATTTTGCACCCCGCCAAGCTACGGATATCGACTTCCGGGCTCAAGCCGATTTGCTCTGATAGTGCCCGCCAGCCCGCTCTGAGCCGATACCGCCTATCGCTCGCGCCGCAACGAGACGCTGCTGGCGCGCCAAGGCAAGCTCTCCCGGTTCCATTTCCGCAAGCCACCCGGCAAGCCGGATGCCCGCGCCCCGTCGGGTGGGCGGAGCGCGCGGGTGTTCGGGCCGGCGGGTTTCTCCGCGGCGTGACACTGACGGGCAACAACCTCCTGGTGTCCGGCGGCAACACCATCGCCGTCGGAGTCCAGGTTGCCGGCCAGGTGACGTTCACGTTCGCTAACAACGGCACGATCCCGACAACCGCGTTGACCAACAC
>JABMNR010000027.1 GCA_013203465.1 Alphaproteobacteria bacterium
ACCACGGCCCGCCCATGACCTCGGCCCGCCCATGACCTCGGCCCGCCCATGACCTCGGCCCGTTCTCGCTTGATCGACGGCCCGATCGGTCCAACCCTCGTATGGCTGGCGGCACCCAACATGCTGGCGGCGTTCGTGCAGTCGCTGATAAGCGTGGTCGAGGGTTGGCTGATCGGCGGCCTTGGCATCATCGCGCTGGCGGGCGCGGCGCTGGTGTTCCCGTTGTTCATGCTGACCACCATGTGGTCGGCCGGCGCGATTGGCGGAGCGGTCGCGGGGGCGACGGCCCGGGCGCTCGGCGCGGATGATCGGGCCCAGGGTGAAGCGGTGCTGCGGGCGGCACTGGTGATCGCACTGGCGGGGGCGGCCGGGATGGCGGTGCTGATCGTCGGCTTCGGCGCGGTGCTGTTCATGGCGTTGGGGGGTGACGGCGCGGTGCTTCAGGCGGCGCTGGCTTATTCCCGGCCTCTGTTCGTTGGCATCGTGGCGGTGTGGCTGTTCAACATTGCGGCCAGCGTGCTGCGCGGCAGCGGCGATACCACACGGCCAGCCATCGCACTGATCGTGATCGCGACGGTGCATGCGCCCTTGGCGTGGGTCTTGATCCATACGGCTGGGCTCGGCATCGCCGGAGCCGGTTTCGCCATGCCGATCGCCTATGCGGTGGGCGCGGCGATGTTGTTCGTTCGACTTCGGTCCGGGCGTGCGGCGGTCACGCTCCGGCGCGGCGGCGTACCGATATCGGCGACGATGCCGATCCTCCGCAACGGCTCGTTGGCGGCGGCGCAATCGGCGATGACGGTCGGTATGTCATTGGTGGTGACGGCGATCGTCGGTCGACTGGGGATCGAATGGCTGGCGGGCTACGGTATCGGCGCGCGGCTTGAGTTCCTGGTGATCCCGATCATTTTCGGCATCGGCGGTGCCTTGATCGCCATGACCGGCGCCAATGTCGGCGCCGGACGGCGCCAACGGGCGGTGCGCGTCGCCTGGACCGGCGGGTTGACGGCGGCGGCGATCGTCGGCGCGATCGGTATCCTGGTGGCGCTGTGGCCGGGTCTCTGGGTGGGTCTGTTCTCGACCGATCCGGCGACGGTCGCGGCGGCGGGCTTGTACTTCCGGTTGGTCGGGCCGTTCTACGGGTTCTTCGGTCTCGGGCTGTGCCTCTATTTCGCTAGCCAGGGGTTGGATTCCCTGGTTTGGCCGGTGATCGGCACGGCGCTGCGGTTGGTGGTGGTCCTGGTGGGTGGATTCGGTTTGCTGGCGTTGGACAGCGCGACGCCAACGCGGGTGTTCATGGTGGTGGCGGCGGCGATGGCGCTCTACGGCTTGTTCGTCGCGGCGGCGCTACGGCTCGGTCCGTGGCGTCCGGTCACCGATCGGCCCGTGCCTAGCGCCGGAGCTTGACGAGGAAGATCACCGGAATCACCGCAAAGGCGGTCAACCCGAACACAAAAAAGGCGTTGAGATAACCAATCATCAGCGCTTGGCGCCCGATCTCGCCCGACAACCCGGCCAGCGCCCCCACGCTCTCCAGCGACCAGGAGCCTTGCAGCCCCTGTTGAAAGACCAGGGCCTCGTTGATTGGGCTGGCGTGGGTCACCAACTCCGCGTAGCTCACACGCGCGGTGCGCAACGCCAGGGCGATCGACAGCGAGATGTAGAGCGAGCTGCCGAAATTGCGCACCATGTGGAAGATGGCGGTTGCTTCGGCGGTGTGTCGTTTGTCGAGCGTGTTGAAGGTCACCACCGTCAACGGCACCCAGATCAAGCCGACGCCCAGGCCTTGAAGAGCACTGGTCCAGAACACATCATTGATCGTCATGTTCACGCTGAAGGTGGACATGTACCAGCCGGAAAAGCCCTGAAGCCCAAACCCCAGTGCCAACATCGGGCGGGGATCGAGCTTGTTGCCCCAAAACATAAAGGTGAATCCGGCCAGCGTGCCGATACCGCGCGCGCCGAGAACCAGCCCGATGATCGAGTCCGGGTATCCGCGGACGTTCTGCAGCAGGGACGGCAGCAAGGTGGTCGGCGTGAAGTTCAGCATGCCGAAGATGAACACCAGCAACAGACCGAGCGCGTAGTTCCGATCGAGCAGCAGACCCGGGTTCAGAAACGGCCGATCGGCGGTCAGTGAATGCGCGATGAACAGATAGAGCGCCAGCGCGGCGATCGTACCGGCGAGAAGCACGGTACCGGATTCGAACCAGTCGAGCCGCTCCCCGCGATCGAGCATGAACTGGAAGGTGGCGATGAACAGCGACAGTGTCAGAAATCCGGTCCAGTCGAGATGCGAGCTGGAGGCCTTCGAGCGGTCCTGGATGTAGAGCAGCACGCCGCCAAGGGCCGCCAACCCGCAGGGCACGATCATGAAGAACACCCAGCGCCAATTGTACAGCTCCGACAGATAGCCGCCGAGGGTCGGCGCCAGCACCGGGCCGATGACCACCCCCATGCCGAACACCGCCATGGCCGAGCCCTGCTTCTCCCTGGGATAGCTGTCCATGACGATCGCCTGGCTGAGCGGCACCAGCGGCGCGCCGAAGGCCCCTTGGAAGATCCGGGCAAGGATCAGGGTTTCCAGCGACGGCGCCAAGCCACAGGCGAAGGACGCGGCGGTGAACCCGAGCACGCCCCACACCAGGATCGACCGCCGCGAGAACCGTGCCGCCAGCCATCCGGTCATCGGTGTGGCCACGGCGGTGGCGATGATGTTGAAGGTGACCACCAGCGCGATCTGATCCGTGGTGGCCGACAGCGAACCCTGCATTTGCGGCAGCGCGACGTTGGCGATGGTGACGGTCATCGCGTACAACGTGGTGACCATCGTGACGGTAATCAGAATCATCGCCCGCTCGAAGGCGTTAGGGCGTTCGTCGGTCACCGGATCGTCAATGGGTTCGGCGGTCATGTGGGCACTGTAGCGCGGCGGCGTGCCGGGCGCTAAGGTCCCCAAAATCGTGATCAGGAGACCCATCCATGGCCGAGGCCGCTTCGTCATCAACCATCCCCACCACGGTCATCCGAAGCATGCCGACGCCGGGGTGGCCGCCGACCCAGCGGGATTCGGCTTCCGGCATCGATCCGGCGCGAATCCGCCGGATGAACTTGAACGAGGCACCGTTTCCGCCCTCGCCCAAGGCGATCGCCGCGATGCAGGAGGCGGTGACACGGGTGAACTACTACCCGGACCCGAAATGGCGGGATCTGGTGGCGGCTCTGAGCGAGCAGACCGGCCATGCCGCGGAGCGAATCGTGGTTGGTCATGGCTCGGACGAGCTGATCGTTTCGGCCGGCCGGCTGGCGCTCATGCCGGGCGATGAGGTGGCGGTGCCGACCCCCTCGTTCCCCGGTTACGCCAAATGCGCGGCGGTCAACGGCGCCACCCTGGTGCCGGTGCGGGTACGCCAGGACGGTGCCTGCGATATCGATGGCATGCTGGAGGCGGTGACCGAGCGCACGCGCATCGTCTTCCTGGCCACGCCGAATAACCCGACGGGCGGCATGCTCGGTACCGAGGAGGTGCTGCGGCTGGCCAAGGGATTGCCGGACACCACCCTGCTGGTGATCGACGAGGCGTATTACGAATACGGCATCTACGCCGGTGGCGAGGATCATATGGCGGCGTTGCGCGAGGTGACGACGGTGCCATGGGTGGTGTTTCGCACCTTCTCCAAGGCTTACGGCCTGGCCGGCATGCGGATCGGCTACGCGCTCTGCGCCTCCGACGCGGTGGCTGACTCGTTCCAGAAAATTCGCAGCGTGTTCAACGTGAACGCGGTGGCCCAGGCGGGGGCCCTGGCGGCGCTGGCCGACCGGGAGCACATGACCTCGATCCTGGAGCGTACCCGTGTCGAGCGTGAGCGAATCGGCGCCGGTTTGGCCCGGCTAGGCTGTGAGACGTTTCCCAGCGTCGGCAACTACCTCGCCGCCAAGACCGCGAAACCCGCCGCCGAGGTGGTGGCGGCACTAGAGGCCAAGGGCATCATGATCGGACGGCTGATGGCACCGGGTTTCCAGGATTACATCCGCATCACCACGGGCACCGCCGAGGATACCGACGCGCTGCTGGCGGCTCTGGATGAGGTGTTGGGGTAACGGCCCGGACCCAGCCCTACGGCCGGGGATTGAACGGGTTCCTGTCCGCCGCTCAGCCGTGATTCCAGTTATCCGGGGCATCGTTTTCCCCCGGGGAAAGGCCGAGGACGTCGCCTTCTGTGTTCACGCCAAGGCCGAGCACGGTGCGGTTGGCGTAGGCGAAATAGCTGACCACCTGGTTGATTTCCAGGATATCGCCATCGTCCCAGCCGGCGTCGCGCATGGTCTGGATCGCCTCGGCCGTTAGGCCGGACGGGTCGCGGGTCAGCGCGGTCGCGTAGCGGATGGCCGCCAAGTGCTTGTCGTCGAACACGGTTGCCGGATCGCCGGTCTCAAAGGCGGCGCGGATGGCGTTGGAACGCTCGTCGTCGGCGAGCAGGCGGCGCAGGCCCTGGAAATGGTGCTCGACGCAGTAGGTGCAGCCGTTCATCAAGCTGACCAGAACGCCGAGGGTTTCCAGGAAATGCTTCGGCACCTGGTTGTTCGTATGGTGCAGCACGTACTTGTAGAGGTGCATGTGCCCCTCCATCGAGTGCGGCCGCAGCGAGTGCGCCATCATGATGTTGTCGACGTTGTTGTCCGGGCCCTTGACCCGGTCGTACAGCGTCTTCAGCCGGCCGGTCGCCTCGTCGTACGGTACCGTTCGAATCCAGGCCATCGTCGCGCTCCCTTGCATGGTGGCGGCATCATACGTCGGCATGGGGATGCGAGCGCAAGCGGCGGATAGCGCGAGGTGGGTGCGCGGTGCTTATTACCCGCATCAATCACCGACCGACGGAGCCGACAATGCGCAATATTCACTTCATCGCCCTGGAGACCAAACTGGCCGAGGCTTGGCGCGCCGGCGCGCCCGATGCCAATGGCCAGGCACCCGAGCGCAGGATCTCGGACGGCAGCGGTGTCGGTGTGCCGTGCCGGCATTGTTTGCGGCACGTAGCCGCCGGCGAGCCGTACCTGGTTCTGGCCCACCGGCCGTTTGCCACGCTTCAGCCGTACGCCGAGGTTGGGCCGATCTTCATCCACGCCGAGGCGTGCGCGCGCGGCGGCGGCGGCGATCTGCCAACGATGTTCGCCTCGCCAAGCTATATCGTGCGCGGCTATGGCGCCGATGACCGGATCGTGTACGGCACCGGCGGCGTGGTGGAGACCGAGACCATCACCGAGCGGGCGGCGGCGTTGCTGGCACGGGACGATATCGCCTATGTCCATACCCGCTCGGCGGCGAACAACTGCTTTCACTGCCGCGTCGAGAACGTGTGAGGCGGTGTGCGGCGAGAGGGCGGGCTCAGGCTCACCCCTTGCCGTACAGTGCGTCCAACGCTTCGTAGTACGTCTCGCGAATCTTGTGCCGGCGGATCTTGAGGGTTGGCGTCATCATGCCGTTATCGGTGGTGAACGGCTCGGTCGCGACAATGAAGCGGCGGACCTTCTCGATCAGCGCTTGGTTCGCGTTCACCCGCTCAACCGCCTTGCCGATGCCCTTCTTGAACGCCTCGTCGCCCGCCAAGCCCGCAAGGTTGGCGGATGTGCCTTTCTCGCTGGCCCAGTCGGCGATGAAGCTCTCCTCCGGTACCACGACGGCCACCAGATAAGGGCGCTTGTCGCCATATACCATGACTTGGGCGATCTCCGGTTCCAGCGTCAGCTTGCTCTCCAGTCGCGCCGGCGAAATGTTGTCGCCGCCGGAGTTGACGATGATGTCCTTCTTGCGATCGGTGATTTCGATGTAGCCGTCCTCATCGATCCGACCGACATCGCCGGTGTGCAGCCAGCCATCGACGATGGTCGCGGCGGTGGTGTCCGGGTCGTGCCAATAACCCTTCATCAACAGATCGCCCCGCACCAGGATTTCACCGTCCTCGGCGATCTTGACCTCGACACCGCGCAGGGGCGGGCCGACCGTGTGGATCTTGATGCGGCCCGGCGGATTGGCGGAGATCACCGGCGAGGCCTCGGTCTGGCCGTAGCCTTGCAGCAGCTTGATGTCGAGGGCGAGGAAGAACTTGCCGATGTCGGGGTTGAGCGCCGCCCCGCCCGAGACGAAGGCCTTGAGCCGGCCGCCGAACCGTTGCGCCACCTTCCGGCGCACCAGAAGCGACAGCAGGCCGTCGTACAGCCGGTCCTTCAGACCCAGGCTGTCCGGGTCCTCGTAGCGCTTGATGCCAAGGCGGACGGCGTCATGAAACAGCTTGGCCTTGCCGCCGCCCTGGCGGGTCACACCGCGCACGATCCGGTCGTGCAGCACCTCGTACAACCGGGGCACGGCGGTCATGATGGTGGGCCGCGCCTCGGTCAGGTTCTGGGCCAGGGTATCGGGTCCCTCGGCGTAATAGATCTGGGCGCCGATCGAGATCGGGAAGAACAGCCCCGCCGTGTGCTCGTAGGAATGCGACAACGGCAACAGCGACAGGAACACCTCATCGCCAAGACCATAGGACGCCAACAGATCGTGGGCGCCGCCGCAGTTGGCCAGGATTGATTTGTGGGTCAGCATCACGCCTTTCGGCCGACCGCCGGTACCCGAGGTGTAGATGAAGCAGGCGGTGTCCTCGCGATCGATGCCGCGAGCAGTGACCTCGACGTCGATCGATGCAGCGGCTCCCTGCGTCATCAATTCATCCCAGCCGATGACGTTGACCCCGGCGGCGGTGGCTTCCTGCGGCGGCTCGATCGAGATCACGGTGGCGCAGGCCTCGGCGCTGCGGGCGGCCGGGATCACCCGCCGGGCCAATTTGCCGGTGCTGACGATCGCCGCTTTCGCTCCCGAGTGATCCAGGATGTAGAGATTGTCGTCGACCGTGTTGGTGGTGTAGGCCGGCACCGAGATGGCGCCGGTCGCCATGATCGCCAGGTCGGCCATCGCCCACTCCGGCCGGTTTTCCGCGACGATCACCACCCGGTCGCCCGGCTCCACACCGATCGCGGACAGCCCTCCGGCGATCCGGCGGATGGTGTCCGCCGCGTGCGTGTAGGAAATCGAACGGTAGCTGCCGTCGATCTTGGCCCAGAGGAACGGTTTGCCACCAAGTTTGGCGGCCTGCTCGAAGAACAGGGTTGGCAGGTTCGGAACGGCGGCGTAATCCATGTGTCCCCCCGGAACGGATTCTGCTGTCGCGCCCCCGGATCGTGATCGCCCGGTGCTTGGCGCTGTCGACTTGGTGACTTATATCGCTCGACATCGCCACCCGGCTACCCGATTAGCCGACCGCCCGATAGGAAAGAGTTCCTCATGTCCGACACCGCCTCCGACCTCGGCCCGCTCCCGGAGTGGAATTTGAACGACCTGTACCCGGGCCGCGACTCCGAGGGTTTAAAAAACGATCTCGATGGCTGCGCGGCGGAGGCGCGGGCATTCGCCGAGCGTTACAAGGGCCGTGTCGCCGGGCTCGACGGCACCGAGTTGGCGCGCGCGATCACGGTCTACGAGGCGATGGACGAGGTCTTGGGTCGTGTCATGTCCTACGCGCACCTGCTCTATGCCGGCGACATGTCCGACCCGGAGATCGGCAAATTCTTTCAGTCCATGCAGGAGCGGGTCAACGCGATCTCAAGTGAGCTGTTGTTCTTCACGCTGGAGATCAACCGGATCGAGCAGAGTGACCTTGACACCAAGCTGGCGGCCCCGGAGCTGACCCATTACGGCCCCTGGCTGCGGGATACGCGGGCGTTTCGCGAGCACCAGTTGTCGGACGAGGTGGAGACGTTGCTGCTGGAGAAATCGGTGGTCGGGCGTTCGGCTTGGACCCGGCTGTTCGACGAGACCATGGCCCGGCTACGGTTTCCGCTCGACGGTGACACCCTCACGACATCGGAGATTCTGGACAAGCTCAGCCACCGCGACGGCGCCGTGCGCAAGGCGGCGGCGCAGAGCGTGTCACAGGTGCTGGGCGCCAATGTCGGGCTGTTCGCGTTGGTCACCAACACGCTGGCCAAGGACAAGCAGATCGAGGATCGCTGGCGCGGCTACCAAAGCCCGATCGCGGGCCGCAACCTCGCCAACCAGGTCGAGGATGAGGTCGTCGCGGCGTTGGTGACGGCGGTACGGGGTCGTTACGACCGGCTCAGTCACCGCTATTACGCGATCAAGGCGCGCTGGCTTGGCGTCGACGCGCTCGACTATTGGGATCGCAACGCCCCGTTGCCGGAAGACGACGACGCCTCGATCTCCTGGGAGACGGCGCGCTCCACCGTGCTCGACGCTTACGCTCGCTTCTCGCCCGAGTTGGCGGATGTCGGCCGCCGGTTCTTCGACAATCCCTGGATCGACGCGCCGACCCGGCCCGGGAAAGCGTCCGGCGCCTTCGCTCATCCGACCGTGCCGACCGCCCATCCCTATCTGCTGCTGAACTACCAGGGCAAGACACGGGACGTGATGACCCTTGCTCACGAGCTGGGCCACGGCGTGCATCAGGTGCTGGCCGGCCGTCAGGGTCAGTTGATGTGCGACACGCCGTTGACCCTGGCCGAGACCGCCAGCGTGTTCGGCGAAATGCTGACCTTCCAGTCGCTGCTCCAGAGCCGGACCGACCCGGTGCAGCGCCGGGTGATGCTGGCTTCCAAGGTCGAGGACATGCTGAACACCGTGGTCCGCCAGATCGCCTTTCACAGCTTCGAGGAACGGGTCCACGCCGAACGCCAGGAGGGCGAGCTGACACCGGACCGGCTGGGCGACATCTGGATGGACGTGCAGCGCGAGAGCCTGGGGCCGGCCCTGCGGTTCGACGACGGCTACCGGGTCTACTGGTCCTATATTCCGCACTTCATCCATTCACCGTTCTATGTCTATGCCTATGCCTTCGGCGACTGTCTGGTGAACTCGCTCTACGCGGTCTATCAAGACGCCGAGGCCGGTTTCGCCGGAAAGTATCTCGACATGCTGTCGTCTGGCGGCACCAAACGGCACAAGGAGCTGCTGGCACCCTTCGGCTTGGATGCGTCCGACCCGGCGTTCTGGGAGAAGGGCTTGGATGTGGTCGAGGGCTTTATCGATCAGCTCGACGCGGAGGGCTGAGCGGCCAACACCGCCACCCGCGCCCGCAGCTCGGGCAGCAACTCGGCCTCGAACCATGGGTTCTTCTTGATCAGGTTGGCCGAGCGCCAGGACGGGTGCGGCAGGGGAAAGTCCCGGGGTCCATAGTCGCGCCAGGCGGCGACCGTCTCTGTCAAGGTGGGTTGGCGCCGGTCGCCGAGATAGCGGGCCTGGGCGTACATGCCGGCCAGGATCACCAGTTCGATGTTCGGCAAATGCTCCAGCAATCGGTCGTGCCACAGCGGTGCGCATTCCGGGCGCGGCGGAGCGTCGCCGCCCTTGTCGAGCCGGCCAGGATAGCAGAACCCCATCGGCATGATGGCGATCCGGGCGGGGTCGTAGAAAACTTCCCGATCGACCGCCATCCAACCGCGCAAGGTATCGCCCGAGCGGTCGTTCCAGGGAATGCCGCTCTCGTGCACCTTGGTGCCGGGAGCCTGTCCGACGATCAGGATCCGCGCGGTCGCGGTCGCCACCACCACCGGCCGTGGGCCAAGCGGCAGGTGCTCGGCGCAGTGCCGGCAGGCGCGAATCTCAGCAAGCAGGGGGTCGAGGAGCGTCATCAATCCAACCGATGTTCGCCTTGCAGCACGCGGATACGGCTGTGCCATTCGTCCAGGTCGACGTAGCAACCCTGAAGATGGCGCGGGCCGGTGCTGGGGTCGAAGGCGCCGCGCCCGTGCAGCACGCGCCGGTTATTGAACACCATCATGTCACCGGGCCGCAGCTTGAACGCAAGCACGTTGCGTGGATCCTTCAGCCGTGCCGCATAGGCGGTGAGCGCGCGGTACAGCGGTTTCACCAATGCGAACGGTACGTCGATCGGTGCCGCGATGCCGGGGTTATAACGAATCTCGTGATAGCCGCCATCAACGTCCAGGGCGATCACCGGCCCGGACCAGCGGACGTCCCAGTCGCTGTCGTGAAAGCGAAAGGCCACTGGCATGGTGGTCAGCACTGTCCAAGCGCCGGGGTCGTCGGCGCGCAACTCCTCGGCGGCGTGAAATCCGTCGACCAACAGGCTCTCACCGCCTTCGGCCGCGAACTCCAGACAATGCAGGAACTGCACGCCGGGTGGCATCTCGCGGTTGGCGAGGTCGGTGTGCGCCAGCAGGGCATCGTGAGTGTAGGCTTGGTTGTTCGGATCGGGCTTGGAGATCACGTCGAACCGGCGGCCGAAATTGGTCTCGCGCGTGAAGGCGATACGCCGGGCCACGGTCTCGCAGGGCCAGTCGGTGTCGGGTCGATCGCAATTCGGCATGTTCCGTACGATGGCGAAGCCGGTGTCCCGGACCTTGATCAGAAGGTCGAGCAAGGCGTTGTCGTCGGCCATCACCGCCGCGTGGTCGACATTTGGCGTGCGACGAACGATGTCCTCGGCGCTCCAAAGGTCGAGTTGCGGGCGCCGTTCGGTCCGTGCCGCATCATCGTAGCGGCGGCGGCGCAGGTAGTCGGCGTCGAACGTGCTGACGTGGCCATCGGGCCAGCTGACAGTGAGTATGTCGTCCGTTACCGCGACACCCGTTGCGTTGATCTCCAGATCATACGCCGACCAATCCCACAGCCGCTCCCGGGTCGAGGGATGCAGCCCGCTCGGGCAATGGTCGCGCAACCAGATCTGGTGGAACGCGCTTACCATGCCGTCGGTCCACGACACGACAATGGTGTCACCATCGATGCGGGCGTCGGCCAGCATTGGCGTGGAGCCGTTATCCGTGAGAAGGGTGTTTGGCAGAGCCTGGGACATGACGCGCCTCCGGATGGGATTTCCTGAGCGGTCGTATCAGGGACGCAGGCGGGGTGTCTTGCTTGCGCGCGACGCCGCCGCCGTCGGCGACGGGCTAGGCTGTTCAGTCGGTGGCATGCATGTATCGGGAGACGCAAAGGCGGTTTCGCAGCCCTTGCGTCTCCATTCTCGGCCAACCTTACGCACGGCTCGCCGTGTTAACGCTTGGTGACCACCACTTCCAAATAGCTGGCGGGCGCGGCCATCGTGCCGTCGGTTGCTACGTTGAACCGTTCGATGAGAGCCAAAAGATCGGTGGTTAAGGCGTCCTGCTGTGCCGGTTGAAGCGCCGCGAACGCTTTCAGAACCGGGCCGTAGTAGCCACGGAAGATCTCCAGCCAATGCGCCGGCGACCGGTAGCGGAAGGTGAAGGTCTTTCGCGTGATGTTCAGGTACACCGCATGCGGGCCGAACATCCCGTCCAAGTGGTCCTCGGTGCCCCACAGAGCCGGCGACTGGACGCCGGCGGGCGGCGGCACGTGCTGGCCGATGGTCTTGAACAACTGGCCGATGAAGCCGTCCGGCGTCCAATTGGCCAAACCGATCTTTCCGCCCGGCTTGCAGACCCGCAGCATTTCGGCGGCGGCGGCGTCCTGGTCGGGGGTGAATATGACACCGAAGGTCGAGCCGACAACGTCGAAGGCGGCGTTGTCAAAAGGCAGGTTCTCGGCGTCGGCCACCCGATAGGTCACGTCGAGCCGGTCGGCGGCCGCACGTTCCTGTCCGCGCTCCAGCAACGCGGCGACGTAGTCGGTGGACACGACGTCGGCCCATTGCCGGGCGGCGGCAAGGGTGAAGTTGCCGTTCCCGGCGGCGACATCCAGCACCTTCTGGCCGGCGCGCAAATCGAGGGCTTCGACGAGGGACTCGCCAACGATCTGCAGGGTTGTGCCGACCACGGCATAGTCGCCGGATGACCACGCGGCGTTCTGCTTGGTCTTGATGGTGGTATAATCAGGGGTGATGGGCTGCACAGCGGCGATACTCATGGCGATTTCCTCCCAATGGACGACCCCACACCATTGCGAGGCCAGGTTCCGCGCCTCGCCGTCAACAGTGTGAGGGAGGTGCTTGAACTCGGTTGGGAAACTGCCGTGGTTTGTGATCTCGTGCTTGCAGATTGGCTGCAGATTTGATGGATAATCGCTGCAGATTTCATGCAATCGGCGGATTTGGACGGGGCGACGCTGATTCACGACCCGCGAACGGCAGTGAACCATCGGAACGAGTGCGGGTTGGATCGGGTTAGGTAACGGTATGATCTATCGGTTCGAAGATACCGAGATCGACACGGATCGATTTGAACTTCGGCAGGGTGGCAAGGCCCAGCAGGTCGAACCACAAGTCTTTGCCCTGATCGAACTTCTGGCCGCCAATCACGACCGCATGGTGTCGAAAGACGAACTCAATCAGCGGATCTGGGGTGGCCGTATCGTTTCGGACGCCGTGGTCAACAGCAGAATACGCACCGCGCGGCACGCGATCGGCGATGATGGAAAGTCACAGCGGCTCATTAAAACCATACACAATCGCGGCTTCCGCTTCGTCGGTGAGGTGGTGGTGGAGAAAGGGCCGCTCACGGGCTTTGTGGCGACCCGCGACTCGCCCGCGAACGCGGACCCAACGGGCACGGCTGACGCCGATTTGCCGGGTGGAAAGCCGTCGATTGCCGTCTTGCCTTTCCAGATGTTGAGTGTCGGTGGCGGGTATGGCTTGCTTGCGGATGCGGTGGCGCATGAGGTGATTGTCGAGCTTTCGCGGCTACAGTGGTTGTTCGTGATCGCGCGCGGCTCGTCGTTCCGGTTTCGCGGACCGGACGTTGACTTCGAGACCGCCGGCAAGGTGCTTGGGGTACGGTACTTCCTGACCGGAAGTGTCGCGATTGACGGTCAACGAAGTGCGGTTACGGTCGAGCTCTCGGAGGCGGGAAGCCGTCAGGTCCTCTGGGCCGATCGCTTCGAAAGCGTGGTTGACGACCTTTTGGGGTTGCGCCTGACGATCGCCGCGAAGGTTGTCAACGCGATTGAGCTTCGTATCCCCTTGAGCGAGGCAAGCCGGGCGGCACGGCTTCCGACCGCGAACCTTGATGCGTGGTCGGCCTATCATCGCGGCCTGTGGCATATGTACCGGTTCAACGCGCACGATAACGAGATCGCCACACGGATGTTTTGCCGCGCCATCGATGCTGATCGCGGCTTCGCGCGCGCCCATGCCGGTCTGTCGTTCACCCATTTCCAGAACGCGTTTGTCGGCTACGCCACCGACGCGGCGACCGAGCGCCGTCTGGCACAGGAACATGCGGAGCGGGGTATGGAGTTGGATTCGCTTGATCCGTTCGCCAACCTCACCATGGGGCGCGCCAACATGCTTGTTGGCGATCTGGGCGGCGCTATTTCCTGGTTCGACCGCAGTGTGCAGCTCAATCCGAACTACGCGATGGCCATCTACAACGGCGCGCTTGCCAACGCCATTCAGGGCGCCGGGCAGGAGAGCGAGCAGGGTGCCATGAAGGCGATGGCACTTAGTCCGGTCGATCCGTTGCACTATGCGATGCTCGCGACCCGGGCGCTGTCTCACATCGTTCGCGAGGATTATGCGGCGGCCATCGGATGGGCCGAGCGTGGGGCAAGGGCGCCAAACGCCCATGTGCACATTCGTATCATTGCGGCGCTTGCATGCGAGCTGGCAGGCGACCGGAAGACGGCTGAACACTGGGCGTCGGAGGTGCGGCGTCTTGACTCGCGGTTCCAGGTGGCGACCTTTTTCAAGGCGTTCCCTTTTCATCAGGATGACACGCTCGCCCGTGCCAAGGCGGCATTGAAGCGCCTGGCGTTCTAAGGCCATTGACAGGGCGTTCCCGGCCGCGTAACGATATTCCCGCGCCGATTTGAGCCTCCAGCTTGCGGGCGCGTTACAAATGCAGCTAAAGCGACGTTGGTTCGGACCTCGCGCACGGCTGTGGCGGGGTTTTTCGTTTCCCGCCCAGTTTTCAGGCCCGTCTCTCTGACGTTTCGGCTGCGTTTACCCCACACGTCATCCCCGTGGATGGCGTCGGCTAAAACGGAGAGAGACCGATGACCCAGACGAAGAACCCCGAGACCCTGGCCCTGCACGCCGGCTATCGCGCCGACCCCGCGACCGGCTCGGTGGCGGTGCCGATCTATCAGACCACGTCCTATCAATTCCGCGACACCGAGCACGCGGCGAACCTGTTCGCGCTCAAGGAACTCGGCAACATCTACACCCGTATCATGAACCCGACCTGTGACGTTCTGGAGCAGCGCATCGCGGCGATCGAGGGGGCGGCCGGCGCGCTCGCCGTCAGCTCGGGCCAGGCGGCCAGCGCCTTCGCTGTCCAGAACCTCGCCAAGGTCGGCGACAACATCGTCAGCTCGACCGATCTGTACGGCGGTACCTGGAACCTGTTCGCCAACACGCTGAAGGACCAGGGGATCGAGGTGCGGTTCGTCGACCCGACCGACCCCGGGGCGTTCCGCCGGGCGACCGACGACCGAACCCGGGCCTATTACGCCGAGACGTTGCCCAATCCGAAGCTGCAAGTGTTCCCGATCGCCGAAGTCGCGGCCATCGGCCGTGAGATTGGCATCCCGCTGATCGTCGACAACACCGCCGCCCCGATCCTGTGCAAGCCGATCGAGCATGGCGCGGCGATCATCGTCTACTCGACCACCAAATACATCGGCGGTCACGGCACCTCGATCGGCGGGTTGATCGTCGATGGCGGCAATTTCCCCTGGGAGAAGTTTCCGGAGCGGCAGCCGGCCCTGAACACGCCCGACCCGAGCTATCACGGCGCGGTGTGGGTCGAGGCGGTCAAGCCGATCGGTCCGGTGGCCTACATCATCAAGGCGCGGACCACCCTGTTGCGCGATTTGGGCGCCTCGCTCAGCCCGTTCAACGCCTTCCAGATTATCCAGGGGTTGGAGACCCTGCCGCTGCGCATTCGCGCCCACTCGGAGAACGCCGCCAAGGTCGCCGCGTTCCTTGATGGGCATCCGGCGGTCGACAAGGTGATCTATCCGGGTCTGCAGGATGGCGAGGCCCGTCGACGGGCCGATACCTACCTGACGCGCGGGTACGGCGGGTTGGTCGGCTTCGAGGTCAAGGGCGGCAAGGATGTCGGCCGCAGTCTGATCGACCGGCTGAAGCTATTCTATCACGTCGCCAACATCGGCGACGCCCGCTCGCTGGCGATCCACCCGGCCAGCACCACCCACAGCCAACTGTCGCCGGAGGATCAGTTGTCGACCGGGGTATCCGACGGCTATGTCCGGCTGTCGGTCGGCATCGAGCACATCGACGATATCCTCGCGGACCTCACGCAGGCGCTCGATGGCGCCACCGGCGCCGTGCAGGTAGCGGCGGAATAGTGGTCCCATCATCGGCGGTCCGGCCTGAACGCCGGATCGCCGCCTCGTCCACACTGTTCAGAGGAGGGTGCCGTGACGCAATCCGCGGCCGGCTACGCCGGTGACGTGAGCCCCAAAGAGGCGTTCGAGATTCTCAGCACCGACGCCGATGCGGTGCTGGTCGACTGCCGGACGACCCCGGAGTGGCAGTTCGTTGGCGTTCCCGACCTGTCACCGCTCGGCAAGGAGGCGGTGCTGTTGTCCTGGCAGGTCTATCCGGCGATGGAGGTTCAAGCCGACTTCGCCGAGCAGGTGAAGACGCATGGCGTGACGCCGGATCAGCCGGTGCTGTTGCTGTGCCGATCGGGCGTGCGGTCGAAAGCGGCGGCGATCGCCCTCACACAGGCGGGCTTTCACAAGGCGTTCAACGTCGCCGAGGGCTTCGAGGGCGACAAGGACGGCGAGCAGCATCGCGGGCGAGCCGGCGGCTGGAAGGCCGCCAACTTGCCCTGGGTCCAGAAGTAACGGCCATGACGCACAAAACCTATGACGCGGCGGTCGAGGCGGATTGGGCGCTGGCGACCAAGCTGGTGCGCGGCGGTTTGCGACGCAGCGCCTTCGGCGAGACCAGCGAGGCGTTGTTCCTCAACTCGGGCTTTGTCTACGACGACGCCGAGGAGGCCGAGGCCCGGTTCAAGGGTGAGGCGGCGGGGTACATGTACTCGCGTTACGGCAACCCGACCATCGCCATGCTGGAGGAGCGCTTGGCGTTGTTGGAGGGGGCCGAAGATTGCTTCGCGACGGCGACCGGCATGGCCGGTGTGTTCACCGCCCTGATGGCGTCGACCAAGGCCGGCGATCACGTCATCGCCTCGCGGGCGCTGTTCGGGTCGTGCCATCACATCGTCACCCAATTGCTGCCGCGTTGGGGGGTCGAGACCACCCTGGTCGACGGTCCCGACCTCGATCAGTGGCAGGCGGCCCTGCGCCCGGAGACGGTGGCGGCGTTCATCGAGACACCGGCCAATCCGACCTTGGAGTTGATCGACATCGCCGCCGTCGCCGAGATCGTGCATCAAAGCGGCGCTCGGCTGATCGTCGACAACGTGTTCGCCACGCCGCTGCTGCAGCGGCCGCTGGCGCTGGGCGCCGACGTGGTGGTGTACAGCGCCACCAAGCACATCGACGGCCAGGGGCGGTGCCTCGGTGGCGCGATCCTGTCGGACCGTGCCTTCATCCGCGAGAAGGTTGAGCCGCTGATGCGCCATACCGGCCCGTCGCTCAGCCCATTCAACGCCTGGGTCATGCTCAAAGGGCTTGAGACCCTGGAGCTTCGGGTGACGCGGCACTGCGAGAACGCCGCATTTGTCGCCGCGCGACTGGAACACTCAACGAAAATCAAGCACGTGCTGTACCCCGGTCTCGACAGTTTCCCGCAACGCGACCTCGCCCGCCGTCAGATGACCGGCGGGTCAAGTCTGGTGTCGTTCGAGCTCGACGGCGGCAAGGCCGAGGCGTTCCGGCTGCTGAACGCGCTCACGCTGATCGACATCTCCAACAATCTCGGCGACGCCAAGAGCCTGATCACCCACCCGACCACCACCACCCACAGGGCCATGGGTGCCGAGGGAAGAGCGGCGATCGGGGTCGGCGATGGTTTGGTGCGGGTGTCGGTCGGCCTGGAGGACAAGCACGACATCGCGGCCGATCTGGAGCAGGCCCTGACGGCGGTGTAGGCGCCGTTTACGGAGTTCCGGCGAGGCGATACAAGCCTTATCGATGACCGACCCGATCAAGGCGTTCTACGAGACCCACCCCTATCCGGCGCGTCGCGGGGATCAGACCGCCATGGGCGGGATCTTGCCGAGTAGTCTGCCGGTCATCGTTCACTATATTTTTGGCGGACGCTGGTCACGCGCGAGACCGTTTCGTGCGTTGGTCGCCGGGGTGGTACCGGTGACGCCATTTTGGCCTTGGCGTGGCACCTTGAGCGGTTCGGGATCACCGGCGAGCTTGTGTCCCTCGATGTATCAAACCGTTCGACGGCGATTGCGCGGGAACGGGCGGCCTCGGCAGGGATTGGCAATACCGAGTTCCGGGTCGGCGCGATCGAGGATCTGCCGATCGACGGCTCGGGGATGTTCGACTACATCGATTGCAGCGGGATTTTGAATCATGTCGTCGATCCGGTGGCGGCGCTGGCCCGACTTGCCCGAGTGCTCGTGCCGGGCGGTGGTATGGGTGTCATGGCCTACGGCGCGCTTGGCCGAACCGGTGTGTATCCCGCGCAGGAGGCGTTGCGTCTGTTGGCTAAAGCCGAACCCGTGACGGCCGATCTTGCGCGTCTGTTCGTTGAGGGGTTGCCGGACGAGAACTGGCTACGGAAGAACGCGGCCTTTGCGGGTGTAGCCAATACCGACGATGTGGAGCTCGCCGACATCTTGCTGAATCCGCGTGACAGGGCGTTTTCCGTGCGTGATCTGGTGACGCTGTTCGCGGGTCAGGGGCTTGCAATTCGAACGTTTCTGCCACCGGTAATGTACGATCCGGTGCCCGTTCTTCGCGAGCCGACCTTGCGTGAGCGCGCGAACAATCTGTCGCAGGTTGAGCGGTGGTGTCTGGCGGAACTGATGCAGGGAACCCTCAACAAGCATGTGTTCTACGCGGTCAAGAAGAATGCAGAGAGTGGTGAGATCATGTCGTTGCTGGACGACCCCGAGACCTTGATGATTCCCCACGGCATGAACCCATCGGCGCTGGCTCAGGCTGTTCTTGACGCTGGGCGTGAGGATCAACCGGTTGGCATTCAGTTCATGGTCGACGGACGCCAGCGGTCGATGGCGGTCAGCTTCTCCGTCGCCGAGCTTGCGATCATGCGGTTGATCGAGGGGCCGACCGCCGTGCGAACGATCGTGGAACGCCTCGGCGATAAGATCGATCCCCCGATCGTGCATGATGCTCTGAGGCGGGTGGTAACTGTGTTCGAAAAGGTGGCTGGCCTGCATCTCATGCGACTCGGTTGAGCATCACCGCGACAGGAAAGCGTCGACGCTGGTGGGCCTCTATCCGCGAACCTTGGTATAAGGTCCGGGAACGATGACCTCTCCCCGGAACGGATGCGATTTTGATGCCGAGCCAAGAGCAGGACATGTTGACGCGTTACCAGGCGCGGGGGGCGATGGGGTTTCGTGGTACCGACTCCCGGGTATCGATGTTGCGGCAACAATCCCCGATCCGGTTTCTTCGTCCGGTGTCCGAGATCGGTGATCCGACGACGGCGGTGATTGTGAACACCGCCGGGGGTGTGGTCGGCGGCGATCGTCTGTCGATAGATCTGTCGGCTCACGAAGGGGCCTCGGCGCTCGTCACAGGGCAGGCGGCTGAGAAGATCTACCGCTCCGACGGACGAGACGCCGAGATTACGGTTTCCGTCACCTGCCACGCCGGGTCGCGCTTGGAGGTCCTGCCGCAGGGCACGATCCTGTTCGACGGCGCGCGGATGCGCCGTTCCACGACGCTCGATGTCGACCGGGACTCCACGCTTCTGTTCGGTGAGATCTTGGCTTTCGGTCGGGCGGCCATGGGGGAAACGCTGCTGACCGGTCACACCGACGACCGGATCGATCTCCGCCAGCAAGGGCGCCGTGTCTGGGCCGACGCGTTCCGGTTGGACGAAAACATGATGCGGGCACTGGCGGGCCGCTCCGGTCTCAACGGCGCGACCGCGTCCGCCATGGTGTGTCTTGTCTGTCCGCGCCCGGCGGACATTCTGACGGACGTGCGGCGGCTCCTCGTGTGCTTGACGGGTGATGGATACCAAGCCGCCGCCGCCACGTTCGAGAACGGACCGTTGATCGTGCGGTGGCTCGGGAAGGATGGCGCGGCCCTGCGTCGGTCGTTTGGCGGGGTGTGGATGCATCTCCGGTCCGCTGTCCTTAAGCGTCCGGCGCGAATGCCCAAGATTTGGTCGATTTGACTATTGATTGTGCAATGCACTGAAATCTCGACAACTTCCCGAATGCTCGTCACCCTGTGCCCGGGATCAAACGGAGGCACGCGATGAATCTCACCCCTCGGGAGAAGGACAAGCTGCTGGTGGCGATGGCGGCGATGGTCGCGCGGCGCCGCCTGGAGCGCGGCGTCAAGTTGAACTACCCCGAAGCGATCGCGCTTATCTCCGACTATGTGGTCGAGGGAGCCCGCGACGGCCGCAGTGTCGCCGACCTAATGGCGGATGGGGCGACGGTGATCACCCGCGAGCAGGTGATGGACGGCATCGCCGAGATGATCCACGAGGTTCAGGTGGAAGCGACCTTCCCGGACGGCACCAAGCTCGTCACCGTGCACGAACCGATCCGCTGAGGGAGGCGACGATGAAACCAGGCGAAATTCTCCCCGGCGATGGCGAGATCGAGCTGAACGCCGGTGCCGAGCGGGTCGCGATCACGGTGGCCAACACCGGCGATCGGCCGATCCAGGTCGGCAGCCACTATCACTTCGCCGAGACCAATCCGGCCCTCGCTTTCGATCGGGAGGCCGCGCGTGGCCGCAGGCTCGATATTCCGGCGCCGCGTCCGGCTCGATACCGACGGCGGCGAGGAGGTTCTGCTCGATCTCGAACGCGCGGTCGCCATGGCGGGCGGCGATGGCCTGGAGTTGGACGACGGTGGGTGGATCGAGGTGCGGGCGGCGGCGGAACCGCTGCTGGAGATCCGCGCGGCCGAGCCGACGCGGTTCGCCCGGCTGGCATGGCATCTCGGCAACCGGCATATCCCGACCGAGATCGCGCCCGATGCCATCCGTATCCGGCCCGACCATGTACTGGAAGCGATGCTAATCGGCCTGGGGGCGGTGGTTGCCCATGTGGTGTTGCCGTTCCAACCGGAGGGCGGCGCCTATGGCGGGCAGGACCACGGCGGCGGTCACGGTCACGGTCATGACCATTGATCAGGCGCCTTTGCTGCGCCTGCTGGCGTGGTTGTCTCCGTCCTTTCCGGTTGGAAGTTTCGCCTACAGCCACGGCTTGGAGGCCGCCCGCGAGCTTGATCTGGTCACCGACCGGGCCTCGTTGACCGATTGGATCGACGGCGCGGTGGCCTTTGGCTCGGCGCGAAATGACGCGGTGATCCTGGCTTGTGCTCACCGCGCGGTCATCGAGGACGATGTCGAGGCGTTGCGGGAAGTGGCCGATGTGGCCGCCACGTTGTTCGGCTCCCCGGAGCTGGCGGGTGAGTCCCTGGGCCAAGGCACGGCGTTCTGGCGGACGGTGGCGGTGGCGTGGCCGCATCCCCGCTTCGAACGTCTGACGGCCATCCTGCCGCGTGGCCGCATCGCCTATCCCGTCGCGGTTGCCACGGCGGCGGCGGTGCATGGGGTTAGTCGTCGCGATACGCTCGCCGCCTTTCTGCATGGCTTTGCCGCCAACGCGGTGTCGGCGGCGATCCGCTTGGGGATCATCGGCCAGACCGATGGCCAGATCGCCACCAGCCGGTTGGAAGAGCGGGTTGCATCGATATCGGACAGCGTCCACGACGCGACGCTCGACGACATCGGCTCGGCCTCGCTGATGATCGACCTGCTGACCCTATGGCACGAAACCCAGACCACGAGGTTGTTCCGATCATGACCATGTCCGTAGAACCGGTGCTTTCACATGGACCGCTGCGTGTCGGCGTCGGCGGCCCGGTCGGGTCCGGCAAGACCAAGCTGTTGGAATGTCTGTGCAAGCAGATGCGGGATCGCCACGACATCGTGGTGATCACCAACGACATCTACACTCGCGAGGATCAGGAGATTCTGACCCGCACCGGTGCGTTGGACGCCGAGCGGATCATGGGGGTGGAGACCGGTGGGTGCCCGCACACCGCGATCCGCGAGGACGCCTCGATCAACCTCGCCGCCATCGATCGCATGGTCGATCTGTTTCCCAAGGCGGGACTCTGTCTGATCGAATCCGGCGGCGACAATCTGGCCGCGACGTTCAGCCCCGAGCTGGCCGATCTGACGATCTACGTGATCGACGTCTCGGCCGGCGACAAGATCCCGCGCAAGGGAGGGCCCGGCATCACCCGGTCCGATCTGTTGGTGATCAACAAGATCGATCTAGCCCCCATGGTCGGCGCCAGCCTGGAGGTGATGGACCGGGACGCCAAGAAGATGCGCGGCGACCGGCCGTTCATCTTCACCAATTTGAAGGACGGCAAGGGGGTGACCGAGATCGTGTCCTTCATCGAGCGCGAGGGCGGGTTGTCAGGCGAGCGGTGAAGTACTCAACAATTTCCATGACCCGAGATAGAGCAGATCGTGAGAAATCCGAGCCGCTTAGTGGCTCTGATTGCTCTCGTGGATCTGCTCTATCTTAATGAATAAGAGGGCGATTCACGACCACTACCAAGCCACGCAAGTGATCTGATAGTGGTCGATCGCACTCTAGCGCCTCCACCGGATGATCAGCCGGCGCGACCCACCACCGCGATGATCTCCGGACTGTGAGCCGGACCGAACGGGTGGCCATCCCAGTCGCCGAGCCACTCGATGGCCCGCAAGCCGGCGGCCTCGATCAGACGCGTGAGGTGATCGCGGTCGATGAAGCGGAGCTTGCTGTCGCCGACCCGCTCATCGCCGGTGTCGAGGAAGCGGAAACGTGTGTCGATCAGAATCAACCCGGTCGCCGGATCGACGGTGGCGGCGTTGACTTCCGAGATCCGGCCGAACGCCGGGCTGTCGACGACGGTCGACGCATCCGGCGTCCAGCGCTCCCAAGCCCGCATCGCCGGGTTGCGGGTCTCGAAAGCGAACCGCCCCTCCGGCCGCAGATGCCGGGCGACAGCACGCAGCAGCGCCACCGCGTCGTCATCGGTCAGCACCGCCTGGAACGCGTGGCCGGTCATGTAGCCGAAGGCGAACCGGTGATTGAGGTCCAGGTCCTGTCCGGCCGAGCGTACCCAGGTCACCGCCTCGGCACCGAGGCGGGAGCGCGCCACCCGCATCATGCCCTCGGCCGGATCGGCGCCGACCACCGCAATCCCCTCGGCGGCGATGGCACAGGCCAGCATGCCGGTGCCGCACCCGAGATCGAGCACCGGCCCGCCGGAGGCGACGGCCCGCGCCTTGTAGAAATCGTCACACGCCATCCAGGGATTGAACAAATCGTACAGCTCGGCCAGCTCGGGCTGCTCGAACACCGGGTCGATCGGGGTCATGCGTCGCCCCGCTCGGCCCCAAACACCTTCAGCAGCCGGTCCGCCGCCAAGGCCGGGGTAGTCTCGCCCTTGGCCACCGCCGCCTCCAGCGTCGCCGCCGCGTCGCGCACCGCCGGATGATCGTCGAGGGCCGCCATCAATCGGTCGCGGACCATGGCCCACATCCAGCGGACTTGCTGCCCCGCGCGTTTGGCATCGAACGCGTTGCCGCCGTCGACCGCCGCCGCTTCCAAGACTTGGCGATGCTCCCGCACGGTGTCCCAGACCTCGGTGATGCCGGTCCGGGTCAGCGCCGAGCAGGTCAGCACCCGGGCCGACCAGTGCGGGTCGGCCGGTTGCAGGATGTGCAGCGCGCCCTTGTACTCCCGCGTCGCCCGCAGCGCCCGGTCGGTGTTGTCGCCGTCGGCCTTGTTGACCACCAGCAGATCGGCGATCTCCAGAATCCCCTTCTTGATGCCTTGCAACTCGTCACCGGCGCCCGGCAGCATCAACACCAGGAACAGGTCGACCATCTCGGCCACCGTGGTCTCGGACTGACCCACGCCCACGGTCTCCACCAGCACTACGTCATACCCGGCGGCCTCGACCACCACCATGCTCTCGCGGGTCGCCCGGGCCACCCCGCCCAACGTGCCGGCCGAGGGCGAGGGGCGGATGAAGGCGTTCGGATCCTGGCCGAGCTCGGTCATCCGGGTTTTGTCACCGAGGATCGAGCCGCCGGTGCGGCCGCTGGTCGGATCGACCGCCAGCACCGCGACCTTGCGGCCCGCTCCGGTCAGTTGCGTGCCCAAGGCCTCGATAAAGGTGGATTTACCGACCCCCGGTACCCCGGTAATGCCAACCCGGTGCGCCTTGCCCGCGTGTGGCAATAGCTGGACCAGCATCTCCTGGGCTTGGACGCGATGCTCGGGCTTGCGGGATTCCACCAGCGTGATGGCCCGGGCGACGGTGGCCCGGTCACCGGCCAGCACGCCGTCGACATAGTCGGCGACCGACAGCGCGCGCCGCCTTGGCACGTCGGCAGGCGAGTGGTTCATTCGGTCAGGCGGCCCGGCTTTCGTGCCCGAGGGCGGTGATCAGCTTTCTCAGAAGTTCCTGGGCCGCTTCGGCGATCACCGTGCCCGGCGGGAAGATCGCCGCCGCCCCGGCCTGTTTCAGCGCCTCGTAATCCTGAGGCGGGATCACCCCACCGGCGACGATCATGATGTCCTCGCGCCCCAGCTTGGCCAGCTCGTCGCGCAGCGTCGGCACCAGGGTCAGATGCCCCGCCGCCAGGGACGACGCACCGATCACGTGCACGTCGTTCTCGACCGCCTGGCGCGCCGCCTCGGCCGGAGTCTGGAACAGCGGGCCGATATCGACATCGAAGCCCAGATCGGCGAACGCGGTGGCGATCACCTTCTGGCCCCGGTCGTGACCATCCTGGCCCATCTTGGCGATCAGGATGCGCGGCCGGCGGCCTTCCAGTTCCTCGAACTCGCGGATAAGCGTAGTGGCGGCGTCGACCATGTCGTTGGCTCCCACTTCGCTGGAATAGATGCCGGTGACGGTCCTCACCTCGGCGACATGCCGACCCCAGACCCGCTCAAGCGCCGTCGATATCTCGCCCACGGTGGCGCGGGCACGAGCGGCGTCAACCGCCAGCGCCAGCAAATTTCCCGAGCCGGTCTTGGCGGCATCGGTCAGCCTCTCCAACAGGCGCTCGACCTCCGCTGCGTCACGCTCGGCACGCAATTGTTCAAGCTGAGCAAGCTGACCCTTGCGGACGCGGGCGTTGTCGATCTTCAGGATTTCAACGTTGTCCGGCGTGTCGATGCGGTATTTGTTGAGGCCGACGATGGTCTGCCGGCCGGCATCGATGCGCGCCTGGGTGCGGGCTGCCGCCTCCTCGATCCGCATCTTGGGAATGCCGGCCTCGATCGCCTTGGCCATGCCGCCGTAACTCTCGACCTCCTGGATATGGGTCCAGGCCTTCTCCGCCAGATCGCGGGTCAGACGCTCGACGTAATAGGAGCCGCCCCAGGGGTCGATCACCCGGATGGTGCCGGTCTCCTGCTGGATCAGCAACTGGGTGTTGCGGGCGATCCGGGCCGAGAAATCGGTCGGCAAGGCCAACGCCTCATCAAGGGCGTTGGTGTGCAGCGACTGGGTATGGCCGTGGGTGGCGGCCAGCGCTTCGATGCAGGTGCGGGTGACGTTGTTGAACACATCCTGCGCCGTCAGCGACCAGCCCGAGGTCTGGCAGTGGGTGCGCAGCGACAGCGATTTGTCGTTCGTCGCGCCGAACTCCTGGACCAGCCGGGCCCACAGCAGGCGCGCGGCGCGCATCTTGGCCACTTCCATGAAGAAGTTCATGCCGATCGCCCAGAAGAACGACAGGCGCGGCGCGAAGGCGTCCACGTCCATGCCGGCGTCGATCCCGGCGCGCAGATACTGCACCCCATCGGCCAGCGTGTAAGCCAGCTCCAGGTCCGCCGTCGCGCCCGCCTCCTGCATGTGATAGCCGGAAATCGAAATCGAATTGAACTTCGGCATCCGCTCGGCGGTGTAGGCGAAGATGTCGGAGATGATCCGCATCGAGGGGATCGGCGGGTAGATGTAGGTGTTGCGGACCATGAACTCCTTGAGGATGTCGTTCTGGATGGTCCCGCTGAGCTTTTCCGGCGGCACGCCCTGCTCCTCGGCGGCCAGGATGTAGAGCGCCAACACCGGCAGCACCGCGCCGTTCATGGTCATCGACACGCTCATCGCGTCGAGCGGAATACCGGAGAACAGGGTGCGCATGTCGATGATCGAATCGATCGCCACCCCGGCCATGCCGACATCGCCGACCACGCGCGGGTGGTCGCTGTCGTAACCCCGGTGGGTGGCGAGATCGAAGGCGACCGACAACCCCTTCTGCCCGGCCGCCAGATTGCGGCGGTAGAAGGCGTTCGACTCCTCGGCCGTCGAGAACCCGGCGTATTGCCGGATGGTCCAGGGCTTCTGGACGTACATGGTCGGGTACGGGCCGCGCAGATACGGCGGCAGGCCGGGCCAGGTGTTCAGATGGTCGAGCCCGTCGAGATCGGCCGGGGTGTAGAGCGCCTTGACGCCAATCCCCTCGGGCGTGGTCCAGACCGGCCTATCGTCGCGCGCGGCGGCGGCGGTCGGCGAGCCGCCAAGATCGACGGTGCTGAAATCGGGTATCCGGCTCATGTTCCGTCTCCCTGATCGGAGATGATGCCCAAACCGCGGAGCAGCCGGCGCAACGTCGCCAAGGTGTCATCGCCCGCGAAGACATAACCGTCGACACCGGCCTCGGCCCAAGCGATCTCGTGCTCGCCGGGCCGCCCGGCCAGGATCACCTCGCGAGCACCGGCATCCTTGAACGCCTGTGCCATTGCGGCCGCCCGCTCAGCGTAAAGAATATCATTACCGCACAGCACCACCAAATCGGCGCCCGCCCGCGCGAGCGCACCCGGCACGTCACCCGGCCCGGCCACCATGGCGTCGACGGCGGCGATGCCGCCCGTCCCCAGATAGTTACGCGTGAAAGTCGCGCGGGCGGTGTGCTGTGCCGGCTCGCCCAACAACACCAGAAGGGCGGCCGGATGGGTTCCTGTCTTGGCGCGATGCGCGTCCGAGGCGTCGCGCAGGGCCTCGAACGCTTCGCCCAGCCGGTGCGCCGTCAGCGGTGTGATCGTCGCGCGATCGCCGCCGCCGGTCAGGGTCGCGAGATCCCTTGTCTCACCCGCCAGCCGCGCGCGCGCCGCCTTAACCAGTGCCTTGCGGTCCACCTCGAGCACGTCGACCGGCGCCTCGTCGACTTTGGGGAAGGTGTTGACGCCGGTCAGCTCCTCGCGTCGGCGGGCGATGCGGCGCTCCCGCTCCGACCAGGCTTCGGCACACTGCTTGGCGATCGTGCCGTCCACCAGGGCGGCCGCCATGCCACCCGCCGCCTCGATGCTCTGGAAATGGCTCCAAGCCCGCGCGGCCAGCTGATCGGTCACGCTCTCAACGTACCAGCTGCCACCGGCCGGATCGATCACCCTGGCGAGATTGGATTCCTCGGCCAGGATCACCTGGGTATTGCGGGCAATCCGCCGGGCAAAACCATCCGGCAGGCCTAGGGCGTGCGTGTACGGCAGCACGGTCAACGCATCGGCGCCACCAACCGCCCCGGCGAAGGTGGCGACGGTGGCGCGCAGCATGTTGACCCACGGGTCGCGCCCGGCCCAGGCCCGCTCGGCGGTAGACACATGCAAGGTCATCCCGCGCGCCTCTTCCGGCACGCCGCACGCCTCCAGCACCCGTGCCCACAGCCGCCGCGCCGCCCGCAGCTTGGCAATGCCTAGAAACACATCGGCTTCGACGGGCAGGCTGAACACCATCTGCCGCGCCGCCTGGGCCGGGGTCAAACCCGCCGTCTCAACCGCTCGCAAGTACGCGGCACCGGTGGCCAACGCGTAGCCGAGATCCATCGCCTCGTTGGCGCCGGCGGCGTGATAGGGAGCGGTATCGACCGAGATGGTGGTGACGTTGGGGTAGTCACGGCGCATCCGAGCCGCCAATTCCGCCATGCGCGCGAGCGAACGGTCCAACGGCTCCGGCAGCACGCCGTCGGATGCCAAGGTGCCGAGCGGATCGGCACCGACGTGGCCCAACGCCGCATCGTTGGCGACACCACGTCGTTCCCACAAATCGAACAGCAATTCGGTGAGACCGCCAAAGCCGCCGCCGGGTTGAAACGCCACCGGGGCCGCGTCCAGAAATACACCCCCCAAGGCGGTATCCAGGCTCGCGGCACCGTCGATCATCACCCCGTCGACCCCGGCATTCTCCGGGTCGGTCGCCGCCGTGCCGCCACGGCGCCCCGCCTTGTCCAGCCGGATCAGCACCGACCGCGCGCCGCGTTCCAGGTCGACCAGGATCGCCGCGTTGGTCTCGGCCGGGTCGGGATGAGTGTGAAGCTGGCGAATATCCCAGCCGCCCGCGACCCGATCGACGGCCTCGGCGTGGCGCGTCGCGGCGTCGGCGGGCGGCGGCGCGTCGGCGGCCGCGTAGATCGGCTCGATCCGGATACCCTCGGCCAATACCGTGGTCAGCGCCTTCTCATACGGCGCGCCCTTCAGTGCCTTGTCGACCAACGCCCGCCACGCGTCCCGGTCGGCGGCTGGAAACGCGGCGGCGAGGGTCAAGGCATCGGGCTGTTCGTCGAACATGAGCGCATCCCCAAAATTCGTGCATTTGAGATACGACGCTCTCGAGCCGGGCGCAACTCGACCGCGCGCCCGCACGGTGGCGTTCACCCCGGGCGACAGTTAAAACGGGTTCATGACGATGCAACCAACACCCGACCGTCCCACCTGGATCGCCGCCGTTGTGGCGACCGCGCTGCTGCTTGGTTTGATCGCGGCCGCTGCCGGGAGTCTGGGTTGGGAGCTGTCGGCGGTGGTGCTGGTCGCGGTGGCCGGCGTCGTGGTGATGCTGAATCGGGTCTTCCCAGGCAGCCGGTTTTTCGCGATCACCTTTGCCAACGGCATTGGTGTCTATGCCTGCGTTTACATCTCGTTCCTGGAAACGTTGTTTCACGGTCTGCACGGCAACATCATGGTCACCGGGTTCCTGCTGCCGGTATTGGGCTTCGCCGCCGGCGCTTTCTTGCGGCGTGACGGCATACGCAAGGTGATCCTGTCCGAGCATCCGCGGATCGAGACCCGGTTCGGCCGCGCCTTTCTATGGCTGGCGCCCGTCATCGCGATCGGGGTGGTGAATTTCCTGCTGCCGCTCGAGGCTTGGGATGAGAGTTGGCGGGCGATTTGGTTGCTGGTCGCCATGGGCCTGATTGCCGTCATTGTTCTGCTCGCCAGCCACAGCGTGGCGATCTTCCTGCTCGACACCGGTCTGTTGTTCGAGGATTTCTTCGACACCGTCACCCAACTGGTCAAACCGGCCTTTGCCTTCCTGACCTTCTATTCCATGATCGTCGTGGTGTTCGGCGGCGTCTACCGCTTGATTGGACGGTTGGACAGCGTCCCCACCTTTGTTGTCGGGGGACAGGCGCGCGATCTCAGCTTCGTCGAGAGCCTGTATTTCTCCATCGTGACGCTCTCGACGGTCGGCTACGGCGACATCGTACCATTGAGCTACGCCATACGGATCGTGGTGGCGTTGCAGATTGTCTCCGGCATTGTGCTGCTGCTGTTCGGCTTCCACGCCATCCTGCGCCAGGCCCGGCGGAACTGATATGGCCGCTCTTTCCACGTTTCGCCTGACCCTCGGTCTGGTGACGGCGCTGACCGTGTTGCGGTTGGCCGCCCTGGTGGCCACCGGGCTGGAGCTGCACGGCGACGAGGCGCAGTACTGGAGCTGGGCACAAGACCTCGATTTCGGCTACTTCACCAAGCCGCCGCTGATCGCCTGGGTGATCGCCGCCACCACCGGCGTCTGCGGCGACGCCGAAGCCTGCGTGCGCGCCTCGTCACCGCTGCTGCACGCCGGCACCGCGCTGGTGCTCTACGGCCTCGGGCGATCCATGGTCGATGGCGACACCGGACGCTGGGTGGGATTCTGGGCGGCCGCGTTGTGGATCACCCTGCCATCGGTGGCGTTTTCCAGTCTTCTGGTCTCGACCGACGTGCCCTTGCTCGCCTGCTGGGCGGTGGCGATCGCCAGCCTGCGTCGATTGCTCGACACCCGGGGCTGGGGCTGGGCGGTGGCGACCGGGCTCGCCGTTGGTGTCGGCCTGTTGGCGAAGTACGCCATGGCCTACGCGCTGATCGGTTTTGCGGTGCATCTCACCTTCACCCGGGATGACCGCTGGATCGTGCGCGATCCGCGCGGCCTGCTGGTGGCGGTGCTGGCGCTCGCGGTGTTGTCGCCGAACCTGGCGTGGAACGCCGCGCATGATTTCGCCACCGTCGGCCATCTTGGCGACAACGCCAATCTGAACACCGAGAAGATGTTCCGGGTCTCGAAGGCGCTGGAGTTCCTGGGACAGCAAGCCGGTGTGTTCGGCCCAGTTCCGTTCCTGATTTTGGCGTGGCGGCTGATCGCCTGGGCGCGCGGTCGGGCCAGCGCCGCCGAGCGGTTCCTGCTCGCCTTCGCGGTGCCGCCGTTGATCGTCGTCATGGTGCAGGCGTTCCTGTCGCGGGCCAACGCCAACTGGGCCGTCACCGCCTATCCGACGGCGACCGTGTTGGTCGCGCTTTGGTTGGTGAGCACTGCGCCGAGTTGGGTTCGATTGTGGACGGTGGGGCCGCATTTGGTCGCATCGCTGGTCTTCGCACTCGTGATCGCGCTGTGGCCCGGTTGGCGGATCGAGGCGACGGAGCGCGGTTTCGGCCGGTTGGAGGGATGGCGCAGCATGGCGGAACAACTGCGGCCGGTACTGTTGACCCATGGCGAGGTGCCGATCCTGATGACCGATCGGATGACCATGGCGGCCTTGCTGTATTACCTCCGCGACCAAATCGGGGGCGACAAACGACCGGTGCTGATGTGGGATTGGAACAAGACACCCGAACATCACTACGAAATGGCCGTGCCCTATCACCGCACCCCGTCCGACCCGGTGATGCTGATCACCGATTGGCGGGATCCGCGTCGGATTCTGGTTCATTTCGAACAAACCGAACCGATCACGACGCTGAGCGTCACCCGGTTCGGCCGGACCAAGCGGCTGGAGGTCTGGGCGCTGGACGGTTATCGCGGCGAGTGACCGGTTAGCCGGGCTGTTGCAGGCGCCCGTCTTCGATCCGTAGCACCCGGTCGGCCAACGCCAACGGTGCCGGCCGATGGCTGATCAGCAAAACCGTCCGGCCTTCGATGAACGCGCCGAGCGCCTGGATGACCTCCGCCTCGGTGTCGGCGTCCAGGCCTTCGGTCGGCTCGTCCAGCAGCAGGATCGGTGCGTCCTTTAGGAGTACTCGGGCCAACGCGATGCGCCGCGCCTCACCGCCGGACACCGCCACGCCGGCCTCGCCCAGCCAAGTATCAAGCCCATCCGGCAAACTGCCGACGAAGCTGTCCAGACCAGCGGTGGCGAGGGCGGCGCGCAGCGTCTCTTCGTCCGCCTCGGCACGACCCAGCAGCAGATTCTGGCGCAGAGTGCCAGCGAAAATCGCCGTTGCCTGGCTGAGTACGCCGATGCGCGACAACAGCTCCACCTGCGCTAGATCGCGCAGGTCGACCCCGTCCAGCGTCACGCGGCCGGCGTCGGGATCATGAAACCGGACGATCAGCGACAACAGGGTCGATTTACCCGCACCGCTTGGCCCGGTGATCGCCACCCGCTCGCCCTCGGCGATCGTGAGGTCGATCCCTCGGAGCGCCGCCGTCTCGCTTCCGGGATACTGAAACGTCACGCCCTCGAACCGCAGCGTGGTTTCCGACGGTACCGGTACCCGACGATCTGGCGGCGGATCGCTGACCGCCGGCTCGGTCGTCGCCACCTCGAGCAAGCGTCTGGCCGCCGTCTTGATCCGACCCAGGGTTTGCCAGGCACCGGGCAAGGGTGCCACCGCTTCGAAGGCCGCCAAGGTCACGAACAGCGCCAGCACCACCCCGCCCAAACCGGCGCGGCCGGTGTGGACCGCCCAGGCGCCGGTCAGGATCACCGCGATCAGCGCCAGATGCGTGGTGACTTGGGTCGCCGCCGCCGACCACGCGGCGATGATCGCCTGACGATGGCCGGCTGTATCACGCTGGTGCCCGGCCGCTTGGATCCGCGCCGCTTGGCGGGCCTCCGCTTGGTTCACCAGCAAATCGGTGATGCCCTGGACGTAGTCGACCGTGGCGGTGCGCAGCCGGGCTACCGCCACCACCTGTTCCGCGCCGACATCGCGCCCGGCCCGCTCGGCAACCGCCGGCACTCCGATCCCGGCAAGCGCGAACAGCCCAAGCACCAGGACCGCCATTACCATGCTCACGCCACCGAGAACGACCGCGAGGATCATCGCCGCCGCGATCGCCACCACACCCGGCGTGATCAGGCGCAGGTAGAGGCCGTCCAAGGCATCGATATCGCCGACCAGACGCGACAACAGATCGCTCGCGCGCAAGCCGTCAAGCCTGCCGGGAGACAGGGGCGCCGTTTGCTTGAAGAACCACAGCCGCAGATCGGCCAGCACCCGAAACGTCGCCTCGTGGGTCAGCAGCCGTTCGAGATAGCGGGCGATCGCGCGCCCGACCGCGAGTGCGCGCAGCAGGACCGCCGCCCCCGCGACCACCACGCCTGCCATCATCCCGCCCGCCACCATCCCGCCCGCGAGCCCCAGCAACGCGATCCCGGCACCCATCACAAACAAGGCGGCGGCCAGCCCTACTGCCATCCACCCGGCCTGGCGACGCGCCAAGCGCAGGAAATACATCAGGTCAGCCATCCGGCGCCTCCCTCGCGGGCGGCTCGATCACCCGACCACGCGCCAACCGGACGATCCGATCGGCCCGTTCGATCACCGCCGGCGAATGGGTGGCGATGATAACGGTCCGTCCGGCGCGCAATCGGTCGAGTGCGTCGAGCATCGCCGCCTCGCTCGTCCGATCCAGATTGGCGGTCGGTTCGTCCAGCAGGACCAGCGGCGCGTCACGTACCATCGTGCGGGCCAGGCCAAGGCGCCGCGCCTCACCGCCCGACAGCCCGCGTCCACCCTCGCCGATCATCGTGTCCAACCCATCGGGCAAAGCATCGGCCCACTGATCCAGACGCACCGCCGCCAGCGCCGTCAACAGGTTCTCGACCGGTGCATCGGGACAGCCCAACCGGAGGTTATCGGCTAGGCTCGCAGCCAACACCCGGGGGCTTTGTCCGGCCCAGGCCACCGACGGCCGCAGCGCCACGCCCGCGACCGGCACCCCATCAACCAGGATCCTTCCGGCGGTTGGCCGTTCCGTGCCGAGCAGTATCGCCAGGATCGAGGATTTACCGGCACCGCTTTCCCCCACCAGGGCCACGGTCTCGCCCGCACCGGCCGTGAAGGACACAGCGTCCAGCGACGCACGCCGCCCATCCTGGCGGATCAGACTGACTCCCTCGAAGACAAGCGCCGGCGGCATGGCGAGCCGGTCGTTCCCGCTCTCCTCGGGCATGGCATCGGCCGCGTCGAGCAGCTCCAGCATCGCCTCGGCGCCGGCCATCGCCGCCGCGCGGTCGTGATAATGCTGGCCCAAGCGCCGTAGCGGCAAGAAGATTTCGGGAATCAAAATCAGCAGGAACAACGCCTCGCGCGCCGCGACCGTCCCCGAGCCGTCGATCATCCCGGCCCCCAAACGGATCGCGACCACCGCCAAGGCTCCCGAGGCCAGCAGTTCCAGCGCCGTCGACGATAGAAACGCCAACCGCAGCACCGCCATGGTGCGGCGGCGCAGATCATCGGCCACGGCGGCGATGCGTCCGGCCTCGCGCTCGATCTCGCCGAACAATTTCAGCGTCGCAAGCCCCTGCAACCGGTCGAGGAAATAGCCGCCGGCACGGGCCATGGCCGTCATCTGCGCCCGCGCCGTCGCCGCCGTGCGCCAGCCGACCACCCCCATCGCCACCGGCACACAGGCTCCGGCGATGGCCAGGATCCACCCGGTTCCCACATCGATCAGGAACACCGGCACCAGGAAGGCTAGCGGCAGAACCACGGCCAGTACCTGGATCGGCAGGAAGCGCGCGACATAACCGTCCAAAGCCTCGGTCAGATCGACCACGGTCGCGGTAACGGCACCACTCGGCCGGGCAGCCAGCCACGCCGGGCCTAACTTGGCCAGGGCCTTTGTCAGCTCGGCTCGAACCTGTGCCTTTACGCGCTGGGCCGCCGCCGATGCCTGTATCTCCGCCAGGGCCGACAACGCCGCACGGACCGCCAGAACGCCCACCACAAGCACCGTCGGCGTCATCAAACCCGCAGCCGGCGTTCCGGACAACAAGGTGGCGATCAATCCAGCCAACAGCCAGGCTTGCGGCACCGCCAGCAGTCCGGCGACCCCCATGACCGCGACGGTGGGGATCAGCCGTGGCATCTCGCTTCGAGCCCGCGACGCCAACCAGCGCGCCCGTCGACGCTCAGCCGCGCGTTGGGCGGCGCGGTCGGCGGGAGGTGAGCTGGAAATGGCTATCGGGAGAGCGGCGTCGACCATGGCGCGCTGCGGTACCGCGCGGACCGCGCGGTGTCAAACCGGCCGTGGCAATCCTGTGGAAGGCCCTCGGCTTAAGCTGCTTCCTGGGCCGTGGTCTCTTTCGGGTCTTCCGGCTCGTAGGCCAAGGATGGCGCGAGCCATTTCTCGGCCCAGGCAACGCTCTCGCCCTTGCGGCGCGCGTAATCCTCGACCTGATCGCGTTCGATGCGGCCGAGGCCGAAATACCGCGCCTCGGGGTGCGCGAAGTACCAGCCAGACACCGAAGAGGCCGGCCACATCGCGAAGGATTCGGTCAAGCTAACCCCCGTCATCTCTTCGCCGGAGAGAAGCTGGAACAGCGTGTGCTTCTCGGTGTGATCGGGGCAGGAGGGGTAGCCGGGGGCCGGACGGATACCGCGATAGCGCTCGGCGACCAACGCCTCGTTGGTCAGTGCCTCACCCGGCGCGTAACCCCAGAATTCGGCGCGCACCCGCTCGTGCATGCGCTCGGCAAACGCCTCGGCCAAGCGGTCGGCCAGCGCCTTCACCATGATCGAGGAGTACATATCCCCCGCCTCTTCGAACGCCTTGGCCTTGGTGTCGATTTCGGGGCCGGCCGTGACGATGAAACCACCCAGCCAGTCGGCAATACCGCTGTCGGCCGGCGCGATGTAATCGGCCAGCGCGCGGTTGGCCTTGGCGCCGTCCCCCGAACCCTCACGGGGCATCTGCTGCCGGAGGGTATGGCTGACAGCCAGCGTCTCGGAGCGCGTCTCGTCGGTGAACAGATGAATATCGTCACCCGCCGCCGCCGCCGGCCAAAAGCCAATCACCGCGCGTGGTTTGGCCCAACGCTCCGACACGATCTGGTCGAGCATCTCCTGCGCATCCCGCCACAGCGGACGGGCGGCCTCGCCGATCACCGGGTCGTCCAACAGGTCGGGGAACCGGCCGCGCAGCTCCCAGGTGGCGAAGAACGGTTGCCAATCGATCCGCTCCGCCAATTCGTCCAGCGGGTAATCGGCAAACGCCTGTATCCCGGTGAGGTTCGGGCGCGGTGGCGTGCCGCTCGACCAATCCAGCGCCAAACGGTTGGCCCGCGCCTCGGTAAGGCTGATCCGCTTGCGATCGGTCCGGCCACGGCGCCGACCCGCAGCCATCTTTTGGTAGTCGGCCCGCACCTCGGCGGTGAACGCGGCACGCCCGGTGTCGGACAACAGGGTCTGGACGACGCCCACCGCCCGGCTGGCATCGGTCACGTAGACCACGGGACCGTCATAGGCCGGGTCGATCTTGACGGCGGTATGCATCTTCGACGTGGTCGCCCCGCCGATCAGCAGCGGCAGATTCAGACCTTCGCGCTTCATCTCGGAGGCGACGTAGACCATCTCGTCCAGGCTTGGGGTGATCAGGCCGCTGAGGCCGATCGCGTCGACCTTCTCCTCGGCGGCGACTTCCAGAATGCGCGCCGCCGGCACCATCACCCCGAGATCGACCACGTCGTAGTTGTTGCACTGTAGCACCACGCCGACGATGTTCTTGCCGATGTCGTGCACATCGCCCTTCACGGTGGCCATCAGGATCTTGCCCTTGGGCCGCAGGTCGCCGATTTTCTCCTTCTCGGCCTCGATGTAGGGCAACAGAACCGCCACCGCCTTCTTCATGACGCGGGCCGATTTCACCACCTGGGGCAGGAACATCTTGCCGGCGCCGAACAGGTCACCGACGACGTTCATGCCGTCCATCAACGGCCCCTCGATGACGTCGAGCGGGCGGGTCGCGGCTTGCCGCGCTTCCTCCACATCGGCCTCGATATAGTCGCCGATACCGTGAACCAGCGCGTGCTCCAGCCGCTTGCTAGCCGGCGCCTGACGCCACGCGACATCGATGACCGCCCTGGCGGCGCCGCCGCCGCGATGATCGTCGGCGATCTCCAACAATCGGTCGGTCGCGTCCGAGCGTCGGTTCAGCAGCACGTCCTCGATCCGCTCGCGCAGATCCTCGGGAATGTCCTGATAGACCGGCAACGCGCCGGCGTTGATGATCGCCATGTCCAGCCCGGCCTCGATGGCGTAGTACAGGAAACAGGCGTGCATCGCCTCGCGCACGGTGTTGTTGCCGCGGAACGAGAACGACACGTTGGACACCCCGCCCGAGACATGCGCGTGCGGCAGGCCGTGCTTGATCAGCCGGGTCGCCTCAAAGAAGGCGCGGGCGTAATCGTTGTGTTCCTCGATGCCAGTGGCGACGGCGAAGATGTTCGGGTCGAAAATAATGTCCTCGGGCGGGAACCCGACCTGGTCCACCAACAGGTCATAGGCTCGCTTGGAGATCGAAAACTTGCGCTCGGCGGTTTCCGCCTGGCCGTCGGTGTCGAACGCCATCACCACCACGGCGGCGCCATAGCGGCGGACAAGCCGCGCCTGCTCCAGGAACGGTCCCTCGCCCTCTTTCATGCTGATCGAATTGACGATACCCTTACCCTGGAGGCATTTAAGCCCGGCCTCGATCACGCTCCATTTCGAGCTGTCGACCATGATCGGCACGCGGGCGATGTCCGGCTCGGCGGCGAGCAGGTTGACGAAGGTGGTCATCGCCGCCTCGCTGTCGAGCAGCCCCTCGTCCATGTTCACATCGAGGATCTGCGCGCCGCTCTGCACCTGCTGACGCGCCACCTCAACCGCAGCCTCGTAGTCGTCGGCCGCGATCAGCTTCCGGAATCGCGCCGATCCCGTGACGTTCGTGCGCTCGCCGATGTTGATGAAAGAAGCGGTCGGTCGTTCTGGGGCAAGCTCGCTGGCTTCCGACGCGCCCTCGCTGGTCAAGCGACCACCTCGAAGGCGTCGATCCCCGCCAGCCGCATCCGTGGCTCAATCACTGGGATCGGGCGCGGCGCTTGCTCGGCTACTGCTGCCGCAATCTGTCTCACGTGCTCCGGCGTCGTACCGCAGCACCCGCCCACGATGTTCACCAAGCCCGACGTCGCCCACTCGCCAAGCTGCCCCGACGTGATCTCAGCCGTCTCCTCGAACTCGCCCAACTCATTCGGCAACCCCGCGTTGGGATGTGCACTGATCGGCACATCGGCAATCCGCGCCAGCTCCAGCACGTGTGGCCGCAGATCCGCCGCCCCGAACGAGCAGTTCAGCCCAATGCTGAACGGCTGTGCGTGTCG